>NZ_JBHUYE010000007.1:0-155614 GCF_042668835.1 Specibacter sp. NPDC057265
TCTGTTTCCCTCCCCGCAATGTCTTTTGTGGGACGCACCCCATTTGTGGGGGGGGGGGTCCAACAACTGCCATTTTTTGTTATGGTCAGTGCACATCGGGTGCCGCAACTTCACCGGCAAGTTCATGCCCGGCCTGGAACTGGGTCATGTACAGCTTGTAATAGGCGCCGCGGCTCTCCAAGAGCTGCTCATGATTGCCATGCTCCACAATGTCACCGTCTTCCATGACCAAAATGGTATGGGCGTCGCGGATCGTGGAGAGGCGGTGGGCAATCACAAATGAGGTCCGGTCCGAGCGCAGAGCCGCCATGGCATGTTGGACCAGCAATTCGGTGCGGGTGTCCACCGATGAAGTGGCCTCGTCCAGAATCAGCAGCGAGGGTTGGGCAATGAAGGCCCGGGCAATGGTCAACAATTGACGTTCCCCGGCTGAGACCGTGCCGCCGTCGGCGTCAATGACCGTGTCATAACCGTTTGGAAGTTGGCGCACAAACCTGTCCACCATGGTGGCCTCGGCAGCTGCAACAATTTCCGTATCGCTGGCATCCAGGCGACCATAACGGATGTTCTCCCGAATGGTTCCTTCAAAAAGCCACGCATCCTGCAGCACCATGCCCACCTGGGCCCGCACCTGCTTTCGGGAAAGCTCACGGATATCCACCCCGTCGAGCATGATCCGCCCGCTGGTGATTTCATAAAAACGCATGATCAAGTTCACCAAGGTGGTCTTGCCCGCACCGGTGGGTCCCACAATGGCCACTGTCTGGCCAGGCTCCACCGTGAAGGAAACGTCCCGGATGAGCGGGGTCGCCGGAGCATAGCCAAAACTGACATTCTCAAAGCGCACATGACCATCGGTTCGCGCAGGCAACAGTGCCGAATCCTCCTCCGGCTCCTGCTCCTGCGCATCCAGGATCTCAAAGGTCCGTTCGGCGGAGGCAACACCGGATTGGATCATGTTGGCAATGCCGGCGATCTCGGCGATGGGCTGGGAAAACTCCCGCGAGTACTGGATAAAGGCAGTGGCATCACCCAAGGTCATTTGACCTGTGGCTACACGCAGCCCGCCGCCCACCGCCACTAGAACGTAGGAGAGGTAGGAGACAAACTGCATGGCGGGCATGATCATGCCAGATACAAACTGGGCGCCGAAGGAGGCTTTGAAGAGCTTCTCATTGCGGCCGTCGAACTCCGCCAGCATTTGCTCATCCCGGCCATAGGCCCGGACCAGTTCGAGGCCTGAAAATGTCTCTTCAATGTGCCCGTTGAGAGCGCCGGTGTTCTTCCATTGCGCCGCAAACAGCTTCTGCGAGCGCGTGCCAATGAACCCGGCAATGATCCCTGACAACGGCAGCGCTATTAAAGCGATCAACGCCAGCTGCCAGGAAACAATGAACATCATTACGCCAATGCCAATGACTGTCAGCGCTGATTGCACCAGTTGGGAGAAGGCCTGTTGGAGGGCTGCCTGGATGTTGTCGACGTCGTTGGTCACCCGCGACATCAGGTCCCCGCGCTGCCGGGTGTCAAAGTAGCCCAGGGGAATCTTGTTGAGTTTGCGTTCAATGTCCTCGCGGAGCTTGAACACTACACGCATCACCAGTGCATTGAGCAGGTAGCCCTGCAGCCACATGAGCGTTGACGCCACCATGTACAGCACCAGCACAATCACAATCAGGCGGCTCAGCTCCACAAAGTCAATGCCGGCGCCAGGAATTATCTCCGCCTTGGCCAGCATGTCGGCGAACTGGTCATTGCCCGCATCCCGCTGGCCCTGGATCTGCGCTTCAAGGGGCACGTTGGCCGGCAGCTGCGAACCAATGACCCCATTGAAGATGACATCCATGGCCTGGCCCAGGATTTTGGGCGCAATGACCGTCAGCACCACGGAACCCACCACCAGGGCAATGACCAGTGCGAACATGACCCGTTCGGGGCGCAGCAGCCCCACCAGACGCTTCACGGAGGGCCAAAAGTGTTCGGCCTTCTTGGCCGGCGCATCACCAAACATGTCGTCGGCACCCGTGGGCTGGTATTCCGGATACAGCTCCTCACCGGTTTCCGAGCCCTGGTCCTTTTCCACGGGGGCTTTGGACTTGGCGTCTTTGCTGCGGCGCGCCATCAGGCCACCCCTTCAATGCTCATTTGTGACTGCACAATCTCGCGGTAGGTGCTGTTGCCCTCAAGCAGTTGCTCATGGGTGCCGGCGCCGACCACTGCGCCATCGTCGAGCACAATGATGTGGTCGGCCTCCCGAATGGTGGAAATGCGTTGGGCCACAATGATTACGGTGGCCCCTTCCGTGGCCTCGTGCAGTGATTGGCGCAGGCGCTGGTCCGTGGCGACATCCAGGGCTGAAAAGGAATCGTCAAAGAGGAACACCTTGGGGTGCACGGCAAGCGCGCGGGCAATGCACAGACGTTGCCGCTGCCCCCCGGAGACATTGGTGCCACCTTGGGCAATGGGCGTGGCGAGCTGCTTGGGCTTCTCCGTGACAAAGTCGCTTGCCTGGGCCACCCGCAATGCCTCCCACAGCTCCGCATCATTGGCCTCGGGGCGCCCGAACCTCAGGTTGGAGGCCACGGTGCCGGAGAACAGGTAGGGTTTTTGCGGCACCAGCCCCACCAGCTGGGCCAGCTGGATGCGGCTCAGTTCGCTGACATCCACACCGCCAATGCGCACTGTTCCTTGCTGTGGGTCAAAGAGACGTGGAATCAAGTTCAGCAGCGTTGTTTTTCCTGATCCCGTGGACCCCACGATGGCCGTGGTTTTGCCGGCCTCCGCCGTCAGGGAGACATTGTTCAAAACCGGCCGTTCCGCACCTGGGTAACCAAAGCTCACCCCGGAAAACTTCACACCGTGAGTTACGGGAAGTTCCCTGCCTGCCGGCACGCGCAGGCTTGGTTTGGCGGTCAACACCTCATCAAGGCGCTCGGCGGAAATGGCTGCCCTGGGAATCATCATGACCATGAAGACGCCCATCATGACCGCGACGAGTATCTGCAGCAGGTATTGCAAAAATGCCGTGAGGGAACCCACCTGCATTTGGCCGGCGTCGACCCTTTGGCCACCAAACCACAGCACGGCCGCCGTGGCGAGGTGCAGGATCATCATGATGGCCGGGAACATGAGGACAAACAAATTGCCCACCCGCACTGACACGCGCGTCAGCTTCTGATTGGCGTCACGGTAACGCGCGGCTTCAAAGCCTTCCCGCACAAAAGCGCGGATCACCCTGATGCCCACGATCTGCTCGCGCAACACGCCGTTCACGGCGTCGATCCGGTCCTGCATTTCACGGAAAAGCGGCAAGAGCTTGACCACCAAGAGGCCCACCACGGCGAAAAGCAGCGGCACTGAAACCCAGAGCAACCAGGACAGGCCCACATCCTCCCGGAGGGCCATGATGATGCCGCCAATGCACATGATGGGGGTGGAGACCATGAAGTTCAAGGTCATCAGCACCAGCATTTGCACCTGCTGGACATCATTGGTGTTGCGGGTGATCAAGGTGGCTGTGCCGAAACGGCTTACGTCCAACGCACCCAGGGCGTTGACGCGGTAATAGACCTCGCGGCGCAGGTCCCGGCCTATCGCCATGGCCGTGCGCGCACCGAAGTATATGCCGCCAATGGCCGCGGCGACCTGCACAAAACAAACCATGATCATGGTCACGCCGGTTGCCCAAATGAAGTCGGTGTCGCCGCGGCTGATGCCTTGGTCAATGATTTGGGCATTCAAGCTCGGCAAATACAAGGCGGCGATGGTGGCAATGAGCTGGAGCACCAGGACGGCGGTGATCCAGACCCAATAGGGTTTAGCATGGCTGATGGCCAAACTCAGAAGTTTCACGGAGCTTCCATTCGAATATACGTCTGAATAGTGACGTACAAAACATTAAACACCTGAGGCGCTTGATGTGTCGAGGCGCAGCACACTTTCAGCTTAATGATTGCGGCTGCAAACCCGGCCGGCACAGTGTTTGGCGTGCGGGCAGTTGCGGCAAGATAGAATGTTGCAGTTGGAAAATCAAGGAATTTGGCGTCCCAGCGGCGCTTTTGCCACCCCCACCAGCACCCGAGTGGTGCCGCCCACCTTTTCGGCCGGAGAATGAGGCCGTCCACCGCGGCACCCGGTGTTAGAAAGTTCACCATGAATCCCACAGGAGCCGTACTTGTGCGCGGCCTCAAGACCCGGCACATCCGTTTCATGGCCTTGGGTTCGGCCATTGGCACGGGACTGTTCTATGGATCCTCCAGTGCCATCCAGGCCGCTGGACCGGCGGTCCTGTTCGCGTACATCGTTGCCGGTGCCGCAGTGTTCATGGTGATGCGGGCCTTGGGCGAGCTGGCAGTGCGGCACCCCGTCTCCGGCTCCTTCGGGCAGTACGCCGGGCGTTACCTGGGTCCCCTGGCGGGCTTCATCACGGGCTGGACCTACGTCTTTGAAATGGCGATAGTTGCCATTGCCGATGTCACGGCCTTCAGCATATACATGGGCTTCTGGTTCCCCGAGGTGCCGCGCTGGATTTGGGTGCTGGCCATCATCTTTTTCCTCGCAGCCATTAACATGCTCACCGTGAAGGTCTTTGGTGAACTTGAATTCTGGTTTTCCATGATCAAGGTCGCCGCCATCATTGCTATGATTGCAGGCGGTGCCGCCATCATTATTTTCGGTTTCCAGCTCGACGGCGGCGGGACCGTGTCCGGTTTGGGAAACCTGGTCAACAATGGCGGCCTGCTGCCCAATGGCTGGCTTGGGCTGCTGGCGGCCTTTGCCGTGGTCATGTTTGCCTTTGGCGGCATTGAAACCATCGGTGTCACCGCGGGTGAGGCGCAGGATCCCGGAAAATCCATTCCGGCCGCCGTCAACACGGTGCCGGTGCGCATTTTACTGTTTTACGTGCTGACCTTGGGCGTGCTGATGAGCTTGATTCCCTGGCAGGACATTACGGGCCAGAGCAGCCCCTTTGTGCAAATTTTTGATTCCCTGGGCATTCCCCTGGCCGCACATATCCTCAATGCAGTGGTCATTACAGCTGCCCTGTCAGCCATTAACAGCGACATCTTCGGGGCCGGGCGGATCCTGTTCGGCTTGTCCCAGCAAGGCCATGCCCCCGCGGTTTTTGGGAAGATCTCCCGGGCCGGCGTGCCATGGATGACAGTGCTGCTGATGACGGGGGTGCTCTTGGTGGGAGTGGTCCTCAATGCCACCATCCCGGAAGATGTTTTTCTGCTCATAGCCTCCATTGCCACCTTTGCCACGGTATGGGTGTGGATCATGATCCTTGCGGCCCACATTGCCATGAAGCGCCAAATTGCCCGCAAGCACCTTGCCCCCTCGGCGTTCCCGGTGCCGCTTTGGCCCCTGGCTTCAATTCTGACTGTGCTGTTCATGCTGGGGGTCATTGTGTTGCTGGGCATCCATCCCGGGACCCGGATGGCGTTGTACGTTGGCGCCGCTTGGCTGGTCCTGCTGACGCTTGCCTTTGCTGCTTGGGTCCGCGGCAACGGGCGACGCCGTCCCGACCTTGTGGACGAAACCCCCGCCGCGGCCGCAGCCGCGGTACGCTGAGTGCGGGCCCGCGCCTGCCCGGCCTATGGTGCCGCGTCGTAAAGGAGCGGGGCGCTGTGGCCGAAAAGGCGCACTTTTGAATCATCCCAAAGCTGTGCGGGCATGGCTCCGCCCAGCAGGGTCCGCTGCAGGCTTGAGCCGTTTCCCAGTGGCGCGTCACTGCCGGCAATGATGATGTTGCCCGAGCGCCGTCCCTTCAACATGGGCGGATCGGCAATGATCACCGTGTGGGCGAAACCCGCCGCTATGGTCGCCGCTTCCCGGCGCGCGGTCGTCAGGGCCGGGGCGTCACCGCAATTGACAATATATACGCCATCAGGCATAAGCACCCTTTTGGCTGCGGCGGTGAATTCCACGGTGGTGAGGCCGTGGGGTGTTTTGGCTCCCGCAAAGACGTCGCGGATGATCAGATCCCGGCTCGCCCCGGTCAGGGATTCCGTCACCTGCCGTGCTTCACCCACACGGATCCTCAACAGCGGTGCCCGCGGCAGATCAAACCAGTCACGGACATGGTTGGCCAGGACGCCGTCAATTTCCACCACCACATTCCGGGACTGGGGGTACGCCGCGACCAGATACCGGGGCATGGCACACGCCGCCCCACCCAGGTTGAGGCTGCGAAGTTTGGCTCCGGATGCCCAGCGGTCCGCCACCAGCGCCATGATCCAGCGCATGTACTCAAAATCCAGGCGCAGCGGGTCGGCCAGGTCCACATGTGAGCTCTGCACGCCGTTGAGCAGCAGCAGCCAGCCGTTCGGGTTGTCGCCGTCGGGAATTAGCTCCGCCACGCCGGTGTCCGTGACATGCCTGCCAGCCACGGGACCGCGGGCTGCGGCATCCCTGACGGTGCCCGCAGCCTCCCCGGCACCGTTATTAGGCGTCCGTTTGCGCCCCATCAGGAATTTTCAAGCGCGTCCAGGGCCTTTTCCAGCCGGGCCACCTTGCCGCTGAGTTCGCCGCTGTGCCCGGGACGGATATCCGCCTTGAGCACCAGGGACACCCGGGAACCGTAAGGGGCCACGGCCTCGGTGGCCCGCTTAACCACATCCATGACCTCATCCCACTCACCCTCGATTTCAGTGAACATGGAACCGGTGTGATTGGGCAGCCCCGAATCACGCACCACCTTCACGGCCGCGGCCACCGCCGTGTGGACGGAGGCGGCGTCGGATGTTCCGGCGGGTGCATCCAGTGCTGTGCCGCTGGGTGCTACTGAAAATGCCACAATCATGATTTTCTCCTCAATACTGGACCGCAGGTGCGCCAGCTTTTTCCTATGGGCACTTCGCCCCATGGGGGACGCCGCGCAACTGACATAGCATGGCTGCCATGGTTGCATCCATCCTTGCCTTAGTGCGCCCTTTTAAATATGACAGCTACGACTCCTACAACAGTTACGGCTACAGTGACAGCTCCGCCGACGGGGCTTCGGTGCTGCTGGTCATCATGGCCATTATGGGCATTTACGCGCTGGTCTTCCTGGTGATCTGGCTCGCCAATGGTTTCGCCTGGGCAGGGCTGTTCGCCAAGGCCGGCCACCCCCAATGGGGGGCCTTTGTGCCGTTTTACAACACTTGGATCATGGTAAAAATCGCCGGCCGCCCGGAGTCGCACTTTTGGTTGCAGTTCATCCCCTACGCCGGGATCTACTGGGCCATTCTCTCAGTAAACGACGTGGCCAAGTCGTTCGGCAAGGACACTGCCTACACCGTGGGTCTGCTGTTTGTGCCGGTGGTGTTTGCCTCCATCCTCTCCTACGGCCAAGCCCGCTACCGGGGGCCTGCCTATATCTCCCCCGAGCAAAAGCAGTACCTCCAGCATTACGGCCAGGCGTATGGCGGGCAGCCCCAACCGCCGCAGCCCACTGGGTACCCGCTTCAGCCCGGGCCCACCAACCTTCCCTAGCCTTTATTGGACAGCACGGGCAGTTTGTGGGTTTCCGGAGGCTCCCACGGCGAACTGAGCTGCCCGGAACCTGCGAGGGCGTCGGCTGCGCGCACCAGCGCCAAGTGGGAGAAGGCCTGCGGAAAGTTTCCCACCATCCGTCCGCCCGCAAGGTCGTACTCTTCACTGAGCAGTCCCACCTCATTCGCCAGTCCCACCAGCTTGTCCATGAGGGCCACAGCCTCCTCGCGGCGGCCCGAGTGGGCATACTGTTCCACCAGCCAAAAGGAGCAGGCTAGAAAGGGATGCTCGCCTGGGGCGAGCCCGTCCACACCGTGGTCGGTGCGGTAACGCATGATCAAGCCGTGCGGATCCAACAGTTCGGCTTCCAAGGCCTGCACCGTTCCGAGCATTTCCGGGGAGTCATAGGCCACAAAACCCACCTGCGGAAGCACCAGCAAGGACGCGTCGGTGGTGGTGCCGCCATAGGTCTGCGTGAAGGTGTTCAGCTCCGCATTGAAGCCGTGCTCCATGATTTCAGCCTGGAGCTGGTCGCGCAGACCCTCCCACCGCTCCACGGGCCCTGACAAGCCATGGTCACGCACGGCCCGCACACCGCATTCAAAGGCGGCCCACATCATGACGCGGGAATGGGTGAAGTGCAGCAAATCCCCCCGCATTTCCCAAATTCCGTGGTCCCTGGCATTGAAATTCTTCTCCACAAAACCCAACATTGCATGCTGCAGGGGCCAGGAAAAGTCATCCTCGGTTCCACCGTTGACCCGAAGCTTCTCCAGCGCCACCAGCACCTCGCCCACAACATCCGCCTGGTACTGTCCCACCGCCCCATTACCAACGCGGACGGGCAGGGCACCTTCATAACCAGGCAGGTGGTGGAGTTCCCCTTCAGCCAGATCACGTTCACCCGCCAGCCCGTACATGATCTGCAGATCGTCCGGATCCCCCGCGACGGCACGCAGCAACCAGTTCCGCCACTCCATCGCCTCGGCCTCAAAACCGTGCGTCATCATGGCTTCAAGGGTCAGTGCGGCATCACGCAACCAGCAATACCTGTAATCCCAGTTCCGTCCGCCGCCAAAGTCCTCGGGCAGGGAACTGGTGGGGGCTGCAACGATCCCACCGGTGTCTTCATGCGTCAAAGCGCGCAGCACCAGCAGCGAACGCTCCACAATGGCTGCATATTTTCCGTCTTGATTAAAGCCCGCGGCCCACTGCTCCCAGTATTTTCCGGTGCACTCCAACGCCTCCTCAATGTCAATGGGTGGTGGGACGGCGCGGTGGGACGGGTACCAAATGAGTTCCTGCTCCACACGCTCCCCCGCCGCGACAGTAAAGCTGCCGCAGTGTTGTCGGCCCGCAGCCACGGGCAGATCATTGCCACGCAGCACGAGCGCATCCGGTCCTGCCACTGCCACAATGGCGTCCCCACCACCGACGTCCGGCACGCGCCGCACCCAGGGCAGAATTTTCCCGTACCCCGGACGCACCGTTATTTGCTGATCGAACTCCACGGTGCCTGTCAGGCCCTCAAAGCGCCGCACAATGGAAGCCCGGCGATCCCCCACGGGCATGAAGTCAGTGACGCGTGCCGATCCCTCCGGCGTGCGCCACACGGTTTCCAGGATGAAGGTGCGCCCCACATAGGACCGGCTTTCCACCACGGCGTCAGGATGCGCCGGGGCGATCCGCCACAGGCCGTGATCCGCTGTGCCCAAAAGTGCCGTGAAAACCGCCGCCGAATCGAAGCGGGGGAAACAAAGCCAGTCAATGCTCCCGTCACGGCCAATGAGGGCGCCCGTGTGTAGATCGGAAAGGAGTGCATAGTCTTCAATTCTCGATGCCATGGCTCCATGGTTCCACATGGCACCACGGAGTGGTTAGACGGTCCAAGCAGCGAACCGTGCAGTCATTGGGCCCGGCACCACGCCCAAAACTGTCAGGGTACCGCGCTACGCTTGCATCATGGCCCAAACCGAACAGCTGAATCCAGCACTGCGTGGTGCTGCCTCCCGTTCCGACGCCGACAAGGCAGCGGCCCTGCGGCGCATGAAAAACATAGCCCTGGGCCTGCTGGTTTTCATGGCCGTGGTGTTTTGTGTGGCATTTGCGCTGCAGGAAAAGTATCCCTGGCTAAGCTACGTCCGGGCCGCGGCCGAAGGCGGCATGGTGGGAGCACTGGCAGACTGGTTCGCTGTAACAGCGTTGTTTAGGCATCCCATGGGCATAAAAATTCCCCACACGGCCATCATCCCCAACCGCAAGGATGAGATCGGCAACTCACTGGCCGAGTTTGTGGAGACCAATTTCCTTTCGGAGACCGTTGTGGGCGAGAAACTGGCGTCCATGCAGATTGCCCAGAAATTGGGTGGCTGGCTGGCCAAGGCCGAAAGCGCCGAACGGGTGGCCAGCGAGGGTGCGGCGGCAATCCGTGGGGCCATGACGGTGCTTAAGGATGACGACATTCAAGACGTCATTGAGTCCATGGTGCGCAAGCATGTGCTGGAACCACCGTGGGGTCCGCCGGTGGGCAAGCTGGCCGAGCGCATCTTCGCCGACGGCCACCACCACTCCCTGGTGGATTTGCTGGTGGACCGCTCCACCACTTGGATCCGGGCCAACCATGCCACCATTTCCGATCTGGTGGTGGACCGCTCCCCCAGCTGGGTGCCGCAGTTTTTGGACGGCATGGTGGGGGACAAAATCTACAACGAGCTGTACAAGTTCGCCCGCGCCGTGCAGAGCAACCCCGACCATGAGGTTCGCCAGCAACTGGATAATTACCTGAAGGATCTGGCCCAGGAACTCCAACATGATCCGGCCATGATTGCCAAGGCCGAAGCCATCAAATCCCAGGTCCTTGGCGACCCGGAGGTTCGTGAACTTGCCGGCCGCACCTGGGAGACGCTCAAGGCAGCCCTCAGCGACGCTGTGGAAGATCCCAACTCGGAGCTTCGGGTGAAATTTGTCAAAGCGGTGGGCGCCTTCGGCGAGCGCCTGGTTTCCGACGAGGAACTTGCGGCAAAGACCAATAAATGGATTTCAGATGCAGCCGCCTACCTTGTGGGCACCTATAAACATGAGATCACCTCGCTCATCTCTGACACCGTGCAGAACTGGGACGCGCAGGAGACCAGTGAAAAAATTGAGCTGCAGGTGGGCAAGGATCTGCAGTTCATCCGAATCAACGGCACCGTGGTGGGTTCACTGGCAGGGGTGGCCATCTTCACCGTTGCAACCCTCGTTTTCGGGTAGCTGGCCCTAGTGCCCGCCGCGGCCTGGTTTCTTGGCGGCCTTGATCTTGGGGGGTTTGGCTTTGGGGATCCTGGGCGCTTTAGGCAGCCGGCGTCCTGATTCCAATTCAGCCAGCAGCAGCGGCGGAATTTCCAAGGGGGCTGGACCGAAGGCATGCTGGGCTGAGGCTATGACGGCTTTGCCCATCATGTAATTGCCTACGCCACCAATGGCGGCCCCAATTCCAAAGGGCATTGCCTTGCCCACCATGGAGGCACCGCTCCTGGCCGCCATCTTCTTTAGGAACATTTTCCGCATGGGGGCCATGACGCCCTTGGCGGCCGTCATCGGCATGCTCTTCGTGGCGTTCCGGCCCCACGCATGCATGGGCGTTTTACCCTTTCCCAGCGCCTGGCCGGTCAAACCCTGGAGCATGGACAGGCCTTCATCGCCCAAAATGATGGCCATCACCATGAGCTGGGCGCTTTCCGGGTCCTGCAGACGGACCCCGTGAAGCTCGGCCACCGACTGGGCGTACAGGGCCGTGGCCTCGAGGAACACCCCTGTGGCGGCGGCTGAAATGCCCAGCGCGGCAAGTGTGCCCACGCCCGGAATAATGGCGGTGGCACCAATGGCGGCACCGCCTGTCCCCATGCCGGCGAGAAATTCCTTCTCCAGGCGTCGGCTGAGTTCGTGGGCGGTGGCGTGGGGGTGGCGTGCGCGCAACCGCCTCAAGTTGCCCAAAACCAGTGGCCGCTGCACTTCCACTGCCTTGAGCAACATGTTTTGAAGGGCCGGAACGGGTTTGCCCTGGGCGTCAAAGGCGGCCCCGGCGGCAACCTTTACCGCCGGATTCACTGGACCCGGGACGGCTGCGAAGCCAGGCGCCATTGGTATTGCCACGTGGTTGGGATTCTTGCGTTTCATCTTCTCCCCTGCCTTGGTGTAGCTCAAGGCTACCGGCACTCCTTGGCCGCGGATTCCGGGTTCACTCTGGGAAAAATTGTTTTGCGGCACCGCTAAGCACTGGGCGTGAAGGACCCGGGCACCCACCCGGTAAGAAAAGCCGACACGTCAGTCAGCTCCGTTGCACCAATATTGTGTCCAAGCCCTTCATAACGGGCGTGGAAGAGCTCCACATTGTTTTCCAGCCAAGCCTGCGTAAAAGCTGTAGCCTCCGGATTGATCACCAGATCATGGGGATCCCTGGCCCAGAGAAAAGGGATGCGCCGTGGCAGTGGATCCATGGTGGCCAGGAGTTCGTTTTGCAGGACAAATCCGGAAAGCCCCACCGCGGCGGTGAACAGTTCCGGGCGGAGCCGCATGAGGGTCGTGGCCATGGCCATGCCTTGGGAATATCCCAAGACGCAGACACTGCTGAAACTCTGCTCCGCCATGGCGGCATCCAGCCATCCCAGGACAGCCGCCGCGGACTGCATCACTTGGGCGAAGTCATTGTTCAGGAAATAGTCCAACAGGAACCAGCCCCGGTCCCCGGCAATGTCATGGGGCCCCCGCAGGGCCGCGCAGCTAAAGCCCGCTGGCATGCTCTTGAACAAGGCGGACATTTTGGATTCATCGGAACCGTATCCGTGCAGCATCAACAGCAGGGGCGTCCCTGCGCGCTCCCCGGCCGGCCGCGACCACAGCGTTTCCATAAAGCCAGACTACCCATCGCAGCCCGCCACGGCGCAGGACGCGAACCCGCAGATAACGTCCCTTTCAGCGGTCCATAGGGACATTATCTGCGGATTCGCGCGGTTCGCGGAGCGGGGGGCGGCGCGGGGCGGCGCAGCATCATTGCCAAGAGCATCAGGAGGGCTGATTTTCGGTGCCCACGGTGAATCCCATGGCGGCAGGGAACCGTGCAGCAAAGGCTCAATCTTTGTTTTTGTGGGAATCAGTTGACAAACAAAGATAAACACAGATAGCCTTTCTGCAATTGCATGCGTGGCCTCCGTCACGTTGTTCCATCGAGAGGAACCGGAATGTTTGCGGAAGAACGGCATCGCAGGACCGCTGAACTGGTGGGCGCCCAAGGCAGGGCCAGCGTAAACGAACTGGCCGAGCTGTTTTCCATCACCCAGGAAACGGTGCGCCGCGACTTGGTCGCCTTGGAAGGTGCCGGCTTGCTGCGCCGCGTCCACGGCGGGGCCGTGGGTCCGAATCAGTTGACCCGCACGGAATTGAGCCTGGGTGAACGCCAAACCCAGCGCCTCGACCAGAAGGAGCGGATCGCCAAGGCCGCCCTGGGCCTTGTTCCCCAGGCACGCACCGCCTCGGTGCTGTTGGACTCGGGCACCACAACCGCCGCCCTGGCCAAACTCCTCAGCGGCTGGAAACCGGCGAACGACGGCGACGAACTGCTCGTGATCACCAACTCGCTCCCCACGGCAACGTCCCTAAGCACCAATACACACTTGCTCCTGGATATTGTGGGCGGGAGGGTGCGCGGATTGACCAGCGCCGTGGTGGGTGCCCGCGCAACTGAGCAGCTTGGCGCACTCCGTCCCGACATTGCCTTCATTGGCGCCAATGGCATCCATGCCGACTTCGGGCTGAGCACCCCCGACCCCGTGGAAGCCGCCACAAAAGCCGCGATGGTCAAAGCGGCCCGGCAAGTGGTGGTCCTGGCCGATGCGTCAAAGCTGGGCACTGAAACACTGGTGCGTTTCGCCGTCCTGGAGGAAATTGACGTCCTCATCACCTCTTCCACCCCGGATCAGGATCTGGCGGAGGCCTTGTCAACTGCAGGTGTGGAAGTGGTGCTGGCATGATCGTCACCCTGACCCCGAACCCCAGCCTGGACCGCACCATTGAACTCACGGCGCCACTGGAACGCGGCGAGGTCCAGCGCGCCACCGCAGCTTCCCAGCATCCCGGTGGAAAGGGCGTGAACATTGTCCGGGCCCTCTCCGCCTCCGGGGCTGCGGCCCTGGCACTGCTTCCGGGGGACGCGTCCGACGCCGTCGTGCTTGCCCTGGCGCTGGAGAAGATCCCCCACGCGGCGCTTCCCATTGGTTCGTCCCTGCGCAGCAATGTCACCATTACAGAGCCCGACGGCACCACCACCAAGGTCAACGAGCCCGGCCCCGCCATCCCCCCGGCCCAACTCGCCGAGCTGTTGGCCATGACAGTGGAAAGGTCCGCCGGGGCCAGCTGGTTGGTCCTTGCCGGTTCCCTCCCGCCAGGGGTTCCTGAGGACTTTTATGCAACGGCCATCGAGGCTGTCCGTGCCGCCCACGGCACGAAGGCGCCCCGCATTGCCGTGGATTCCTCCGGCGCACCACTGCGCGCGTGTCTGCGTGCCGCTCCGGAACTGCTCAAACCAAATGGTGAAGAGCTTGCGGAACTAACCGGCCACTCCACCGGCCCGGCCCTGGAAGCGGACCCGGAACTGGCTGCCCGTGCCGCCGCCACGCTGGTCCAACAAGGCGCTGGTGCCGTGTTGGCCACACTGGGCTCCAACGGCGCAGTGCTCGTCACGGCGCAGGGCAGCTGGCATGGCCGCGGACCCGCCATCCGGGCCAGGAGCACCGTCGGCGCAGGCGATTCAGCCCTTTCCGGTTATCTGCTGGCAACAGACCGCGGGGATTCCCCCGTGGCGTGCCTGCAGCAAGCAGTGGCCCATGGTGCGGCTGCCGCTTCCCTCCCAGGAACCAGCGTTCCCTCCCTCGCGCAAACCCACCCCGCCGCCGTCGTAGTGACGGTTCTGGCCCCAGCCAAAGAGAACTAACATGACAACCCTCATCAATGACGATCTGGTGCTCCTTGACGCAAATCTTGGCGCCGACACCACTGCAGTCATCCGGCGCCTAGCCGAACTTGTTGCCCACTCCGGCCGTGCCTCCGAGGTTGAAGGGTTGTTCGCAGACGCCCTCGCCCGGGAGCAAAAAACAGCCACGGGCGTCCCTGGCGGCATTGCCATCCCGCATTGCCGCTCCGCAGCCGTGCTGGAGCCAACCCTGGCCATGGCCCGGCTCAGTCCTGCCGTCAATTTCGGGGCCAAGGACGGCCCGGCTGACATTGTCTTCTTCATCGCAGCACCGGTGGGCGCTGACAATGAACACCTCAAGCTGCTCTCCAAATTGGCCCGTTCGCTGATTAAGAAAGACTTCACAGCCGCTTTGCGGTCCGCCGGGACTGCAGCGGAGATCGTAGCCCTCGTCGCCGGGGCCCTGGCAGACAAACCGAAACCGGATGCAGCTGCCACCACTGCGGCCGCACCGGTCCCCACCGCCTCCGGCACCCCTGAACCGGCCCGTCAAAAGCGGATAGTGGCCGTCACGGCATGCCCCACAGGCATCGCCCACACGTACATGGCCGCCGATTCCCTCGTTGCCGCGGCACAGGAGGCCGGCGTGGAGCTGCAGGTTGAGACACAGGGCTCCGGCGCCGTGACCCCATTGGATCCAGCCGTGATTGCAGCGGCGGACGCGGTGATTTTTGCCGTCGACGTGGATGTGCGCGGCAAGGAACGCTTTGCCGGAAAACCCCTGGTCAGCTCCCCCGTCAAGCGCGGCATCGACGAACCGGCCAAGATGGTGCAGGAAGCCCTCACGGCGGCAGATGACCCCAACGCCCGCCGTGTGCCGCATTTTGGCGCCGAGGAGACCGCGGACCAAAAGACCGGCAGCGCCGGGGACAGCCTGGGCGCCAAGATCAAAAAGGTCCTGCTCACAGGCGTCAGCTACATGATCCCCTTCGTCGCCGGCGGCGGCCTGCTCATTGCCCTGGGCTTCCTGCTGGGCGGCTACGACATCACCGACAACGCCACCGACGTGGTCCTCAACAGCAGCCTCTGGAATTTGCCCGATGGCGGCTTGCGCATTTACCTCGGAGCCGTGGCATTCACCATCGGCAATTTGTCCATGAGCTTCCTGGTCCCGGCCCTGGCCGGCTACATTGCCTTCGGCATTGCCGACCGGCCCGGCATTGCCCCCGGCTTCACGGCCGGAGCCATTGCCGTGCTGATGGACGCAGGCTTCCTCGGCGGCCTGGTGGGCGGCATCCTGGCCGGCCTTGCAGCGTACTGGATCGGCAGCTGGCGGGTCCCGCGCTGGTTGCGGGGCCTGATGCCCGTGGTCATCATTCCACTGCTGGGTTCCCTGATTGCCTCCGGTGCCATGCTCTTGATCCTTGGCGCCCCCATCGCTGCCCTGTCCACCGGCCTCAACAGCTGGCTCACGGGAATGACAGGAGCGTCGGCAGTGCTGCTCGGCATCATTTTGGGTCTGATGATGTGCTTTGATTTGGGCGGCCCCGTCAATAAAACCGCCTATGCCTTCGCCGTTGCCGGACTGGGTGCCGGCAGCATCGCCAACCAGGCGCCGTGGGAAATCATGGCCACCGTCATGGCCGCCGGCATGGTCCCTCCCCTGGCCATGGCCTTGGCCACCGTGCTGGATAAGAAGCGCTTCTCCCTTGCAGAACGTGAGAACGGCAAAGCCGCCTGGCTGTTGGGCGCGTCCTTCATTTCCGAAGGTGCCATTCCCTTCGCAGCAGCTGATCCCCTGCGTGTCATTCCGGCTTCCATGCTCGGTGGCGCCATCACCGGCGCGCTGACCATGGCCTTCCAGGTCACCTCGCAGGCCCCTCATGGCGGGTTCTTTGTCTTCTTCGCAATCGGCAACCTGGGCATGTTTGCTTTGGCCATCGTGGTGGGCACCATTGTTGCCGCATTTGCTGTAGTGGCACTGAAACGCTGGGCTGTTCGCCGGCCCACCGATACCCTTGCAACAACGCAGCCTGCCAGCCAGGTTGCCTAAGACCTTGGCGTTTACTTACAAAGGAGCCAGCGTGCAGAATTTTGTTGGAGTCGGTGTTTTCCGGGGCCGCGTGATTGGCCCGGCACAGCATATGCCGGCTGCTTTGGCTGAACCCCAGCCCGGAGAGCAACTGCAACCGTCGACGACGCCCGAGGCTGCCGCAGCCGCCCTGAAGTCTGCTGCTGCAGCCGTGAAATCCGATCTTTTGGAACGTGCCGTCCGTGCCGAAGGTGCGGGCAGGGAGGTCCTGGAGGCCACCGCGGCAATGGCTGCCGATCCCATGTTGATCAAGGCTGCGGTGAAATTGATTAATGCCGGCACATCACCTGAACGGGCCATCTGGGAGGCGGGGGAATCCGTTGCCCTGACCCTGGTGAAGTTGGGCGGATACATGGCTGAACGGTCCCGGGACGTCTTGGACATCCGTTCAAGGATCGTGGCGGCACTGCGCGGGGTCCCGGTCCCGGAAATCCCGGATTCTCCTGAACCGTTCATTCTCATTGCCGAGGACCTGGCCCCGGCGGACACCGCCACGCTCGATCCGAAGAAGGTCATTGCGCTGGTCACATCCGGCGGCGGGCCCCAGTCCCACACAGCCATCATTGCCCGCAGCCTTGGGCTGCCGGCCGTTGTGGCTGCGGTGGGGGTGCAGATCGTGGCCGAAGGAGAGCTGGTCTATGTTGATGGTTCCGCGGGAACCGTCAGCACCGAACCCGGCGCCCCCGAGCACGCTGCCGTGGCCCAGTGGCAGGAAAAGGCCTCCTGGCTGGAGGTCTTTGACGGCTCGGGGCAATTGGCTGACGGCACCCTGCTGCCGCTGCTGGCCAACGTTGGCGGCGCCAAGGATGCCCAGGAAGCTGCCGCTGCCAACGCCCAGGGCGTGGGCCTGTTGCGCACGGAATTTTGCTTCCTCGGCAACAGCGCCGAGCCCAGCCATGAGGAACAAGTGGCCGCCTACAGGGGCGTCTTTGATGCCTTTGCCGGCAAAAAGGTGGTGGTCCGCACCCTGGATGCCGGCGCTGACAAACCGCTGCCCTTTCTCACGGACAGCACCGAGCCCAACCCCGCGTTGGGTGTGCGGGGCTACCGCACCGAGCTGACGACGCCGGGGGTGCTCGCCCGGCAGCTGGCCGCCATTGCCGACGCGGGCAAAGCCGCGCAGGCCGATGTTTGGGTCATGGCCCCCATGGTTTCCACCGCTGCGGAGGCAGCTGACTTTGCCGCGCTGTGCGTGGCGGCGGGACTGCGCACCCCCGGTGTGATGGTGGAAGTCCCCTCGGCCGCCTTGACCTCACGCCATATTCTGGACCAGGTGGAATTTGTCAGCCTGGGCACGAACGATTTGACCCAGTACGCCATGGCCGCGGACCGGCAGCTGGGCCCCCTGGCCGCCTTGAACGACCCGTGGCAGCCGGCGGTTTTGGCATTGGTCCAAGCCACCGTTGCCGGCGCCATGTCACAGGCGAGGCATTCCCCTTCCCTTGGTTTGGACAGTGCACCTGTCAAAGCTGTGGGCGTCTGTGGTGAAGCGGCCGCCGATCCGGCCCTCGCCGTCGTGCTGGTGGGTTTGGGTGTCTCCTCCTTGTCCATGACACCGCGTGCGCTGCCGGCCGTGGCGGCCGTCCTGCGCACAGTGACCTTGGCCCAGGCGCAGGCACTGGCACACCGGGCCGTGGCGGCAGCATCAGCCGCCGAAGCCCGCGAACTGGTCAGGGCGGATCTGCCGGCGTTGGCAGAACTCGGACTTTAAAAACACAGGCCATCCCGGCCACCACCCCCAACCCTAAGGAGCACTTCATGATTGAACGTTCAGCCACCATTGCCAGCACCGTGGGATTGCATGCCCGGCCAGCCTCCATTTTTGCCGAGGCGGCCGGCGCCCTGGATGCCGAGGTCACCATTGCCCGGGTGGGGGAACCCCTGGAGGATGCCGTTGATGCCGACAGCATGCTTGCCCTGATGAGCCTGGGCGTGGAGTACGGGGAGGTGGTGGTGCTGCGCACCGCCGATGACTCCGCCGCCGCGGATTTGGAGGCATTGGCCCGCATTTTGGAGACCAACCACGACGCCTGAGGCAGGCATTCCCGACGCCGGTGCGGCTGCCGGATCAATCCGCCGCGACACACCGAAGGCAGCGCTTGACGAACATCACTTCCGAGCCCAAAATACCCCGCATGCTAGAATTTTAGGTCTGCCCACAGCGATGCAGCAGAAAGTCGCAAGCAAATGACCTCCTTAAGGGGATAGACAAATGCCCATAGACCGAAGCGTGACCCAGCCGGGACAAGGTGCCAAGGACACCTCGGACCGAGTCCAGACCAGACTAAAAAAGCCCCGCCTGCCGCCATTAAAAAAACGCCGGCTGGCCGTCGACGACGTCAATGTTGTTGACAAGCCAATGCTCAAAAAGGCGTTGGGCGGCACAGTGGTCGGCAACACCATGGAATGGTACGACGTCGGCGTCTTCGGATACTTGATCGGCACCATGGGGCCGGTGTTTCTGCCCGAGTCGGACCCCAGCGTGCAGACCCTGTTCCTGCTTGGCACCTTTGCCGCCACGTTCCTGGCCCGCCCGCTCGGAGGCGTGTTCTTTGGCTGGCTCGGTGACAAGATTGGCCGGCAAAAGGTTCTCGCCGCAACACTTATGGTCATGGCCGCCTCCACCTTTGCGGTGGGGCTTTTGCCCGGCTACACCCAAATTGGCATTTGGGCAGCGGTTTTGCTGGTGGTCCTGAAGCTGGTCCAAGGGTTCTCCACCGGCGGCGAATACGCCGGCGCCACCACCTTTGTCAGTGAATACGCCCCCGACAAACGCCGCGGCTTCTTCGCCAGCATTTTGGACCTTGGCAGTTACCTGGGCTTCGCCATTGGTGCCGCGCTGGTCTCAGTGCTGCAGCTGACACTGGGGCAGGAGACCATGGAGCAGTGGGGCTGGCGCCTGCCGTTCCTCATTGCCGGACCACTGGGCCTGATCGCCATCTACTTCAGAATGAAAATTGAGGAGTCGCCCCAGTTCCAAGCAACCCTGGACGCCAACGAGGAGAAATCCAAGTCGGCGGCCGCCGCGGATGAAGACACCTCCAGCGGCCCGGTCCATTTGGTCAAGGTTTACTGGCGCCAAGTGTTGCTGGCCATGATCCTCGTGGCGGCCGCCAATACCGCCGGCTATGCGCTGACCTCCTACATGCCCACCTACCTGACGGATTCGATGGGTTACAGCACGCTCGACGGCACCATTTTGACCATTCCCGTCCTGGTGATCATGGCACTGTGCATTCCGTTGACCGGTCGACTTTCCGACAGGGTGGGCCGCCGCCCGGTGCTCTGGGTGGGTGCCATCAGCACCGTGGTGTTGGCGGTTCCGGCATTCACGCTGATAGCAATGGGCCCCATTTGGAGCACACTGCTGGGCCTTGCCTTGATTGCCTTCCCTGTCACTTTCTATGTGGCAAATCTGGCGTCGGCCCTGCCGGCTTTGTTCCCCACCTCCAGCCGCTACGGCGGAATGGGCATCTCCTACAACTTTGCCGTGGCAATCTTTGGCGGTACGGCACCGTTCATT
The DNA here is from genome assembly GCF_042668835.1 of Specibacter sp. NPDC057265. Classification (NCBI taxonomy): domain Bacteria; kingdom Bacillati; phylum Actinomycetota; class Actinomycetes; order Micrococcales; family Micrococcaceae; genus Specibacter; species Specibacter sp. NPDC057265. The sequence continues at coordinate 20,041 of NZ_JBHUYE010000007.1, forward strand.
TGTGCCGGACTGATTGAACTTACGGGCAATGACCTGATGCCCGCCTACTACTTGATGCTGACCTCGGCTGTGGGCGCCGTGGGCATCTACTTCCTGCGGGAATCCGCGCAAAAGCACCTCCCCGGCTCCATGCCCAGCGTGGATTCGGTGGAGGAAGCACGGGAACTGGTGGCAACCCAGGATGAGAACCCCCTGCTGGACATGGACTACCTGCCCTTTGACGACTCCTATGAGCCGCCGCCGGCAGGAACCGGAATTGTCACCACCGTCGGCAAGCCCGAACACGCGGAATAAGCACCACGGGCGGTGAAATCCACAGCACGCCCGCAGTCCACGACAGCCGCGGCTGCAGGGCCTGCGGCCCGGACCCAAAAAGTCCGTGCCGCAGGCCCTGCAGCGTTCCAGTTCAGCTGTTGGCCGCAGCTGCCACCCAGCGGTCCGGAATCCAGCGGCTGGCGCCAATGAGAACCTTGTACCGCAGGGAGGGAATGGAAACGGCCTTGTTCGCGGCATTGTCCGCCAGCGCCGAGCCCACCACCTGCTCGGCCTTGAGCCACATCCAAGGCCGCACACGGCCCAGCCGCCCTCCCCTGCGTGCGTGGAACTCCGTATGGACCAGGCCCGGACACAGCGCGGTGACCTTGATCCCGCGTGGACCATACTGCAGCTTTGCATGGCGGCTGAAACTCACGCTCCACGCCTTTGCGGCGCCATAGCTGCCCCGGGGAATGAAGGCCGCCACGCTGGAGACGTTGATGATGCGTCCGGTGCCGCGTGCCAGCATGCCGGGCAGCACCGCGTGGCACAGCTCCAGGGGTGTCTGGGCCAGCAGGCGCAGCTGCGCAATTTCCTGGGCTGCGGCGCTCCTTTCAAAGGACTCCGCCACCCCAAAGCCGGCATTGTTCACCAGCAGCGAAATTGGCGCACCCGGGGCCGCCAGCCGCGCGCTGACGCGGGCCACGCCGTCGTCGGTTATGAGATCGGCGGGCAAAACCTCCACGGCCGCGCCAAACTCGCTGTGCAGCCGCGCTGCCAGCTCCCGCAGCCTGGATTCGTCCCGGGCCACCAAAACCAGATCATGGTCTGCCTGCGCCAGCTGCCGGGCAAACTCCGCACCCAAACCGGAACTGGCACCGGTGACCAGCGCAATGGGGGCGCTCATTCAGCCGCTTTCAGGAAAATCCGTGTGCTGCAGGTAGGCATCCGGATGCTCCTTGATGAAGTCGGCCACGAAAGCACAGTGCGGAATGACGCGTTTGCCCGCGGCAACAAGGTCATCGAGGGCATAGCGGACCAGGACCGTGGCCAGTCCCTGCCCTTCAAAGGCGGACTGTGCCTCGGTATGGATCAGGTCAAGGTGGCCGGGGCGGTCCCGGAAGGTGATGATCACAGCCAGTTCATCCACCACAAACAATTCATAACGGTGTTTGGCATCATTGCGGCCCATGCGAACCGAGGCGTTGTAGGGCTCAGATTCCGGGGCTGCTGTCGCGCTCATACAGCGAGCTTGGCACACCGGACAGGCACTGGCAATAACGATTTAGCCGGGAACCGGGCCGCTTGCCCCCGTATTGTTCAGTGGGCCCGGGCCCGGGCCTGCCAGCTGCCGTTTACGCGCCGGCACCGCCCTGCCACAGGGCCGTAAACGGTGCCCCCGAAGCCACCCGGTGCTTGATTCCGGCCGTGACAAAGGCTTTGGCGGTGCGGGCCGCTTCCAGGGGCGAGGCGCCCTTCGCCAGTTCGGCGGTGACGGCAGCGGCCAAGGTGCAGCCCGCCCCGGAGACGGCAACTTCACCAATTTTCGGCGCGGCAAGGATTTCCAGGGTCTGGCCGTCAAAGAAGACGTCCACGGCGTCGTCGCCTTCCAACCGCACCCCACCCTTGGCCAGCACCGCAGCGCCGGAAATTTCATGAATCCTCCGGGCGGCGGCCTCCAGGTCCGCAACATTGTTGATGGTCAAGCCCGAGAGTGATTCCGCTTCAAAGTGGTTGGGGGTGACGAAGGTGGCCAGTGGCAGGATCTGAGCCTTGAGCGCCTGGTCCGTGTCCAGGGCATGTCCGGGCTCCTGGCCCTTGCAGATCAACACCGGATCCAGCACCACGTGCCGGAAGGCGGCTGATTTGAGGGCGGCCTCCACGGTGGTGATGGTGGCCGGGCTGCCCAACATGCCAATCTTCACGGCCTCCAGCGTGACGGGGGCACCGGAAGCTGGCCCATACGCCGCAGTGGTGGCTTCGAGCTGGTCGGCAATGACCTGCTGGTCCACGGGCACAAAGCGGTGGTTCCAGTTGTCTTTGGGGTCAAAGGACACAATGCAGGTCAGGTTCACAATGCCGAAAACGCCCAGCTCCTGGAAGGTCTTCAGGTCCGCTTGGGCACCGGCACCGCCGGTCGCTTCGGAGCCGGCAATGGTCAGGGCAAGTGCAGGGGCAGAGGTTGTCATGGCACTATTTTGCCATTTGGGCAACACCGCGGAGTCCAGTGTTACTGTGACGGAACAAAAAAGAGCCGCGGACCGGAAACCATGATGTGTTTCCGGTCCGCGGCTCGTGCCGGTGGGCCCTGCGGGGCTCGAACCCGCGACCCACGGATTAAAAGTCCGATGCTCTACCAACTGAGCTAAAGGCCCGGCCTGTCAGCACTTTTCAAGGGCGTTTCCACCGATCAAAAGTTGACGCCTATTAGACTACCGCACAGCACGGACCAGAACGTAATTGCCGGCCCCGGCGCCGCAACGGAACCGCAGACGGTTCCGTGGTTCCGCTGGCGGACGTTCTCGACCGGACAGGACAGCGGGAGTAGTGTCGTGTCATGAACGATCGAGAAGCCGCTTCCGCCCCCCGACCGCACAAGCCGGTGCCGTTCGCACCTGCCGACTTTGAAGCGTATGCCGGTGGCACCGATCCGGCACGCGTTTCCGAGGCGGCCCATCTGGCCGCCCAGGCTCTTGTGCACAGCGGCCGTGCCAGCAATGACCCGGAAATCACCAAACGTCTGGTCAAGCTCGCGGACCGGCAGGGCCTTGAAGCCATTGCCGAAATTTGGGCCGCCAGTCCGGCCCGCTCCCTGCCCGGAGCCCTGTGGCGGCTCTATGCCTTGCGGGCTGCCACCTTGCAGGACCCCGAGGGCATCAGCGTGTTCTTCCGAGCCGGGCAGCACACGGCACAGGTCTCCAACGCGGTCGCAGGTGTGGCCGAACCTCCGGGTGCCCAGGAAATCACCGTCATGGCCAACGCCATCCTCTCCGGCGCCTTTGACGGAGACTTCGATGTGGCTTTGGAACGCTCCGCGGCCTTTTGCCGCGTGGTTGCCCTGGGTCAGGCCACGCTGGCGCAGGAACGCGAGGTTGCCCATGCCGAACATGCCAGTGCATTGACCAGGAAGGCTCATCAGCTGGTGCGCACGGCCGAGGACCTGGAAGGCGCAGCGAAAATGTGGCGCAGCGGCACCCTGGACTAGTTCCACGCCACTCCACGGCGCTCCAGTTGACAGCTGGCCCCAGACGTACAAGACTGAAAGCGGTGTCGAACCGTGGAACCCCCGGGCTCCATTTTATAGCCGCTTTGAGCGGCCCAGTGCCGAGAGGCGCTCCCGGTTCGGCACCACTTTTTTGCCCAGCGTCCGCCACGGATCCACGGGGCACCCGCTGACACAGAGGCCAATGGTGAAGCTGCGACTTTTTCCACAGGAGACGGCCGGACTGCAGGCACTGGCCCGCATGTCCGAGCACATCCTGGCCAGCACCCAGACCCTGGCGGAACTGCTGGGGGCCGCCCGGGCGGATTTTCCCGAGCTCACGCAGACGCTGCGGCGCCATGAGGCGGAGTCCACGGCGGACTTTGCCACGCTGCTCACCAATATGCGCACCAGCTTCATCAATCCCCTGCCGCGGGAAGACCTTTTTGCGCTGGGGCAGCTTTTAAATGAAACCAATGAAATACTCACCGGCGCAGGTGAGGTCATTGAACTCTATGTCCTGGACCGGATCCCCACCCGCGTCAGCGATCAATTGGAGATCTTGTCCCGCCAAGCGGAGCTGACGGCCACTGCCATGAAATCCCTCAATGACCTTGACGGTCTGGAGGACTACTGGCTGGAGGTGCTGCGCCTGTCCAAACGCGCCGACCACACCCACCGCGTGCTCGTCGCCGAACTTTTGGCCGCGCACAGTCCCAGCACCTTTGCCAAATACAGCACTTTGGCCGGGCAGCTTGCCGCCGCGAGCCGCCAACTGCGCACCGTGGCCACCCAGGTGGGCAGCATCATCGTCAAGGAATCCTGAGTTTGATGGTTTTCCTGCTGTGCCTTGTCATTGCCTTTGCAGCGTTCTTTGCCTTCCTCAACGGTTTCCGTGATGCGTCCGCCGCGGTGGCGCTGCCGGTGCGCACCCGGGCCCTGACGCCCTCCCTGGCCGTGTTGCTGGCAGCCGTGTTCAACTGCCTGGGGACACTGTCCAGCGTGGTCCTGACGGCGGCATTTGCCGAGCGGCTGTTCGTGGTTCCCCCCGGCAGGCAAGGTTTGGTGCTGCTGCTCTCAGCCCTCACCGCCGCATCCCTGTGGGGGCTGTATTTATGGTGGCGCGGCTACCCCTCCTCCTCCACCCATGCCCTCATCAGTGCCTTGGTGGGCGCCTCGCTGGGTTCGGCCCTGCTGGGCAGGCCAGCCCTGGAGGACATCAACGCCACCATGCTTTCATTGGTCCTGCTGCCGCTGCTGGTGTCGCCCGTGGTGGCCGTTGTCCTGGGCTTCCTCGGCGTCGTTCCCACCTCGTGGGCTGCGCGGAACACGGCACCCAGCAAAGTCAACCGGCGCATGCGGCAGCTGCAGAGCGTGGGCGGTGCCGCCGTGGCCTTTGGCCATGGCCTTCAGGATGGCCAGCGCACGACGGCGGTTGTCCTGTTCGCGCTGGTGGCTGCCGGCGTCCTGGGCGCAGGTGACATCCCACTGTGGGTGGTGCTGTTCACTGCAGTGTTCCTGACCGCGGGCACGGTGGTGGGCGGCTGGCGCATTTCCTACACCCTGGGCAACAGGCTGGTGCGGCTGGACCCCATGCGGGGGTTCGTGGCGCAAATGGCAGCCGCCGGCCTCTTGTTCGTGGGCGCCATCGGGCTGCACATGCCGCTGTCCACCACCCACACCGTCACGGCCGCCGTGGTGGGTGCCGGTTCCAATCAACGTTTTGCTGCCATCAACGGACGGGTGATGGCCCGCATTGCCGGAGCCTGGGTGGCGACGCCGGTGGCGTGCGTGCTCCTTGGCGCCGTGTTCTTCCTGGCCCTGTCCCCGCTGAGCTAGCAAGGACAAGGCAGCGGGGACAGGCCGGCGGGCGCCGGCGGTGCCCGGTGTTATCCGAAGCGTCCGGACACGTAGTCCTCAGTGGACTTTTGTGCCGGGTTGTTGAAGATGGTGGCGGTCTCGGCGAATTCAATGAGCTTGCCGGGCTTGCCGGTGCCGGCAATGTTGAAAAATGCCGTCTTGTCCGAGACGCGGGCCGCCTGCTGCATGTTGTGTGTCACAATCACCACCGTGTATTCATCCTTGAGCTCGTTGATGAGGTCCTCAATGGCAATGGTGGAAATGGGGTCCAGTGCCGAACAGGGCTCATCCATGAGGATCACCTGCGGCGAGACGGCGATGGCGCGGGCAATGCACAGGCGCTGTTGCTGGCCGCCGGACAGGCCGGAACCGGGCTTGTCCAGGCGGTCCTTGACCTCATTCCACAGGTTGGCGCCGCGCAGGGACTTCTCCACCAGCGCCTCGGCGTCGGACTTGGGCATGCGGCGGCTGTTGAGCTTGACGCCAGCGAGCACATTGTCGCGGATGCTCATGGTGGGGAATGGGTTGGGGCGCTGGAAGACCATGCCAATTTGGCTGCGCACCGTGACCGGGTCGACGCCGTCGCCGTACAGGTTGTCCCCATCCAGCAGCACCTTGCCCTCGACCCGCGCGCCGGGAATGACCTCGTGCATACGGTTCAAGGTGCGCAGGAAGGTGGACTTGCCGCAGCCTGACGGCCCAATGAAGGCTGTGACGGACTTGGCGTCAATGGTGATGTTCACGTCCTCCACGGCACGGAAATCACCGTAATAGACGTTCAAGTCACTGACATCAATTCGCTTGGACATAACGGGAGGTTCCAATCAGAAGTTGTTTAGCGGCCGGTTTTCGGCGCGAAAAGCTGGGCCACAAGACGGGCACCAAGGTTCAGCAGCATGACCAAAATGATCAACAGCAGCGCCGCAGCCCAGGCCCGCTGGGTGGAGGGGTCGGCGTTTGACGGCGAGGTGGGGGTCATGATCTGCGTGTAAATAAAGGTGGGCAGGGAGGACATCCAGCCGGAAAAGACGTTCATGTTGATGGTGGAGGCAAAGCCGGCAGTCACCAAAAGCGGGGCGGTCTCCCCAATGACCCGGGCAATGGCCAAGGTGACGCCGGAGGCAATCCCGGAGATGGCCGTGGGGACGACCACCTTGGCAATGGTGCGCCACTTCCGCACGCCCAGGGCGTACGCGGCCTCACGCAGTTCATTGGGCACGATCTTGAGCATTTCCTCACTGGAGCGCACCACCACCGGAATCATCAGCACCGACAGGGCCACGGCAGCGACGAAGCCGGTCTTTGTCCCCGGACCCAAGATCATGGCGAAGAATGCTGCGGCGAAAAGGCCGGCAACAATGGAAGGGATGCCTGTCATGACGTCCACCAAAAAAGTGATGACCTTGGAGAACTTGTTTCCGGCGCTGTATTCCACCAGGTAAATGGCGGTGAGCAGGCCCACGGGAACTGAAATGAGGGTGGACCACAGGGTGATCAGCACCGAACCCACCAGAGCGTGGTACACACCGCCAAGGACCGGGGTGCCATTGGCCGCGGCCGAGTTGTCCACGGCCCCCGTCACACCATTCATGGAGGTGGTGAGGAAGCCGGGCGTCAGCAGGCCGGGGACACCGTTGACCAGCACAGTCCAAATGACTGAGACCAGCGGCAGCAAGGCAATGAGGAAGGCCCCCACCACCAGTGAAGTGGCAAGCTTGTCAATGGCTTTGCGCCGGCCCTCCACGAGGGCGCTGGTGATGACGTTCGCGGCGGCAAACAACACTGCCGAGAGCAGTGCCCACCCAAAAACATGGAATCCAATCAAGGACATCAATGCGGCAGCCACCACCACGGCAGCCCCCGCAATGGCGTAGGAAGTGTAGCGTGGCAGCCGCCCGCGTGTCAGCGCCGAGCGCTTGCGTTCAGTCATGAGCGTTGCCATTAGTTGGCTCCCGAGAATTCTTTGTGGCGGTTGATGATCCAGCGGGCCACCATGTTCACCAGCAAGGTGATGACGAACAGGACCAGGCCGGCGGCTATCAGTTCATGCATGCGCAGACCGAAGGCTTCCGGGAAGTTCAGGGCAATTTCAGCGGCAATGGTTTGGTTTCCGGAACGGATCAAGGAAGCAATCAAGGGTCCGGATGAGAGGACCAGGGCCACGGCCATGGTTTCGCCCAGGGCCCGGCCCAAACCCAGCATGACAGCGCTGATGATGCCGCCGCGGGCGAAGGGCAGCACCGCCATGCGGACCATTTCCCAGCGTGTGGCACCCAGTGCCAGCGCCGCTTCCTGGTGCAGCATGGGGGCCTGCAGGAAAATCTCCCTCGTCAAAGAGGCAATGATGGGCAGCACCATGACCGCCAGCACAATGCCGGCGGTCAGGATGGTTTTTCCGGTGCCCGAGGCAGGACCGGCAAAAACAGGTATCCAGCCAGCGTGCTCGGCCAGCCAGGCGTAGGGGGTTTTTAGTTGCGAGGCCAGAAAGCTTGCCCCCCACGCTCCATAGATGACCGAGGGAATGGCCGCCAACAAATCCACCACATATCCCAGCCCGCGGGCCAGCCCCCTGGGGGCGTAGTGGGAGATGAACAGGGCCACCGCCACACCAATGGGGGTGGCAATAAGCAGGGCAATGGTTGCTGCGATGAGCGTGCCAATGACAATGGGGAAGATGTAGGAGAAGAACCCGTCTCCCCCGGTGATGTCGGACGCCGGTGCGCCAAAGGTGGGCAGGGCCTGAATAATTAGAAACAGTGCCACAGCAAACAGCACTACAACTATCAGCGCACCGGCGGCCAAAGCCGCACCGGAGAAAACCTTGTCTCCGATGCGGCCGGTTCCGACTTGCCCAGCTCCCACTTTTTTTGGTTCGAGCTCTGTGGTGGACAATCTAGTTCTTTTCTATTGACAGTTACTTGGCGGCAACGGAGATGGAGTCAATTGCCTTTTGGGCCTTGGTGGCAAGTTCTGCCGAAAGCGGTGCGCTCTTGGCGGCCTCCGCGGCCTGCTGCTGACCCTCATCACTTAAGACAAAGCTGCCAAAGGCCTTGACCAGATCCGCGGCGGCCTGGTCCGGGTAGCTTGCGCAGAACACTGCGTAGGAAACCAGGACCGCGGGGTAGGCTCCGGCTTCGGTGGTCTTGCGGTCCAGCTTCAGGGACAGGTCATTGGCGGAGCGGCCTTCGACGACGCTGGCGGCGTCAACGGCTGTCGCCGCGGCCTCGGCCGTGACGGCAACGAATTCCTCGCCCACCTTCAGCTCGGCCTTGCCCAGGGCTTCGGTGACTGCCGAGTCGTCGGCGTAGGTAATGGCGCCTGCCGTTTCAGTCACCGTCTTGACTACACCGGAGGTGCCCTTGGCGTTTTCCCCGGGCAGGCTGGCGGGCCAGTCGCCGGACTTGGCATCGGTCCACACACCGGAGGCTGCAGCAGCCAGGTAGTCGGTGAAGTTCTCAGTGGTGCCGGAGTTGTCTGAACGGTGCACGGGGGTGATGGCCAAATCCGGCAGCGCGGCATCGGGGTTGTTGGCGGCGATGGCAGCGTCGTTCCAGTTTTTAATCTCGCCCCGGAAGATCTTGGCGATGGTGTCGGCGTCGAGCTTGAGCTCCTTGACACCCTCCACGTTGAAGGCCACGGCAATCGGGGAAATGTACCAGGGAACGTTTATGGCTCCATCGGGACCGCACTTTTCCTGCGCGGAGGCAAGCTCTTCGTCCTTCATGTAGGCGTCCGAGCCGGCGAACTGGACCGCGCCGGCAATGAGGGCCTTGCGTCCGGCGCCGGAACCTTCGGGCGAGTACTGGATTTTGGCCCCGGTGTTCGCCGCTTCAAAGCCGGCCTTCCACGCATCCATGGCGGCGGAGATTGAGCTGGCGCCGGTTCCGGTCAGTGTTCCGGTCACGGAGCTTCCCGAGTTGGCTTCCGTGGTTCCGTTGGCGCCGGTGGAGACCACGTTGTCGGTGCCGCATGCAGTAAGTGCCAGTGCGCCGACGGTGAGCACTGCTGCCACGCGACCAATGTGAAGTGACTTCACGCTTTTTACCTCTTCGATGGGTTGTTTAGCTGCTTTACTCCTTGAGCGTAGGAGGGGGAGGTAACGCAACACCCTGGAGCAGGTGAACGGAAGGTTAACGCCGGGCGCATTCTTGGCCGTCCCATGGGATCCGGGTCACAGTCCGGCAGGCCGCGGCCGGCTCCCACCGGCGGTCCCGGATCCGAAGGTGGCCATGACCCAAGTCATAGGAAAAGTAGTTGTAAAATCACAACCAATTCTCTATAGTTGAAATTAATCAACTATAGAGACATTTGGAGTACCTTTGCCGCAAAAAACCATTACAGCTTCGGAAGCCCCCGGGGCCACCGAATCAGGCATGACCCACCGGCAGGTGATGCAGTCACTGACCGGCCTGCTCATGGGCATGTTCGTGTCAATCCTCGCCGGAACAGTGGTTTCGACGTCGCTGCCGGTCATCATCTCCGATCTTGAGGGCAGCCAAACCGCCTACACCTGGGTGGTGACAGCCACCCTGCTGGCCACCACCATCTCCACCCCCATCTGGGGCAAGCTGGCCGATCTAAGCAACCGCAAGCTGCTGCTGCAGCTCTCGCTGATTGTGTTTGTACTTGCCTCAGCCATTGCGGGCTTCTCGCAAGACACCTCGATGCTGATCACCATGCGCGTCTTCCAGGGTCTGGGTGCGGGTGGTTTGACAGCCCTGACGCAGATTGTCATGGCGGACATCATTTCCCCGCGCGAACGCGGCAAATACATGGGCCTGTTTGGCGCCGTCATGGCCCTGGGCACTGTGGGCGGGCCGCTCATTGGCGGATTCATCACCGACACCATCAACTGGCGCTGGAACTTCTTCATCGCCCTGCCGTTCGCCCTGCTGGCCGTGATCTTGATCCAAAAGACCCTGCGGCTTCCTGTCCAGGCCAAACGCAAGGTCAGCATTGACTACGCCGGCATTGTCCTGCTTTCAGCCGGCGTTTCCCTGCTTTTGATCTGGGTGTCCTTGGCCGGCAGCCAATTTGACTGGGCCAGCAGGGAAACGTACCTCATGGTGGGCGGATCCATCATCGCCTTGATTGCCTTCGTGTTTGTGGAACTGAAGGCAACGGAACCGATCATTCCGCTGAGCATGTTTAAAAACCGCACCTTCACGCTGTCAGTCGTTGCCTCGATCTCTGTGGGCGTGTCCATGTTCGGCACCTCGGTTTTCCTGGCCCAGTACATGCAGCTCGCCCGGGGCGCAAACGCAACCCAGTCCGGACTCATGACCATCCCCATGATGGCCGGCCTGCTCATCATCTCCACCATTGCTGGTGCCATGATCTCCAAGCACGGCAAGTGGAAGGCAATTATGGTGGCAGGTTCCATCCTCCAGCTGGCCGGCCTCTACCTGCTGAGCACCATCCACTACGACACGGATTTCGTGTTGGTCTCCGTCTACATGTTCATTCTTGGCGCCGGGCTTGGCATGGTCATGCAAAACCTGGTCCTTATTGTTCAAAACGCTGTCACCCCGGCGGAAATTGGCGTGGCCAGTTCCGGAATCGCGTTTTTCCGTTCCCTTGGCGGAACGGTTGGTGTTTCGGTCCTGGGTGCCCTCATGGCGACCAAGGTAACCGAACTGCTGCAGAACAGGTCAGCTGAGCTGCAGAGCGCAATCGCAGCTTTGGGGGAACAGGGCAAGGCACTTGGGGCCGCAATATCCAACGGGAGCATCCCGGCTGTCCACGGTTTGCCCGATTCGGTCAGGACCATCATTGAATCAAGCTATGGTGATGCAGTGGCACACATATTCCTTATCGCCGCACCTTTGAGCATTCTCACGATCCTGGCCATCGCATTTGTGCCGAACCTGCCGCTGAGCAACCAGACACGGCAGGAACGGGCCGAGTCGGATGCGGCACAAGGGAACAAGGACACCGCTGTGGAAGAGGCCGAACACATTCTCATGGACGTCAGTGAAGCAAGCGTTGGAATCACCCCGGCCGCAGAGCAGCCAACGGTCCGGCCCTGACATGCCGCAGACCACTGGGCCAGGCGCCCCCACACCGGACCTTGTTGAGGATGACATGCACATTGCCATCAAGGACACCCAACACCAGCTTGGTGCCATGCTGGTCCGGGCCCGCAAAAGCTTTCGGGCCCGGGCCGCGGAAATCCATCCCGAGCTCCAACCCATGGGTTATTCAGCTCTGCTGCTGCTCTCGCGTGGCGGCACATTGCACCAAGCGTCCCTGCCTGAACTATTGGATACCGACAAGGCAACCGTCAGCCGTTTGATCAAGCAATTGGAGGGCCTGGGGCTGGTGTTCCGCATGGTTGACCCCGACGACGCCAGGGCCCAGCTTGTCTCCCTGTCAGCGCAGGGACAGCAACGTTACGAGGTGTCCATGTCGGTGGCCCACCAACTGCTCGTGGACCGGCTCTCCCAGTGGGATGTTGCGGAAGTCCGTCGTTTTGCCGAACTTTTGTCACGTCTTAACGAAGATCCCATCTAGGCTCAATAATTTCCGAAAGCCACCACTGATGAAGCTCAATGCCTCCTTCGCCGCGTCAGAAGCGAAGGGGGCATTCGTGCGCGCATAGACTTGTTTGATGCAGGAATTTGCACCAGTTGCCCCCAGCCGGGCGGCAGCCACCGTGACGTTTGTCAAGCGCCGGGTCCGCCTGGGCCTGCGGCGCAGCCGCAATTCAGTGGTGCAGGCGCTGACCATCACCTTTTGCGCGGTGGGTGCCTACTATTTCTCCGAATTGGTGTTGGGACATCAGGGGCCGTTGTTTGCCGCCACCAGCGCCATCGTTGCCCTGGGATTCACCCGTGATCCGCGCCTGCGCCGGGTCTTGGAGGTGGGCATTGGCTGCACCATAGGCATCGCCTTGGGGGATTTCCTGCTGCACTGGCTGGGTTCCGGGATCTGGCAGGCCGCGCTGGTTGTTTTTCTGTCCCTGCTACTGGCCCGCTTCCTGGACAGCGGCGCCATTTTCACCACCCAGCTGGCCCTGCAGTCATTGCTGGTGGTGCTGCTGCCCATTCCCACCGGCGGGCCCTTCTCCCGCAGCATTGATGCGGTGGTTGGCGGCAGTTTTGCCCTGCTGCTTACCTTCCTGATTCCGCGGGACCCGCGCCGCGAGCCGAAGGACAATTTAAAGGAGATCCTGGGCGAGCTGGCTCTGGTGCTGCGCGAATGCGCTTCGGCGCTGTCCTATAACGATGCCACCACGGCCTGGCACGCGCTCTCCCGCGCCCGCGGCCAGCAGCAGCGCATTGACCAGATGCGCCAGGGCCTGCGTGGCTCGGTGGAAATTGCCACACTGGCACCCCGTTACCGCCGGCACCTGCAGGAGGTGGAGGGCATGGCGCAGCTGATGCTCCGGGTGGACTACGCCATGCGCTCGAGCCGCATCCTGTCCCGCCGTCTGGCCAGCGTCATTAATAATGCCTCCCTGACCGACGCCGGGACCGTGCACCTTGCAGAGGTCCTGAGCCAAAGCGCGGCGGCTGTGGATGAACTCGGTGCCGCCGTGTCCGGGGAACATCACCCGGGAACCTTGGCCGGCGCCCGGGATTCCCTGGCTGACATTGCCATGGGCCTGCATCCGGCACTGTTGGAGATCACCCAAATGGAGGGCGAAACCCTGGTGCTGCTTTTTCGCACCCTGATGGTGGATTTGCTGGAGGCTGCCGGCATGGAACCTGCAGAAGCCCGGGCCCTGCTGCCCCGCCTCTAGCTGCAACAGTGTCAGACCCCGGCACTAGGGTTAAGACATGGCAGCAAAGAGCACAAAGACAAACACCGGGCAGAATTTCCGCTGCACGGAATGCGGGTGGACGGCCGTTAAGTGGGTGGGCCGCTGCGGCGAGTGCCAGGCGTGGGGCACCTTGGAGGAAATTGGCACCGTGGTGGTGCGCACCACGGCCGCCACCTCGGTGGTGCGCCCGGCGCAGCTCATTGGCGAAGTTGATGCCTCCAAGGCCGCCCACAACCTCACCGGCGTTCCGGAATTGGACCGCGTTTTGGGCGGTGGCATGGTGCCGGGCGCCGTTATTTTGCTGGCCGGGGAACCCGGCGTGGGAAAATCAACCTTGTTGCTGGATGTGGCAGCCAAGTTTGCCCGCAATGAACATGGCGCAGCCCCGCAAAAAGTGCTGTATTTAACCGCCGAGGAATCCGCTGCGCAGGTGAAATTGCGGGCCGAACGCATTGGTGCCGTTGCTGACACCCTGTATTTGGGTGCGGAAACCGATCTGGGCACGGCGTTGGGACAGGTGGAGGCGGTGCAGCCCACCCTGCTCATTGTGGACTCCGTGCAGACGTTCAGCAGCGGCATGGTGGACGGTGCCGCCGGCGGCGTTTCCCAGGTGCGGGAGGTGGCAGCATCCCTGATTGCCGCCGCCAAACGCCTGAACATGACCACCCTGCTGGTGGGGCATGTCACCAAGGATGGCTCCATTGCCGGTCCCCGGCTGTTGGAGCACCTGGTGGACGTGGTGTGCCAGTTCGACGGCGAGCGGCATTCGCGCCTGCGTCTGTTGCGTGCTGTGAAAAACAGGTATGGGCAAACCGATGAAGTGGGCTGCTTTGACCTGACCGATGACGGCATTGAGGGCCTGGCGGACCCCAGCGGACTCTTCACCTCACGCACCTCACACCCGGTTTCGGGCACCTGCATCACGGTGACCATGGAGGGGCGCCGTCCGCTTTTGGCGGAGGTGCAGGCACTGTTGACCCCGGCGCTGGGCTCCTCGCCGCGCCGCACGGTTTCCGGGTTGGACTCCACCCGGGTGGGCATGCTGCTGGCCGTGCTGCAGCAGCGGGCCGGATTGCGCCTTGATGCCGACGACAGTTATGTGGCCACGGTGGGCGGCGCCCGCCTGAGCGAACCGGCCATGGATCTGGCGGTGGCGCTGTCCATTGTCTCTGCCAAGTCCGCCCGTCCCGTCCATGGCCGCATGGTGGCGTTCGGTGAAGTGGGCCTGGCCGGTGAGGTCCGTCCAGTCCCGGGCATCAACCAGCGCATCCAGGAAGCGGCACGTTTGGGTTATTCCTACGCTTTGGTGCCTAAAAGCCCCACCGGGGTTGGCGTCATCCCGCCGGATTTCACGGTGCGCGAAATTGAGCACATTGCCGAAGCCACTGAAATCGTCTTGGGCGGCAGCCCTGAACCCACCTTCGGCCAACTGTAACCGCCCGGGGCGGGGCGCGGCACCATGGCATCGTTCCCATTATCATTGGCATAGTGACTTGTGCGGATTCCCGTGCTTGAAAAGAAGGAACTGCCCATGCTCCGCAGCCCCGAAGATGCCCTCAAGGCCACACTTGCCCGTGTTGCGCCGGGAACGCCCTTGCGCGACGGGCTGGAACGCATTCTTCGTGGACGCACGGGGGCATTGATTGTCCTGGGCGCTGATAAGAGCATCTTGAATTTGTGTTCGGGCGGTTTTGAAATTGGGATTGACTTTGCCGCCACCAGCCTGCGTGAATTGGCCAAGATGGATGGCGCCATTGTCTGTGACAAGGACGCCACTAAAATCATGCGGGCGGCGGTCCAGCTGGTGCCCGACCCCAGCATTGAAACCCAGGAATCCGGCACCCGACACCGCACGGCCGAACGTGTTGCCATTCAGACTGGCGTTCCGGTGGTCTCCGTCAGCCAGTCCATGCAGATCATTGCCCTGTATGTGGATGGACTGCGCTACGTGCTCGAAGGCTCGGAAAAGGTTTTGGCCAGGGCCAACCAGGCGCTGGCCACGCTGGAGCGTTACCGCGCCCGCCTGGACCAGGTCACCAGCTCGCTCTCGGCACTGGAAATAGAAGCCATGGTGACCATCCGGGACGTCGCGGTGACTTTGCAGCGCCACGAAATGGTGCGCCGCATTTCCGAGGAAATTGCCGCCTACGTCTTGGAGCTGGGCGTGGATGGACGCCTGTTGTCGCTGCAGTTGGAGGAACTTTCCACCACACGCGGATCCGGAGCGGACATGGTCATCCGCGATTACATCAACCCGGACACCATGGATGTGGACGCCGCCGTGGCGGCGCTGCAGGGAATTGACCAGGCAGATCTCATTGATTTGTCCCTCATCGCCGGCAGGGTGGGCCTGGCCAGCGGCAACGACTCCCTCGATGCCATCATTCAGCCCCGCGGTTACCGCCTGGTGTCGGGACTGAAGGCCGTGCCGGGCGCGGTGGCGGGGAGGCTGGTGGACCACTTTGGCGGGCTGCAGAACCTCATGGCCGCCACCATTGACGACCTCATGATTGTTGACGGCATTGGCGAGCTGCGGGCGCGCAATGTCCGTGAAGGCTTGTCCCGCATCGCCGAGGCCAGCCTGCTGGACCGTTTCCTTTGAGCCGCCGGCCAAATGCTGCCGCCGCGCCGCTTCATTGCAGCGTGAAGGTGACCTTCTCACTGGACCATTTTCCCAAGGTCGCCACCAGGGCATAAGTGGCCCCGCCCCGGCCCGGCGCCGTGGCGACTTTTTCGCAGCCCGGGGCATTGCGGTTCACTTTCCACACTAAATTTGCCGTTTCCGAAGCGCCCGGGGCAAGGTTGCGCACCAGATCCTCAGGATCAAGCTGGCAGTTTTTTGAGTTGAAGATGACGTCATTGCCGCTGGTGATTTCATACTGCATTTGGCTGGTGCCCACATTGATGTCACACGGGCCCTTGCCTGCGTTGGTCACCTTCAAGCTCAGCACGGGCTGCTCGGTGGGGCCATAGCTTGGCTTGTCCACGGCAGCTGTGACCTTGATGCCGGATTCATCACAAACCGCCGACGGCGGCGTGCCCGGTTTCACTGCGGGCTGAACCTCCTCCGCAGCTTCACTGCCCCCGGTGCCCTTGTCAGCGCCGCCAGGCCCCACTCCCAGGAGACCCGCGAAAAAGATGCCGCCGGCCACCAGGGCCGCCAGCACCAGCAAGGCCAGAATGGCTGCCACGAGGCGGCGCCTGCGGTAGACCTTCGCGGAAACCCTGGGGCGCGGAGCAGGCGCGGGACGCCCCTGTCCTGAATTCCCTGTAGTTCCCATAACCTCAGGGTATCGAAGGGGCGGGGCGCCCCGGTCCCACCACGCCGCCGTCCAGGCTGTGAGCTGGGCCCCGGAGGCTTTGCTGCCGGTAAAAATGAGATAGTGGCAGGGCGGCTTTTGCGTGCCACTGGCACAGCAGTTCAAAGTGCCGCGAAACACCGGTAGTCACCGTTGCAGAAGAAGGAGTCCCATGCCCCCCGCAGCCTTGCCCGGCGGTGCCGCACGTTCGGTGCCGGACCAGGTGCCACCACCGCTGCTGCACAGCCGCATCATCAGCTGGTTTCAGCAGGAGGCCCGCGATTTGCCATGGCGCGGGGACTGTTCGCCCTGGGGCGTTTTGGTCAGTGAAATCATGCTCCAGCAAACCCCCGTGGTGCGCGTACAACCGGTATGGGAGCAGTGGCTGGAACGTTGGCCCACCCCGGAGGCCTTCGCCGCAGCCGCGCCCGCGGATGTGCTGCGGGCGTGGGGCCGTCTGGGTTATCCGCGCCGTGCCTTGCGTTTGCATGCCGCCGCGGCACAAATTGTGGCCCATCACGGGGGCCGGGTCCCCACCACGTACGCTGAACTTTTGGAATTGCCCGGCGTGGGGAGCTACACGGCAGCGGCCGTGGCAGCCTTTGCCTACGGGCGCCGCACCACAGTGGTTGACACCAACATCCGTCGCGTTCATGCCCGGCTTGTGGTGGGCCAGGCACTCCCCGCACCTGCCTTGACGGCGGCGGAAATGACCTTGGCTGCGCAGCTGCTCCCGCAGGACACGGAGGAATCAGTGTTGTGGAATGCCGGGACCATGGAACTCGGCGCCGTGGTTTGCACCGCACGCAGTCCACGGTGCAATCAATGTCCGGTGTTTGCGCAATGCGCCTGGATTGCCGCAGGCCAGCCCGAGCCCAGCTACATTCCCAAAGGGCAACCCTGGGCCGGTACCGACAGGCAGGTCCGAGGCGCAGTCATGGCCGTGCTGCGGGCAGCAAGCCTGCCTGTCCACGCGGATCTGTTCTGGGACCCCGCTGCGGCGTCGAATCACGGGGAACTTGCCGCCGAACTGGACAAACTCCATGAGCTCAACACCCATGCTCCGCAGCTGGAACGGGCCCTTGCCGGGCTCGTCACGGATGGTTTAGCGCAGCACACGGACGCCGGATACCAGCTCCCCCGTTGAGGGTTCCCGCCGCCGGCGAAGGTGATGCTAGATCTCCCCAAATCCCCGCTCCACCTCGCTGCGCACAAAATCCACTGCCTGTTGCGCTTCCGGACCCGTGGCGGACAGGGACAGTTCCGTGCCCGCCCCGGCTCCCAGAGTCATGAGCATCATGACCGACTGGCCATCCACCCCGTTGATGTCAATGTCAACGTCCATGGCGCCCAGCACCCCAGCGAGCATGGCTGCCGGACGGGCGTGCAGCCCCAGGGGGTTGATCAAGGCCACGGTGGCAGTTGCCGCGCCGGGTGCGCCGGCGGCCCCGGTGCCAGGCTGCACGGTCCCTGCTTGCGCCCCGCCGGGCTGCAGGGCGCTTTGGGCGGCCCGGCACACGGCAGCAAGTGAGGCCCCCGACTGGGCTGCCACGGCTGCGGCCACGGCACCTTCCACCAGGGGTGCATCGGCCAGACGGACCTGATCCCCGCCGCCCAGGAACTCAAGGGCGGACTCGGCCGTCATCACGGCCGAACCAAGGTCAGTCAAAACCACTGCACCGGCCCCGGTGTCTGCCTGCCCGATTGCAGCCATGACCTTCTCCAACGAAGTCCCCAGGCCGCCGTCGTCCATTCCACCGGCAGCGGCCAGCACCACATCGGGCGCCATTTGTGCCGCCAGTTCCACCACACCGGCAGCCAACTGGGCGCTGTGCGAGACAATCACCAGCCCCACGCTCATGCCAGTGCCGCCTGGGCCGCAGCGCGCAGCATCAGCGCGGAGGAGGCAGCACCGGGGTCGCGATGCCCCACGGCCCGCTCACCCAGGTAGCTGGCCCGACCCTTGCGGGCCACCAGCGGATCAGTGGCAGCAGCACCGGCTTCAGCCGCGGTGGCCGCAGCCGCAAGCACGGCGGCAGGCTCCGCGCCGGATTCCGCGGCGGCCCTGGCGGCGTCCACGGCTGGAGTCCACGCATCAATCATGGTTTTGTCCCCCGGTTCGGCCTTGCCGCGCGCCACCACCCCGTCGCGGGCCGCGGCAAGCGCTGCCACCAACAGTTCCGCGTTGAGCTCGGCGGCATCCCCTACAGCCGTGGCGGCACGTAAAAACGCCGTACCATACAACGGTCCGGCGGCGCCGCCCACTTTGGACATCAGTGTCATCGCCGCCAGCTTGAAGGCCCCGCCCGGTGAATCGGGAGGGGCGGCGTCGAGCTTCCCTAAGATGGCGTTGAAGCCGCGATCCATGTTCTCGCCGTGGTCGCCGTCGCCAATGGCCCGGTCCAGTTCGCTTAAGGCCACGCGTTGTTCGGCGATGACTGCTGCTGATCTCCGCAGCCAGTCGGCGGCCCAGTCCACGTTTAGAGGCTGATTCATTTACATCCCCCATCGCAGTGCCGGCGTGTTGACCGGCGCGTCCCACAGTTCGGTCATTTCAGGATCCAGCCGCAGCACGGAAATGGAACAGCCCTGCATGTCCAGCGCCGTAATGTAATTGCCCACCAGGGACCGCGCCACCACCAAATCCGCCTGCGCCAAAAGCTTTGCTGCCTGGCGGTACACAATGTACAGCTCGCTGGCGGGGGTGCCGCCCATGCCGTTGACAAACAACAGCACCTTGTCCCCGGCCTGCGGCGCCAGGTCGGCCAGCACGGGTTCCAGCAACCGCGCGGCAATGCCATTGGCATCCTCCATGGGCACCTTGTGCCGGCCGGGTTCGCCGTGTATGCCAATGCCAATTTCCATTTCGTCTTCGCCCAGCTCAAAACTGGGCACGCCTGCGTGCGGAACCGTGCAGGCAGACAGGGCCACCCCCATGCTGCGGACATTGTCGTTGACCCGCTTGCCAATGGCCGCCACGGTTTCCAGGTCATCGCCACGTTCGGCCGCCGCCCCGGCTATCTTCTCCACCAGCACAGTGCCTGCCACGCCGCGGCGCCCTGCGGTGTACAGCGAATCCTCCACCGCGACGTCGTCATTGACCAGCACCGTGCGCACTTCCACACCCTCGGCCTGCGCCATTTCGGCGGCAGTTTCAAAATTCAGCACATCACCGGTGTAGTTTTTGACAATGTGGACCACCCCGGCACCTGCATTGGCTGCCAGCGTGGCTGGAATGATGGCCTCGGGTGTGGGCGAGGTGAACATGGGGCCGGGCACCGCGGCGTCGAGCATGCCCACGCCCACATAGCCTGCATGCAGCGGTTCATGTCCGCTGCCGCCTCCTGACACGAGGCCCACCTTGCCCGGGCGTGGAGCATCCGCACGGCTTAGGAACAGCGGGTTGGGATTCAGGCGCACGTGGTCGGCATGGGCCTGGCTGAAACCCTCCATGGCCTCGCTGACAACGTTTTTCGGATCATTAATGAGCTTTTTCATGACGGGACCTCCATGGCAGGCAACGCTGGTGTGGGCGGCCAGGCAGCATGCGGCCACTGCTTGAACACTACCTGCGGGAACCCGCCTGCGGTAGGGAGGGGCGCTAAAGCCCTGTCCCCACAGTTGCAGCTACAGCTGGCAGATCATGCGGGTATTGCCCAAGGTATTGGGTTTGACCCTGGCCAGGTCCAGGAATTCGGCAATGCCCTCGTCGGCGGAGCGGAGGAGTTCGGAGTAGACAGCCGGATCCACGGCGCTTTGGTCAGCCATGACTGTAAAACCCTGCCTCGTGAAGAACTCCACCTCAAAAGTCAGGCAAAATACGCGGGAAACACCAACGCGGCGTGCATTCGCCAGCAGCTGCGCCACCACCGCCCTGCCCACGCCGTGGCCGTGCCATTGCTGTGCTGTTGCCAGGGTGCGGATCTCGGCCAGGTCTTCCCACATGACGTGCAGGGCGCCGCAGCCCACCACCTGCCCGTCAATTTCAGCAATCACAAATTCCTGGATGGCCTCAAAGTACGTCACCGATTCCTTGGAAATGAGGATTCGGCGCTCCGCCAGGGGTGCCACCAGGTCCTTGATGGCATGGACATCCGAGGTGCGGGCAGGCCGGAGAACAATGGTGGTTTCAATAGTCACGTTTTTCAGTCTATGACCCCCACGGCCGTGATGGTTTCACCTGCTGCCGGGCAGGCAGCGGCCGCGGAACCATCCGGACCACCACAGACGCCCATGGCGGCCCCTCCCTATGGGAGGGGCCGCCATGGGCGTGCTGTTGACGGCAAGGATCCTAGGCGGATGCCGTGATGGCGTCCGGGATGGTCTCCTTGGTGGCGCCGACGAAGGTGAACTTGGCCTCGTCCCCCTCGCCCTCCACGTCCACCGTGATGATGTCGCCGGTGTTCAGCTCGCCAAAGAGGATCTTCTCCGAGAGGTGATCTTCAATTTCCCGCTGAATGGTCCGACGCAGCGGGCGGGCACCCATGGCGGGGTCGTAACCGCGGGTGGCCAGCAGGATCTTCGCCGCCGGGGTGAGCTCAATGCCCATTCCCTTGTCCGCCAGGCGCGTTTCCAGCCGGGCCACCATGAGATCAACAATCTCAATGATCTCCGCCTGGGTCAGCTGCGGGAACACCACAACGTCGTCGACGCGGTTGAGGAACTCGGGGCGGAAGTGCTGCTTGAGCTCTTCCGTGACCCGGGCACGCATCCGGTTGTAACCGGTCTGCGTATCGGTTCCGGACTGGAAACCAGTGGCAATTGACTTGGAAATGTCACGGGTGCCCAGGTTGGTGGTCATGATGATGATGGTGTTCTTAAAGTCCACCACCCGTCCCTGGCTGTCGGTGAGGCGGCCGTCCTCCAGGATCTGCAGCAGCGAGTTGAAGAGGTCGGCGTGCGCCTTTTCCACCTCGTCAAAGAGCACCACCGA
Source organism: Specibacter sp. NPDC057265 (assembly GCF_042668835.1). Lineage (NCBI taxonomy): Bacteria > Bacillati > Actinomycetota > Actinomycetes > Micrococcales > Micrococcaceae > Specibacter > Specibacter sp. NPDC057265. Next base: position 41,355 of record NZ_JBHUYE010000007.1, read on the forward strand.
GAACGGACGGCGCCGGACCTTCTCCGTCAGCTGCCCGCCCTCTTCGTAGCCCACGTAGCCGGGAGGGGCACCAAAGAGACGTGAGACGGTGTGCTTTTCGGAGTACTCGGACATGTCCAGCGTGATGAGGGCATCCTCGTCACCAAAGAGGAACTCCGCCAGCGCCTTGGCCAGCTCGGTCTTGCCGACGCCGGTGGGGCCGGCAAAGATGAACGAACCACCCGGACGCTTGGGATCCTTCAACCCCGAACGGGTGCGGCGGATGGCCTGGGAAATGGACTTGATGGCCTCGTTCTGACCCACCACGCGGCGGTGCAGTTCCTCTTCCATCTTCAGCAGGCGGGTGGACTCGGCCTCGGTCAGCTTGAACACGGGGATGCCCGTGGAGTTGGCCAGAACCTCGGCAATGAGTTCCTCATCGACTTCTGAAATTTCATCCAGACCGCCGGACTTCCACTTGCGTTCCTTGTCGGCACGGGCAGTGATCAGCTTTTGCTCATCATCGCGCAGGGACGCGGCGCCTTCGAAGTCCTGGGCGTCAATGGCGTCTTCCTTGCGCTTTTTAACAGCCGCAATTTCACCGTCCATGGCCTTGAGCTCCGGCGGTGCCGTCATGCGGCGGATGCGCAGCCGTGCACCGGCCTCGTCAATAAGGTCAATGGCCTTGTCCGGCAGGAAACGGTCGGAGACGTACCTGTCTGCCAATGTTGCCGCAGCAGACAGTGCGCTGTCCGTGATGGAGACGCGGTGGTGTGCCTCGTAGCGGTCACGCAGGCCCTTGAGAATTTCAATGGTGTGCGGAACTGAAGGCTCCTGCACTTGAATGGGCTGGAAGCGGCGCTCAAGAGCGGCGTCCTTCTCAATGTGCTTGCGGTACTCATCGAGCGTGGTGGCACCAATGGTCTGCAGCTCGCCGCGGGCCAGCATGGGCTTCAGGATGGAGGCTGCGTCAATGGCGCCCTCGGCGGCACCGGCACCGACAAGGGTGTGAATCTCGTCAATGAACAAGATGATGTCCCCGCGGGTGCGGATTTCCTTGAGCACCTTCTTCAGGCGTTCCTCAAAGTCGCCGCGGTAGCGTGAACCTGCCACCAGCGAACCCAGATCGAGGGTGTAGAGCTGCTTGTCCTTGATGGTCTCAGGGACGTCGCCGCGGACAATCGCCTGCGCCAGGCCTTCGACGACGGCAGTCTTGCCCACCCCGGGCTCACCAATGAGCACGGGGTTGTTCTTGGTGCGGCGGGAGAGGACCTGCATGACGCGTTCCATCTCATGCGCACGCCCAATGACGGGGTCCAGCTTGTTCTCACGCGCAGCCTGGGTCAGGTTGCGGCCAAACTGGTCCAGCACCACCGACCCTGCCGGGGCACCTTCGGGCTGCTGCCCGCCACTGGCGACCGGCTCCTTGCCCTGGTACCCGGACAGCAGCTGGATGACCTGCTGGCGGACCCGGCCCAGATCGGCGCCGAGCTTGACCAGCACCTGCGCGGCCACGCCTTCACCTTCACGGATCAGGCCCAGCAGGATGTGCTCGGTGCCAATGTAGTTGTGGCCCAGCTGCAGCGCCTCGCGAAGCGAGAGTTCCAGAACTTTTTTGGCGCGCGGGGTGAAGGGAATGTGCCCGCTGGGGGCCTGCTGCCCCTGGCCAATAATTTCCTGAACCTGCTCACGCACCCCGTCCAAGGAGATGTTCAAGGACTCAAGTGCCTTGGCGGCAACTCCCTCACCTTCGTGGATGAGGCCAAGCAGAATGTGCTCGGTGCCAATGTAGTTGTGGTTGAGCATGCGGGCCTCTTCTTGGGCCAGCACAACAACACGTCGGGCTCGGTCGGTAAATCGCTCAAACATTTCGCCACACTCCTTTTACTGCGTACTTTGATGCTACGCAGTAGCCGCACACAATGGTGGCTTGTTCGCCACAGGGGAAACAGAACTTTTTTCCGCCCCCACTGCGTGCCGCCTTCCGCCGCCCCGTTCATGGCCGCGGAACGGCCCTTAAACAGCGGCGGCGGGAACACCTGGTGTGGTGTTCCCGCCGCCGGTGCGGGGCACTAAAGCGCCGGGGCAGGCACGCGTGCGGCCCTAGTCGCCCTGGGCTGCGTGGTAGGCGTCCCGAATTTCAGCCTGGATGCGGCCACGCTCGTGGACCGTATAGCCGTTTTCACGTGCCCAGGCACGGATCTGCGCAACATCGCCGCTGCCCTTGCTGGCAGCGGCCGGTCCGCGGCCGCGGACCGCACGCCCGCCGACCCTGCGTGCTGCGTCAATATACTTGCCCAGCGCATCCCGCAGTTCCTGGGCATTCTTGGCGGAAAGGTCAATCTCATAATTGATTCCGTCAAGACCAAAATTCAAATTTTCATCTGCCGGGCTCTGATCAATGTCGTCAACAAGTGTGACGTGAATTTTCTGTGCCATGGGGAGTAATCGCCTCACATAGATTGATGAATACTTGTCATTAATTATGTGGCGAAAACACCGGTACGTCAAAAACCAGCGGTGCTAATAACTTATTGTGTGGGCTCGCCGGGAGTCTCGGCATCATGCTCCGCCTGCGCCAAGGCTTCCCGCTCTGATTTATCGGCATTGAATATTGCCTTCATGGCGAAGTAGAAAAGCGCTCCCACACCTATTGAAGGCAGGATGACTGCAATATATTCCATAACCTTATGGCTCCTACTCTGGCTTCATCAAGGGGAAAAGAATGGCTTCACGAATGCCTACGCCGGTAAAGAGCATGACCAAACGGTCAATTCCCAACCCCAACCCACCCATGGGCGGGGCGCCGTATTCCAGCGCACGAAGGAAGTCCTCGTCAAGCTGCATGGCTTCAGGATCGCCTGCCGCGGCAGCCAGGGACTGCCGCGTCAACCGCTCGCGCTGAATGACCGGATCAATCAACTCGGAAAAGGCGGTTCCGGTTTCACGTCCGTCAATTATCAGATCCCACGCCTCAATAAGGTCGGGATTGTCCCGGTGGGGACGGGCCAGCGGCTGGGCCGACGGCGGATAATCACAAACAAAGGTGGGCTGAATAATTGTGGGTTCAACGATTTCGCCAAATAGTTCGGTGACGAGTTTCTCAGCATCCCATGCCGAATCAACCTTTATCCCGTGTTTGGCGGCAATTTCGCGTAATTCAACGGCGGTGGTTGCCGGCGTAATTTCCACCCCGACAGCGTCCGACAGCCCCTGGTAAACGGGAAGCCAGGGCCATTCACCATCAAGATTGACGTGGCCGCGTTCAGTTTCAATAACCCTGGAACCAACGGCGTCCGCGGCGGCGAGAATTATGCGCTGCATGGTTTTTGCCATGGTGAATTGATCGCCATATGCTTCATAAGCTTCCAGCATGGTGAATTCCGGGCTGTGGGTGGAGTCCACACCCTCGTTGCGGAAAATGCGGCCGAGTTCAAAAACCTTGTCCATGCCGCCCACCACCGCGCGCTTGAGGTACAACTCAATGGCAATGCGCAAGGTCATGGGCTGATCGAAGGCATTGAGGTGGGTATGGAAGGGCCGCGCCGAGGCGCCGCCGTGAATGAGCTGCAAAATGGGGGTTTCCAGCTCAATGTACTCCTCGCCGTGGAGGGCGTCCCGGATGGCCTTGATAATGGCCGAGCGGGTGCGGACCTGCCGGCGCGCGTCATCGCGGACAATGAGGTCGACGTAGCGCTGGCGCACACGCATTTCTTCGGAAAGTTCCGCGTGCAGCACGGGCAGCGGCCGCAGGGCTTTGGACGCCATGGCCCACTCTGAGGTCATGATGGAGAGCTCGCCGGTGCGGGAACTGATCACCTCTCCCTTGATGAAGACGTGGTCGCCAAGATCCACCACTGATTTCCACTGGCCCAGGGCTTCCTCGCCAATGTTCGCCAGGGACAGCATGATTTGCAGCCGTGCGCCCGCTCCGGACTGGAGGGTGGCAAAACACAGCTTGCCCTTGTTGCGGACGTAGACCACGCGTCCGGTGATGCCCACCAGCTGCCCCGTCGCCGTATCCGCCTCGAGGTCGGGGTACTGGGTGCGGATTTGTTCAATGGTGTGCGTCCGTGCCACGCCTACGGGATAGGCCTGTTCACCCCGCTCCAGCAACTTGGCGCGCTTGTCCATACGGACAAGCATCTGCTCGGAAACGTCGCTGGGCTCAAGGCTGGGGGTTTTGTCTGCACTCACGGTTCACTAGTTTAGTGGTTGAATCTGGGTGAACCCTCCGTGGGCACTTTCCCTAGCGGCGTGCCACCGTGGACCCGCGAACCACCAGCACCGCATCCAAGCTCAGCTCCTTGGCGGCCGGGGCCTGCCCCTCCATGAGCCGGCGGAGTTCCTGGCCGGCAATTTTGCCCATTTCCGAGGCGGGCAGCTGCACCGTGGTCAGGCCCGGATTGGACGTTTGGGAATAGGGCAGGTCATCAAAACCCGTCACGGCAAGGTCTTGGGGCACTGCAAGCCCTGCCACGCGCGCCTCCTGCAACACCCCATAGGCGTGGGTGTCGGTGGCACAGACGACGGCGCTCACCCCCTGCCGCCCCCACTGGTCCCAGGCGCGGGTGAAGGCCCGCGCGGCCATGCCGACGTCGATGGTGGCCGCGGCCTCCCCGGCCACCACCATGCCCAGGCGCCGGGCCTGGTCCCTGAAGGCGTCGCGGCGGACCCGGAACGTTTCGGTGCCGGTGGTGCTGTCCAGGTAGGCGATGACTTTGTGGCCCAATCCAGCCAAATGCGTGGCCAAGGCGCGCGCACCTCCAGCGACATCAAAATTCACTGACGGGGCGTTGCTGGCAATGCCCGCCGCATCCAACAGGACCACCGGGTCGGGGCCTTCAAGCGCCGCCAGGAAGCTGGCGCTGGGGGCGTCAATGAGCAACCCCGCGGGCCTGAGCCCCAACAGCCGCTGCACATCCGCGGCTTGGGGCGTTTCCCCGGCCTCGGTGACCGACAACAGCAGGTGAAAGTCCGGGCCAATGCCTTCGCGCACGCCGGCAATGACTTTGGCATAAAAAGGATTGGAGACATCCGGGGCCACCAGAATCACCATATTGCTGCGGCCCTTGGCCAGGGAACTGCCCAGGACGTTGACCACATAGCCAAGCTCCGCCACGGCCGCCTGCACCCTGGCAGTGATTTCCGGGGAGACCCGGCCTGCGGTCTTGCCGCTGTTCACCAATGAGACAGTGGCGGTGGAGACGCCCGCCCGGGCAGCCACCATGGCCGCCGTCACGCGCCCCCGGGCCGCAGGGGGGGATTGCGGGGATTCAGGCATGGGCGGGGAAGGCATGGATTGATAGTATCCGGGCCGGCGCAAAGGCCCCTCCCCGCCCTGCCCGCCATCTGGCGGCAAGCTAGGACCGGTGCCTTGAAATCAGCACGTTAAGCGCTTGACGTGAAGTTGCCCGGCTGGCACACTGAAATCTGCCCGGTGCAACACCCAAGGCGCCGCCCCCAACGACGTGGAGAAAAAGTGAACCCCGAACACCATCCGGACCAGCAGCCGGCCCCGGCCCTGCCGGCCGGACCCCGAAAAATCATCCTGGACTGCGATCCGGGACATGATGATGCCGTAGCCCTGCTGCTGGCCCATGGCAGTCCTGCCATTGAGTTGCTGGCAGTGACCACAGTGGTGGGAAACCAGACCTTGGCCAAGGTCACCCGCAACGCGCTGTCGGTGGGCACCATTGCCGGCATTGAGGGCGTGCCCTTTGCCGCCGGTTGTGACAGGCCGCTGGTGCGCAGCATTGAAACGGCCCCTGACATTCATGGCGAAAGTGGCATGGACGGCCCCGCGCAGCCTGTTTCCACCATTGAACTTGACCCCCGCCACGCCGTGGACCTCATCATTGAACTGATCATGACGCATGAGCCGGGCACCATTACCCTGGTACCCACCGGCGGGTTGACCAACATTGCCATGGCTGCCCGGAAGGAACCGCGCATTGTGGAGCGCGTGCGGGAAGTAGTCCTCATGGGCGGCGGCTACCATGTGGGCAATTGGAGCGCTGTGGCCGAATTCAACATCAAGATTGATCCCGAAGCGGCGCACATTGTGTTCAACGCCGGCTGGGAAGTGGTCATGGTTGGCCTTGACCTGACCCACCAGGCACTGGCCACCCCGGAAGTGGTTGCGGCCATTGACGCCGTGGGGACCAAACCCGCCCGCTTTGTCCACGAACTCATGGATTTCTTTGCCAAGGCGTACAAGGACAACCAGGGTTTTGACCACCCGCCCGTGCATGATCCCTGCGCCGTGGCCTACGTCATCGACCCCACTGTCATGTCCACCCAAAAGGTTCCTGTTGACATTGAACTCACCGGCACCCTGACCCTGGGCATGACGGTGGCTGACTTCCGCGCCCCGGCCCCCGCGGACTGCAAAACCTCGGTTGCCGTGGACCTGGACCACACCAAGTTCTGGCAGCTGGTCACCGACGCCCTGGTTCGCATTGGCGAGGTTGACGCATGAGCGCCATCGCCACGAAAGTGAGCAGCAAGCCCGGAAATGTCACAGCGCTCATGGTGGCGTTGCTGACCGCCTGCGTGGCCTTCCAGCTCAACGCCTCCATGCTCAGCCCGGCCCTGGTGACCATGGGTGCGGAACTCAATGCCAGCCAGGCCTCCATTGGTCTGTCCCAAACCTGGTTCTTCACCGCCGCAGCCGTCTTCTCACTGTTCCTGCCGCGCCTGAGCGACATCATTGGCCGCAAAAAGGTCCTCCTGTCCATGATGGCGCTGATGGGCATTGGTTCGGTCATCTCCGCCCTGGCCCCGGACATCACCTGGCTGTTCATTGGCCGCATCATCCAGGGAATCAGCGGGCCCACGGTTCCGCTGTGCCTGATCATGCTGCGCTCGGCAGTGAAGGACCCGAAGAAGTATGGCGCCCTCATGGGCCTGGTCACTGCCGTCAATGGCGGAATTGCCGGCATTGATTCCTTTGTGGGCGGCTACTTTGCCGAAAACTATGGCTTCCGCAGCATTTTCTGGCTCATGGTGGCCATTGCCGCCGTCGCCGTGGTCCTGATCATGATGTTGGCCGGGGAAAGCAAACCAGGCGCCGGAACCAAGATGGACTGGCTGGGCGTGTTCTTCATTGTCATAGCAGTTGGTGGCTTGTTGACCGCACTTAATGAGGCGACGGCGCTGGTGGGCGCCTTCAACACGGGCACCTTGCTGCTGGCATTGCTTTTGGCGGTCATTTCCCTGACGGCCTTTGCAGCTTTTTGGACCGTGGAAAAGCGTTCCGCCCACCCCATGGTGGAAATTGTGCACCTGCGCCAGCGCTCCACCTGGGCACCGCTGCTGACCACCGTGCTGACCATGACGGGAATCTTTGCCGTCATCAACGGCATCGTTCCGGCCTTCGTGCAGGCGGCGGATCCCGGCTTTGGACTCGGCGCCACTGAGATGAGCCTGATCATCCTCACCCCCTACGCTTTGCTGGGCTGGCTTTTCGGGCCCATCACGGGCCGTTTGGCACCGGTGTTTGGCTACACCAAGATGTTGCGTGTGGGCTTGCTCGGCAGCATTGCGGCGCTGGCCATCATTGCCTTCCTTGGCCTGAACAGCCTGCCGCTGATGATTGCTGGAACGGTGCTGTTGGGCATCATGTATGCGGGTACCGTGAACATCATGCTCAACGGCCTGGGCGTGGTGCTCTCACCCCAGGGCAACCCGGGCTTTCTGCCGGGGATGAATGCCGGGGCGTTCAACCTCGGTGCGGGCCTGAGCTTTCTGGTGCTGCCGGCCATTCTGGTCGCCACCGCCCCCTTGGGTGTGCAGGGTTCTTATGCCACAGTGGTGATGGTGGCGCTGGGCATTGCAGTGGCCGCCTTTGCCGCTTCCCTGCTGGTCCCCAAGCCCGTCGATGCGGAGGTTGCCCCATGAAATCCCAACGAATCATTGTTGCAGGATCACTTAATGCCGATCTGACCATATATTGCGAACGCCTGCCTGCCCCGGGGGAAACCCTGCACGGCAACGGCTTTGCCGTGAACCCTGGCGGGAAAAGCGCCAACCAGGCCGTCTCCGCGGCTAGGCTGGGCGGTGCCGTGACGCTTTTGGGCGCCGTGGGCCGCGACGCCCACGGCGAGATGCTGCTGGCTTCCACCGCCGGAGCCGGCGTGGACGTTGATCCAGTGCGCCGCGTGGACGAACCCACAGGTGTTGCAGTCATTTCCGTTGAGCGCAGCGGTGAAAACTCCATCATCATCAATGCAGGGGCCAATGGCACCTTCTCTCCTGCGGACGTGGACGGCGAAATTTTTCGCGGCGCCGGTGTGGTCTGCCTGTGTCTGGAGGTTCCCCTGGCCACCGTTGAGGCGGCAGCCCAGGCCGGGCACGACGCCGGGGCAACAGTGCTCCTGAACCTCTCCCCGTATGCTCCCATTACCGCCGGGTTGGCGAAGCTGACGGATGTGCTGCTGGTCAATACCCACGAGGCCTCGCAGTTTTTAAACGGCTATGCCATGCCGGGGCCCCACGCCGCCGCCGATCAGTGGCAAGGGGCGCTGGCAGCCTTTGCCGGGCGTGGGCTGGAGAGGGTCCTGGTGACCCTGGGCGCTGCAGGGTCAGTGGTTTTGGACTCGAAAAACCCGGCGGAGCCCGTGGTGCGCATTGCCCCCACAGTGGTCCCGGCCGTGGACACCACGGGAGCCGGCGATGCCTTCACCGGCGCCGTCGCCGCCCAACTGGCGGCGGGGGGCCCGCTGGCCGACGCCGCCCGCTACGCCTCGGTGGCGGCAGCTTTGGCCACCACTAAAAGGGGCGCCCAGGGCGCCTACCCCACCGCCGGTGAGGTGGCGGCCGCGCTGGCCGGCGCCTGACCCGCTACCACGGATGCGGCCCGGCACGCCCTCAACCCTGTGCGGGCATGCTGGGCCGCGTCCGCGGCGGTGCTTTTGGACGCCGGTGCGGCCCTAGCCCAAAAGCATGTTGTCAATGAGCCGCACCGGCCCCACCTGGGCGGCAATGAGCGCCAGCGCCTGTCCGGTAAAAGGGGTGTCCTGGCAATTTTCCGCCCGTACCAGCAGACTTTCCACGTCCACCACCTCCAGATAATCCAAGTCCACCCCCGGGGCGCTGCGCACCAGCTCTTCCGCCGAGGCAATATCCAGTGGCTCGTGGGCATCGGCACGGGCCTTGAGCAGCTGCAACGCCCGGGGCAAAACCAGTGCGCTGCTGCGTTCCTGGGGAGACAAAAAACGGTTGCGGCTTGAAGCTGCCAGCCCGTCCTCGTCCCGGACAATGGGCACTGCCACGATTTCCACGGGAAAGTTCAAGTCCGCCACCATCGCGCGCACCAGGGTCAACTGCTGGGCGTCCTTTTGGCCAAAATAGGCCCGGTAGGCCGGCCGCCGGCGCCCCGCGGCGCCCTCTGGCGCCGCAGAATGCACTCCGGCGCCGGCCAGGCCGCTGCCGGGCAGGGCCGCATGAAGCAGTTTGGCCACCACCGTCAAGGCGCCGTCAAAGTGCCCGGGACGCGCGGCACCCTCATACAGTTCACCGATCCTGCCGGCCGTGATGCGCACCATGGGTTCGCCGCCGGGGTACATTTCGGCCACCGTGGGGGCAAACATGATGTCCACTCCCGCCTCTTCCAGCAGCAGCGCATCCGCTTCCGCTGTGCGGGGGTACCGCGCCAAGTCAGCCGGGTCACCGAACTGCAGCGGATTAATGAACACGCTGGCCACCACCACTGAATTTTCCGCCGCCGCCGCACGCGCCAAACTGGCGTGGCCATGATGCAGGGCACCCATGGTGGGAACCAGGCCAAGGGTTCCCGGCTGCGCGCCGCCCCCGGCACCACCGGATTCCTTGGCTCTGGCCAGCAGCAGTTCCCCCGCTGCATTCTGGAGTTCGGCTATGGTTTCCACCCGGACAATGCTCATCTTTGTACTCTTTCCATTCTTCCCGGCACTTGTGAACCACTGTCATGGTTCCTGTTGGTGCACCTGCCCCTTAGCCGGCACCTGTGGCGGGGCCGGCGTCGTCCCCCCGCAAGGCTGCCTGCACCCCGAGGAAGGCCTCCGCTGAAAGCAGCCTGCGCTTGGCGGCGCGGGCTGCGGTGGCTTCGGCCATGGCCAAATAGGCGTCACGGATGTCATTGGCCCCAGTATCCAAGGCATGTTCCTGCAGCGCCGCCGTGTGGGCCGCCACGGTGCCGGAATCACCACGCGCCACGGGTCCGGTCAGCGCCGATTCCCCCGAGGCCAGGGCATTCTCCAAGGCCGCCCGCAACAGCGGACCCATGAGATGCTGCGGTGCCTCAACTCCGATGTCCCCGAGGATTTGGGCCGATTGCGCCACCAGGGTGACCATGTGATTTGCCGCATGGGCCAAGGCTGCATGGTACAAAACCCGGTCCGCCTCGGCAATGACCACCGGCTCGGCCCCCATTTCCACCACCAGCGCCTGGGCAATGGGCAGCATGGCCGGATCGGCGCTGATGCCGAAGGTGCAGTCCACCAGACGGCTCAGATCAAGGCTCATGCCCGTAAAGGTCATGGCCGGGTGCAACGCCAACGCAATGCCTCCGGCTTCCTTCACCGGCCCCAGCACACCGGTGCCGAAGCGGCCCGAGGTGTGTGCCACCAGCTGTCCGGCCTGCCAGGCCCCTGTGGCTGCCAGACCGGTGACCAGATGCGGCAGGACGTCGTCGGGCACGGCCAGCAGCACCAGCTCGGAGCGCTCCACAATGTCAGCCGCCTCCAGCACGGGGACCCCCGGCAGCAGCAGCTCGGCCCGCTCCAGGGAGGCCTCCGAGACGGCCGCCACCCCCACAATGGCGTGCCCGGCACCGCGCAGCGCCGCCCCTAAAACGGCTCCCACCTTGCCGGCCCCAATGATGCCAATTCCCAGCCGTCCCGGTTTAATCGCCACGCTTCACCTCTTCATTTTGTTGTGCAGCCTGCGCCGGCTCCAACCATTGTTCCCGGGCGTGCATGCGGCGGGCCGTGGCTGCGCGCTTGGCCTGCTCAGCAAAGAGCGCCAGGGCATTGGCCACCGACATGTGCTTGACCAGGGGCCGGATCGGACCCGGGGTGGAATGCAGGGCAAAACTGGCCAGCCCCAGCCGTGCCATGAGGGGCCCTTGCCGCAGTCCCAGGGACTGCGTGCGTTCGTGCGGAACAAGCTGCAGCAGCCGGACCACCGCGCCACGGCGGCACAGCAGGGCGGTGTCAGTGGCACGGTAGGCATTTCGGCGCCAGGCCAGCGGGTCCAGCCACCGCGCCTGGCGCGGTGCGGGCACAAATCCATGGCCGGTGCCGCGGCCGCGCAGACCTGCGGTAAAGACCGCAAAGGGATCGTCGACCCCGGGGTCGGGAAAGACCAGGCCCAGCACAGTCATGACCTCGTCCAGGGTGCCAACGGGCAGGATCACGCTGCGGGAACCGGAATCCGTGGTGTCTGCCCCATAACCGGCCACATTGACCTGCACCCGGTACCAGCCGGCCATTCGCCAAATGGGTCCCTGGGAGATGCCAACGGCCTGAACCCGGCCAGGGGGGATGGTTTGGGAACGTGTTTCCAACATCCCGTAATGCAGCCGGACACCATCGACCGAGACCGCAAGCCGGAAATTATAATCAGTGGTGATGGTCTTCCAATAGCCGGCCGCAAAACCCAAAATAATGGGAAAGGCGCCGAACAAAATGGCTGGTTCCCCGCTGATCCCCACTGCCACACCAAGGCCTGCAGCCACAATCAACGCACCGGCGGTGGTCCCGCTCAAAAAGGCCGCCCCCACGATCCGGCCAGGCCGCAAGGCCAGCACCGGGGTTTCCGGCGCTTCCTGGACCTCGCCAGGGGCCAGGGGATCCATGTCCACGCCGGCCGCGCGTGCCAGGATGGCTGCCCGCAGCCGCTTGGCCTCCCCCAGCTTCAGGAACGCCAGGCGCATGACGGACTTGCCGCCGTCGGCCACTTCAAACTTCAGTTCCGCCAGCCCAAAGGCACGGGCCACCAACGGCTGCACCACGTCAATGGCCTGCACCCGGTCAATACGCGCCTGGCGTTGCTGTCTGAACACCACGCCGGAATTGATATGCACTGAGGTGTCAGTGACCTGGTAGCGGGTGAACCGCCACGAGAGAAAAAATACCAGGCCAAAAACCACCACGGCGGCGCCAATGATGGCACCAATGATGGGCAGCGGAGCGCCTGCGGAGACGCCCCCCTCGTCCTCCCAGTCGCCGGCCACGAATGAGTCGAAGGCGTTGCGGCCAAAAATGTATGCCACCGCAACCACCGCCACCCAACCACGCACAAGCGGCGAGACGGGGTGGACCCGGTGCCAGGTGCCGGCGGCATCCGTGGTGAAGGCCGGGGCGCTGGGCCCTGCGACGCTCACAATCCGGCCAGTTTCGCCTCGCCGCGGGCCGAAAGCTGCTCACGCAGCCGGGCGGCTTCCGCAGCCGGCAGGCCGTTAATGACAGCATTCGTGCCGGGAGAGGCCGTGTGAAGGTGGATGGTGCTCAGCCCCAGCATGCGTTCCAAGGGACCCATGGTCACGTCCACGTATTGCATCCGCCCATAGGGGACCACCATGATGCGGCGGAACAAGATGCCGTCACGGATCAAGAGGTCCTCATCCTGTTCGGCGTAGCCGATCGCACGCACCTGACGCGGAATCAGCAGCAGTTCCCAGACCAGGACAAGCACCACCAGCGCCGGAGCCGTCCAGGCCAGCCAGGCTGGGTACCCGGGCCATACCCCTGTGGTTTTGAGCAGCAGCGGCGTCAGGGTGATGGCCAGAAAAATCAACGAACCAATTCCGGCGGAAATGAAGCGGGCCGTGGCCAGCTTCGCGGAAACGGGCAGAAAATCCACCCCTTGCGGATCTATGGGGTGGGCGCGGGGGCTAGGCAAATTCTTCCTCCCCGTGGCTGTCGCGCTTGATGCGCGGATTATCCGGTGGTTCATTGTCATCCGGGGGCACCTTGCAAAAGCGTTCCACGGCAATTCCCACAACCACCATGACCAGGCCGCCTGCCATGAGCGTAAGCAGCTGCCAAATGACACCCAGCTCGGCGCGCAGGGACACTGTGGGCAATTGATCCAGCATGATTCCGGCATGCCAGCCCAATAAAACCGCCCCGGCATAGGCACAGGCCTGGGCCAGCACCACTGTTCGGGCCGCCATGAGCGCATCCAAGGCCTTATCCCGTCTGCCGTCACGCCAGCGGCGGACCTTCAGCCCCAGGAAAATGCAGACCACCACTATCAGCCCCATGGTGGCAAGGGAACTTAACGGCAGCACCGGCAGCGCCAAACTGGCGCGCGAGCAAAGTTCCGTGGCAATCAAGCCCAAAACAGCCACCGCCACGCCAATGCCTATCAACCACGCAGGCCTGATGGTGCGCATCGTGCCTTTCATCTTTGCCTCATAAGTTCGTCAGGGACATCACGATTAACCGTACTCCACCAATGAACGGCTGCGCCGAAGCCGGCAAACGATGACCGCGGGCCCTGCGGACGGGGCACCGGCGGCGGCTCACCGGGGACATTCAGCCCCGGCGTAAAGTCACGCCTGGGCCTCGGGTGCGTGGGAAATCCCGGGCATGTCTGCCGCCGCTGCGGCCAACTCTGCCACCGGCTGCCCCTGCAGCGTGGCGTGTGGCTCCATGAGCGACCACGGGTACAACACGAAGGCCCGTTCCGCGGCGCGTGGGTGGGGCAGCGTCAGGACCGGGTCTGTTGAACGCATCTCGCCGTAGGTGATGATGTCCACGTCAAGGGTCCGCGCACCCCAGCGCACTTCACGGGTCCGGTGGTGGGCCAGTTCAACTCCCTGGCAATGCGCCAGGAGCTCCATCGCCGTGAGGCTGGTGTAGACGGCAATGACCATGTTTAAAAAATCAGGTTGCCCGGCAGGGCCTCCCACGGCCTTGGTGGTGATGACCGGGGAGACGTTGTCCAGCCGCACCTCAGGCCGGTCAACCAAATCGGCCACCGCATCCTGGAGGGTTCCTGCGCGTTCGCCCAAATTGCTGCCCAGGGCCAGGATGGCGCGGGTCAGTGAACGTTCGCCGCTCACCCGTCCACCTGTCCGCGGGTCCGGTGGACAGTGATGCTGACGTCTCCGAACGGCACTTGGATGGGGGCCTTGGGTTTGTGCACAGTGACCTCCACTGCCTGCAGCAGGGGGAAGTCCGTGAGTAGGCGCTCGGCCATGCGCACCGTCAATGTCTCAATGAGATCATAGGACTGTCCCGTCACCATGGCCACAATGGTCTCGGCCACGGCGCCATAATCGGCGGTTTTGCGCAGGTCATCCGTGGCCGCGGCCGGGTTCACATCCATGAACAACACGGCGTCGGTGATGAAGGGCTGCCCGTCACGCTTCTCATGGTCAAACACGCCATGATAACCAATGGCAGTCACACTGCTCAGGCGGATGGTGTCCACCCCCATCATGCCGTTCCCCCGGTGCCGTGCGGCGTCCTACGGGCCGCACGGTTTTCCTGGGCCAAGCGCAGGCGTGCCGCCACCTTGGCGGCATCGAGGCTGGCACCGACATCATGCACGCGCACCCCCCATACGCCCTGCGCCCCGGCGAGGGCGGTGGTGGCGGAGGTGGCATCATCACGTTCCTTCGGAGCCGCCGCCTTGCCGGCGCTGCTCAAAAGGGACCCCAGGAAGCGTTTGCGTGAGGTGCCCACCAAAACCTTGTTGCCCATGGCAGCCACCCGGTCCAGGTTGGCCAGCAGTTCCCAGTTCTGCTCGGCATTTTTGGAAAAGCCCACCCCGGGATCCACTATCAGCATTTCAGCTTTGACCCCGGCGGCGTAAAAGCGTTCGCGCAGCACCGACAATTCACCCACCACTTCCTCCACCACATCGCTGTACTGGGTCAGGGAGTCCATGGAACGGGAATCACCGCGGCTGTGCATGAGCACGTAGGGCACTTGACGTTCAGCTATCAAGGCAATCATGTCCTCATGCACATTGGCGCCGGACACGTCATTGATCAGCGCGGCGCCGGCGTCGAGGGCCCGGGCTGCCGTGGAAGCGTGGCGGGTGTCAATGCTGATGAGGGCACCAGCCTTGGCCAACGCGGAAACAACAGGCAGGATGCGGCGCTGCTCTTCGTCCTCCGCCACGGCGTGGGAGCCTGGCCGGGTGGATTCGCCGCCCACATCAATGATGTCCGCGCCCCCGTAAAACATCCGCAAACCGTGGGCTATGGCGGTGTCGGTGGAGTTGTACTCGCCGCCGTCGCTGAAGGAGTCGGGCGTGCAGTTCAAAATCCCCATGACCACCGTGCGGTCGGCGGGCAGGGACGCAAAGCTTGCCACCGCGCGCCTGGCGCGCAAGACGGGCAGTGGGGACGTGGCCGGGCCCGTTCCTGGGGCAGCTGCGAGTGAATCCATGCTGTGGTCTTTCTACCTTCCGAGAATCAGGCTCATGGCTTCGGCCCGGGTGGCGGGCTCGTGAAGCATGCCGCGAACGGCACTGGTGACGGTCTTGGCGCCGGGTTTGCGCACACCCCGCATGGACATGCACATGTGTTCGCACTCAATGACGACTATGGCGCCCTCCGGCTTGAGGTGTTCCACCAAGGCATCGGCAATTTGGGAGGTGAGCCGCTCCTGCACCTGCGGACGTTTGGCGTAAATGTCCACCAGGCGGGCCAGCTTGCTCAGACCTGTGACACGTCCGTCCGCGGCGGGGATGTAGCCTACGTGGGCACTGCCGTGAAAAGGCACCAGGTGGTGTTCGCAGGTGGAGTAGAACGGAATGTCCTTGACCAGCACCATCTCCTGATGCGCAATGTCAAAGGTGGTGCCCAAAACCCCGGCCGGATCCTGGTGGATTCCGGCGAAAACCTCCGCATAGGCCTTCGCCACCCGTTTGGGGGTGTCCAGCAGGCCGCTGCGGTCGGGGTCCTCCCCAATGGCCAGCAGGATTTCCCGCACGGCAGCCTCAATGCGGGGTAAATCCACCGTCGACGCCGGCGCGTCACCAGCCACTGCAGCCTGATCGCCGTCAAGGTCCATGAGTTCGCCTTCCATTGCTTTCACTTACGCTTCGCCTGGCAGCTGCGGGGCCTCGCCTGTGCCCGCATTGCTGCCTGGGTGGCCCTGCGGGGCATCGACGCTGCCCGCCAGCTTGGCGGAAGCCAATTGGTCCTGGGGGGATACGGTGTCAGGACTGGGCCCGCCTGCCTCGGCCGCCTCCCGGCGTTCCTTGTCAGTGACCACGGGAGGGACGTTGGAAACCGGGCGGCTGTCCTTGGAAAGCCACACCCGGCGTTCGGCAGGTTTGCGCAGACCGGCGAAGATTTCGGCGATCTCAGCCTGGTTGAGGGTTTCGCGCTCCAGCAGCTCCAGGGCCAGACGGTCCAGGATGTCGCGGTTGGCAATGAGCGCCTCGTAGGCATCGTCATGGGCCTGGTCGATGAGTTTGCGGACTTCGGCGTCAATGATGGCGGCCACTGATTCGGAATAGTCGCGGTCATGGCCGGCGCTGGCGCCCAGGAACGGCTCGCTGTTGCCGGAGCCCAGCTTGACGGCGCCAATGCGCTCGCTCATGCCGTACTGGGTGACCATGGCACGGGCCGTGGCGGTGGCCTTTTCAATGTCATTGGAGGCGCCGGTGGAAGGATCGTGGAACACGATCTCCTCCGCAACGCGCCCACCCATGGCGTAGGCCATTTGGTCCAGCAGCTCATTGCGGGTCACCGAGTACTTGTCATCCTCGGGCACCACCATGGTGTAGCCCAAGGCACGGCCACGGGGCAGGATGGTGATCTTGGTGACCGGGGCCGTGTTGTGCATGGCGGCGGCAACCAGGGCGTGCCCACCCTCGTGGTAGGCGGTGATTTTCCGTTCCAGTTCCTTCATGACGCGGGTGCGCTTCTGGGGCCCGGCCATGACGCGGTCAATGGATTCATCCAGGGCGCGGTCATCAATCAGCTGGGCATTGGAGCGCGCGGTCAACAGGGCCGCCTCGTTCAACACATTGGCGAGGTCGGCACCGGTGTAGCCGGGGGTCTTCTTGGCGACGGCGTTCAAGTCCACACCGGGGGCCATGGGCTTGCCCTTGGCGTGGACGCGCAGGATCTGCTCACGGCCCTGGCGGTCCGGGGCCTCCACGGGAATCTGCCGGTCAAAGCGGCCCGGGCGCAGCAGTGCGGGGTCCAGCACATCGGGGCGGTTGGTGGCAGCAATCAGGATCACGTTGGTTTTGACGTCAAAACCATCCATTTCCACCAGCAGCTGGTTGAGGGTCTGCTCGCGTTCGTCATTGCCGCCGCCAATGCCGGCACCGCGGTGGCGGCCCACGGCGTCAATTTCATCCACGAAGATGATGGCCGGGGCGTTGTTCTTGGCCTGCTCGAACAGGTCACGGACGCGGGAGGCACCCACACCCACGAACATTTCCACAAAGTCAGAACCTGAGATGGAGTAAAACGGTACTCCGGCCTCGCCGGCAACGGCGCGGGCCAGGAGGGTCTTGCCGGTTCCGGGAGGGCCGTACAGCAGCACGCCCTTGGGGATCTTGGCCCCCACGGCGGTGAACTTGTCAGGGCTTTGCAGAAAGTCCTTGATTTCATGGAGCTCTTCGACGGCTTCGTCGGCGCCGGCCACATCGGAGAAGGTCACCTGCGGGTGGTCCTTGGTCAGCAGCTTGGCCTTGGACTTGCCAAACTGCATGACCTTGGAGCTGCCACCCTGCATGCGGGAGAACAGGAACCAAAAAATCAAGCCAATGAGAATGAAGGGGATGAGCAGTGAGAGCATGCTGGACCAGAAGTTGTTCGACGCCGGTTGGTCGTCGAACTTTTCCAGGCCGGCATTGTCAATGGCCTCAACCATGGTGGTGGCACGGTATCCGCCGTAGTAAAACTGCACGTTTTTCCCGACCTTGCGGTCTTCGGCCGTGGTGAAGTCATCCTTCAAGACCAAGTCCACCCGACCTTCAGATCCAAAGACCTTGGCCGAGGCGACTTTGTCGTCATTGAGCAGGTTCAGGGCCTCTGAAGTGGTGATGCGGCTTTGACCCGTTCCGGTCAGTGTGAACAGGCCGGCGCTGATGAGCACGACCGCCACAACAATCCACACAAATGGACCCTTGAAGAGTTTCTTGACTTTCATGTGTTCGAGGCCAGGCCTCGTCCCTCCCGCTCAACCAATACGTACATTCAAGGCTGACTGCGACACAGCCTTCGGATAACAGCTTTGCACCGTTCGCCCTGCTACACGTACGGGAATCGCACTTAGTTCCCTGAGGGCATAACGAAAAGGCGGTTACAGGCACAAGAAGACCCCCAATGGCGGCAACTGCCGGGGACGGCGGCCGCCATTGGGGGCCCGGGGTGCAAAATTACTGGCTACTCGTAAACGTGCGGGGCCAGCGTGCCAATAAAGTCCAGGTTGCGGTACTTCTCAGCAAAGTCCAGGCCGTAGCCAACCACGAATTCGTTGGGGATTTCGTAGCCCACATACTTGACGTCGATTTCGACCTTGGCGGCGTCCGGTTTGCGCAAAAGGGTGCAAATCTCAACGGAGGCCGGGCCACGGGACATCAGGTTGGCGCGCAGCCACGACAGGGTCAGTCCGGAGTCGATGATGTCCTCGACAATGAGCACGTGCTTGCCCATCAGGTCCGTTTCCAAGTCCTTGAGGATCCGGACAACACCTGAGGACTGGGTACCGGAGCCATAGGAGGAGACAGCCATCCAATCCATGGTGACGTGGCTGTGCAGGGCCCGCGACAGGTCGGCCATGACCATGACAGCACCCTTGAGGACGCCCACCAGGAGGACGTCGCGGCCCTCGTAGTCAGCATCAATTTGGGCAGCCAACTCGGCTACACGCGTTTGAATTTGTTCCTTGGTGTAAAGAACGTGCTTGAGATCAGCTTGGACGTCTTGTGAATCCACCCATGGCTCCTGGTTGTAAAGGTTTGTAACTGGCTCGGTGCTGCACTGCTGCAGAAAATGCGCCTAACTGCTGCGCTTAAGAACAAGCTTCCCATAGCCGCGGCCCTCTTGGGGAACGCCTTGTGCACGTGAAATCCGCCAGGCGCTGACTTTTCCGGCCAACTGGACGGGCCCGGCGGAGCCTTTTCGCAACAGCAGGGTTTGCACGGCAGCCAGACGTTCAAGGCTTGGCTGCACTCCGCCCAGTTCGACGGCGGCCAAGGCCAACACGCGGGTGCGCAGTGCCGGCGGCAGCTGCCGGAGTTCCTCCTCCGGCAGGCAGATGCTGTCCAGGGTGCCGTTTTCGGCGCTGACCTGGGCGAGTTGGTGGTATTTTGCCGCTGCCAAGTCATCCAGAAGGTCGGCGTCGTGGCCCAGAATGGTTGCCGAACGGGCCAGCGATTCCGCCACCCCCGGGCCCAGCCCGGCAGCAAGCTGTGGAATCACATTGTGGCGCACCCGGACCCGCAGGTAGGCGGGGTCCTGGTTGGCCGGATCGTGCCAGGGGTCCAGATCCAGGGCTGCGCATATGGCCAAGGTCTCATCCCGCCGCAGCCCCAGGAAGGGGCGCAGATAAATGCCGCGGCGTTCACGCATGCCAGCGAGGGAACGCGTCCCGGATCCACGGGCCAGGCCCAGCAGCACCGACTCCGCCTGGTCATCCATGGTGTGGCCCAGCAGCACGTGCTTGGCCCCCAGTTCCTGCGCTGCCGCGTCAAGGGCGGCAAAACGGGCTGCACGGGCGGCACCCTCGGGACCGGCGCCGTCGTCCTTGAGGTGGACAACACGCACCACAACAGGATCCAGCCCCATGGTTTCCAGCTGGGCTGCGGTGCGTTGGGCCACCGCCGCGCTGCCTGCCTGCATTTGGTGATCCACCACCACCGCACCCACCCGCACCTCGCCACGGTGGGCAAAAAAGGCGCAAACGGCTGCCAGGGCCAGGGAGTCGGGGCCTCCGCTGCAGCCCACAAGGATCAACGGCGGCTCCTCCACCTGCAGCTTTTTGCCCGTGGTTTTCAGGCCCAGCAGCCCACCCACCATGGCCCTGGCCTTGCCCACCGTGGGATCGAGGCGTCCGCGCGGACGCGGCGGGCGGGGCACCGCACCCAGTGTGGCGGCCATCGGCTACAACCCCATCCGGTTCACCCAGAGTCGGGCATTGTGTATTTCAGCTTCCGTAGGGAGGTTTTGCGGGCGCAGCCAGACCACGTTGAAGCCGTCCAGGCCCACCAGGGCGACGGTTTCGCGGACAAATTTGGCCCCGTCGCTGTACTGACGCATTTTGGCGTCCAGGCCCATGAGGTTCCGAACAAACCTTTCAACCACCCCGCGGTCCTTGCCCCGCTGGTTGAAACGCTGGCGGATGGTGCGCACGGTGGGCACAATTTTGCTGTCCACCCCGTCCATCACCACATTGGCATGACCTTCGAGCAGGCTCATGACGGCCGTCAAGTGCGACAAGGCGGCTTTTTGCTCGGGGTTCTGCAGCAGGTCGAGCACGCTGCCGCGGTTCGGGTCCGCCTCCTGGCCCGCTTTGCCGCGCCTGCCGCCCAGTGCCTTGGCGCTTTCCAAGATGCGGTTCCCAAAGTTTTCCGAATCCCCCACCAGCAGGGAACCAAGCTTTTCAATTTCAGCGAGCATGTGGTGCCGCAGCCACGGGGCGGCCGCAAACTGCACCCTGTGGGTTTGCTCGTGCAGGCAGACCCACAGCCGGAAGTCCGCCGGATCCACCCGAAGCTCACGTTCCACCGTGATGATGTTTGGCGCCACCAGGAGCAAGCGCCCGCCCGAGGCCTGGTTCGCCACGCTCGCTGTGGGTGCCAGTGCGGCGAAGGGGTCGTATTGGCCCAGAACCTTGCTGGAAAGGAACGCCAAGGCAGCACCCAGCTGGGCTCCGGTGACGGTGGAACTCACCGCGGCACCCGGGCGCCCGGGCACGGCAGCTTTGGCTGCCGTGCCCGGGTTGGCGTTTTTCTCCGCGAGCGCGCGCAGCACCGGGTCGAGCATGACGGCAAAACTTTGGGTGTTGGCTTTGGCCCAGGATGCCCTGTCCACCACCAGGACCTGGGAGTCATGCAGGTCACGGGCTGCTTCCAAGCGGCTGATCTCATGGACGTGCGGTACGGATTTTTCAGCCATGAGACGCAAATTATCCACCGCGGCAGCAATTTCCGAACCATTGAGCACCGGTCCTGCCGGTGCCAGTCCGGCTGCCGTTTTTGCTGCAAGTTCCCAATTGATCAGCTGGGGTGTGGCCGGGGGTGTGCTGTGCGGGGTCATTGACCCATCAGATCACAAATGTTTGTGCGCCTGCTGAAAGTGGTGGTGGCAGGCACAATGGGCTTTTCACAGCTGCGGCACAGGAGGAAACTGGCCAAGGCATGGAATGTGCGGCGACACTGGATTGAACGTCCATCAACACTGCCGCCGGCGCAGCGCCGCAACCGGATGAAAACCGGGCGCGGCCCGCCAGTCAATGTCCCCTACGAGAGTTGCATCCATGAGCACCCCACCGCGGAACTCCTTCACCGACCTTCCTCCGTTGTCCCATCCGGACGGCAGCCCGATTCGCGCTCTGGTGGTTGATGATGAGCTCAGCTTGACGGAACTCATCAGCATGGGCCTGCGTATGACGGCTTGGGACGTTGCCACGGCAGCGAACGGCGCAGATGCCATCCGCGCCGCCCGCACCTTCCGCCCCGACGTTTTGGTGCTTGATGTCATGATGCCTGGCATGGACGGCATTGAGGCGCTGGCCAAAATCCGGGAATTCATACCCACCATTCCGGCCCTGTTTCTGACGGCGCGGGACGGGGTTCATGACAGGATTGCCGGTTTGGCCGCTGGTGGCGATGACTACGTGACCAAACCCTTCAGCATGGAGGAATTGGTGCTGCGCCTGCACCGTCTGGTGCAGCGTTCAGGCATTGCATCCTCAGACAACGCGCAACTGGTGGTGGGCGATTTAATGCTGAACTATGACACCCGGGAAGTGAAGCGCGGCGGAGTGGACATTGACCTCACTGCCACGCAGTGGGAACTGCTGCGTTATTTGATGGAGAATGCGCGCCGGGTGGTGAGCAAACCCCAAATACTGGATCAAGTGTGGCACTACGATTTTGGCGGCCAAGCGAACATTGTGGAGCTGTACATTTCCTATCTGCGAAAAAAGATCGACGCCGGCCGGGCCCCCATGATCCACACGGTCCGCGGTGTGGGATACGTGCTCAAGCCCGCGGTTTCATGAGGTCTTCGGCAGCGGCTGCCGGCAGGGCGGCTGGAACGGTCCAAGGGGGCAGGCGCCGGCACAGGCTGCGTACCAAGTTGATAGTTGCCATGCTCATCCTGTTGGCATCCATTTGTGCAACTGTGGGCATAGTCAGCCATTTGGCGATGAACAACTACCTCAGCGCGCAACTTGATTCCGGTCTGCAGGAAGCCGCCGCGCGGTCGTTCGGTCCGAAGGGTCCGCCACCCAATGCCTCCGCTTCACCTTCCGAGCCGTTGACCGGCAGCCAACCCGACCCCCTTGACACACGTGGTCAACGGCCCGGTACCTTGGTAGCCCTCTTTTCCGACGACGCCGACATCGCGTCGGCGGTCGTGCAGACCGACGGCACGGCCGTTGCCCTGTCCACGGCGGATCTGCTGTTGGTGGGGCAGGTGGACCCTGCCGGCGGCCCCAAGGAGCTGGAGCTCTCCAGCGGGCACTACCGCCTCCAGGCTTCCACTGCCATCACCCGGGACGGTGAAGTGTTGGTGACAGGGCTGTCCACCACGGAACGTGACTCCATTTTGGACTCCCTGCTCCTGGCCACCACAAGCGTGTCGCTGGCTGGCCTAGGGCTTATTGGGCTCATTGGCACCATCATGATCCGCCGTTCCCTGCGGCCGCTGGATGAACTTTCAGCCGTGGCCACCACCGTCTCAACGCTGCCGTTGGAGTCCGGTGAGGCGGCCATCCATGTCCGAATACCGCCCATGGCGTCCGAGCCCGGGACCGAGATAGGCGAGGTGGGCGTCGCCTTCAACAACATGCTGGACCACTTGACCCGGGCGTTTGCGGCCCGGCACGCCAGCGAAGTCAAGGTTCGTCAGTTTGTAGCCGATGCCAGCCATGAACTCCGCACTCCCTTGACCTCCATCCGTGGCTACACGGAACTTGTGCTGCTGAGCGAAACCTTGACCCCCTCCGGATCCGCAGCGCTGCATCGGGTGGACAGCGAATCCCGGCGCATGTCTGCCCTGGTTGAGGACCTCCTGCTGCTGGCCCGTCTCGATGAGGGCCAGCGGGGCGAAGCAACATCCGTTGACCTGACCGACCTGCTCATGGAAACCACGCAGGACAGCAAAGTTGCCGCGCAGGACCACGGCTGGTCTTTGCAACTGCCACAGGAACCGGTGCTGGTGATGGCCGTGGAATCGGAGCTGCGGCAAATCATCATCAATCTGCTCTCCAATGCCGCCAAGCACACGGCAGCCGGCACCCACATTCAAGTGGGCTTGGCAGCGGCGCAGGGGCTTGCCACACTGTCCGTTGAAGATAATGGCGCAGGGATACCGCAGGAGTTCCTGCGCCAGATCTTCACTCGATTCAGCAGGGCCGACGCTGCCCGCACCAGCAATGGGGGCAACAGTTCCGGGCTCGGACTGGCGATCGTTGACGCCTTGGCCCAGGCAAACCACGGCACCATCAAGGTGACAAGCATTCCCGGACGGACATGCTTCATGCTGCAGCTGCCCACCGTCTAGGCATTCGGCGCTCACAGCTTCAGCACAAGATAGTGGACGCATGTGGCACAGGGTGCGTGCGTAAAAAAGAAGCATGAACACTTCATCACCACCCACTGAAAAAAACGCCATGGCCCCGGGCGCCACCAAATCCCCCAGTCGACGCGTCGTCATTGGTGGGGCCCTGGGGCTGCTCCTCTCCGCTGGTGGCGCCGCAGCTTGGGCCCTGGACAGTTTCGTTGTCGAGCATGTTGAAATAACCGACGTCGATGCCTACGAGGCCGGCGCTGCCTCGTCACAAAGCGGAGGCACGGCGAGCGCTGCCGAGGCAGGGGCATCCGCTGCCGCCGTCGTCAGCGAGAACGGCTTCACCTCCCAAACCGCCACGCTGGCCATCAATCAAGTCACGACCGGAAGCGGCGGGACGACACTGAATTACTTTACGGCGAAGGTCGATCTCACGGATGCCACAGCCTTGAGATCGGCGTTTGCACAGAACAGTTTTGGCGAAAACATCACCGAAACCACGTCAGCCATCGCGCAGGACAAGGACGCAATTTTTGCCATCAACGGCGACTACTACGGCTTCCGCGATACCGGCATTGTGATCCGCAATGGTGTCTCCTACCGCGACACCGGCACCCGGGAAGGGCTTGCCTTCCACCGCGACGGGACAGTTGAAGTTTATGACGAGCGCGCCACCAACGCCGCAACCCTGGTGGCCAACGGCGTGTGGAACACGCTCTCTTTCGGTCCGTCACTGATTGAGAACAACGCCGTCAAAGCCGGCATTGACAGCGTTGAGGTGGACACCAACTTTGGCAACCACTCCATCCAGGGGCTCCAGCCACGGACGGCCGTGGGCGTCATCAGCCCCAACCAGCTCGTTTTCGTGGTGGTGGATGGCCGCTCCACCGGCTACAGCACAGGCGTCACCCTCCCGGAGTTGGCCCAAATCATGCTGGATCAGGGAGCCACCACGGCGTACAACATTGATGGCGGGGGATCCTCCACCATGTACTTCAATGGCTCTGTGGTGAACAATCCACTGGGCAAAAACAAGGAACGCGGCACTTCCGACATCCTTTACCTTGCAAGGTAGCCGGCCATGATCATTTTGATACCCTCCTTCGAACCAGACCATAAACTTCCCGAACTGATCCAGGAACTCACCAACTCCGGCACCGGTGCGGCAATTTTGGTGGTCAACGACGGCAGCGGGCCCCGTTTCGACGCAGTATTCCAGCAGGTGAAGGCTCTGGGTGCCACCGTCCTGGCTTATCCGAACAACCACGGCAAAGGCCAGGCCCTCAAAACGGGTTTTAGCTATATAGCTGCAAATTTGCCTGGCCACGATGTGGTGTGTGCCGACAGCGACGGCCAGCATTGTGTAACTGACATCCTGCGCGTGGCGGGGGAAATGCGGGCACATGATGCCATTGTTTTAGGTGAGCGGCACTTTAGCGGGCAGGTGCCACTACGCAGCCGCTTTGGCAACGCCGCCACCGGGTTTTTCTTTGCACTGGCAACAGGCACCCGGCTGCGTGACACCCAAACGGGGCTGCGCGGCTACCCTGCGCAGTTGCTCCCCTGGCTGCTGTCGGTGCGCGGCAACCGCTATGAATACGAACTCAATGTGTTGTTGGAGGCCAGCGCCCAGGGTTACGTCCTGACAAATGTCAGCATTGCCACCATCTACCTTGCCGGTAATGAATCATCCCATTTCCGTCCGCTGCGCGACTCCCTGCGGATTTACGCCCCCTTATTAAAATTCTCCCTGTCCTCATTGGTGGGTTTCCTGGTGGACACGGCTGTCTTCCTGATACTCATGGCCGCCACGGGTTCCCTGTGGCAGGCCACCGTGGGCGCCAGAATCATCAGCGCGGGCACCAATTTTGGCCTCAACCGGCAGCTTGTCTTCCCCGCAGGACGGCCGCTGCCGCTCAAACGGGCTGTCACCGGCTACCTGGCCCTGGCAACCTTCCTGCTGGGTGCCAACTATGGGCTCCTGCTCAGCTTCACGGCGGCCGGCGTGCCCACGCTGGCGGCAAAGCTGCTCACCGAGTTGATGCTGTTCCTGCTCAGTTTTGCCGTGCAAAAACGCTGCCTTTTCCGCGGACCGGCCGCCGGCGCCCAAAAGACTTCGGCAGCAAACAAGTATTCACAAGCCCAGCTTCCCACCAGCACAGATTCAGCACAGCTTCACGCGGAAATCTAGTTACAGCACCCCTTCGCAACCTTGATTTTGGAGACAATTATGAACGCATGGATATTCGTGGCCGCCGATCTCATGGCAATTACTGTCATGACGTTTGGCATGTACCTGCGCCGGCACCGGCGACGGGACTTGGTGGTCTCCTACCTGGGAATCAACGTTGGCGTGCTGGCCGTCGCCACGGCACTCTCCAGCTCGGGCGCCGGTGTTGGCCTTGGCTTGGGCCTGTTCGGCGTTCTCTCCATCATTCGCCTACGCTCCACGGAGCTTTCCCAACACGAAGTGGCCTACTATTTCTCGGCGCTGGCCCTGGGCCTGATTTCCGGGCTCGGCGTTGAGCCGCTCTGGCTTTCACTCTCACTCATGGCCTTGATCCTTATTGTCATGTTCATTGGTGACAACCCCCGCGTGCTCCCTGCCTACCGCCAGCAAAGCGTCATCCTGGACCAGGCCATCGCCGATCCGGCAGCACTGAAAACCAGACTTGAAGAGCTCCTGGGCGGCACCGTCCACACGGTCATTGTCCAGTGCCTTGACCTGGTCAATGACAAAACCCATGTGGATGTGCGTTTCGAGGTACACGTGCACAGCACCACTGTTTCGGCGGGGCCCGGGCCGCTTCAAGAGCAGCTCTCTGCAGCCGGGGACCGACGCTTCGATCAAGTGGGTGCCTAGTGGGCCCGCAGTATCAGACCTCCCTGCAACCCCGGCTTGGCACCTTGCCCACCATCAATCTTGAGGACCTCAACGCCGCCGCGGCATTGCAGACCCGCATCGATAGAAAATACCTCATACCTGCCACCATATTCACCGGGCTGTTCAACGGTTTTGAGGCCCAAATGCAGGTCCTGGACAATAACGGCCTGCAGATTTTTCCTTACGATTCCGTGTACTTTGACACCCCCGGCCTGGACAGTTACCACCTGGCCGCCTATGGCCGGCGCCAGCGTTACAAAATCCGCACCCGCAGCTACCTTGACAGTGGGATCAGCTTTTTGGAAGTTAAAACGGAAGGCGCACGCAGCACCACCGTCAAGGAACGTATCCCGTACAACCTTGCCGATCGCGCCACCATCACCGCTGAGGGTGCAAGCTACATTGCCCAGACCCTTCAGGCTTCAGGCCATGTGCCGCCCATTGACTTGGCGCCCGTCCTGGAAACCGTCTACGGACGGATCACCCTGTATCTGCCGGGGTCGAACAGCAGGGCCACGATCGACCTCAACGTTGCCTGGGCATTGCCCGGACAGGATCCACTGGTGATGAACGACCAGCTGGTGGTGGAAACGAAATCAGGATCCGCGCCTGGACAACTGGATAAATACCTCTGGAGACACGGCATCCGCCCCGCACGAATCTCAAAATTTGCGACCGGCCTGGCCGCTCTCATGCCACATCTTCCTGCCAATCGCTGGCACCGCACACTGTTGCGCAACATGCCGCAACCCCTGGACCTCCAAGGAGCACCATGAACTTCTTTGCAAAAACACAACGCGCCACCTCCGTTGCAGCCCTTGCCTTGGCCCTGGCCCTGGCGGGATGTTCCGCTCAGCCGGCAAATCCGACGGCGGCGGCCACCTCCTCCGATTCGGCTGCCGCAGCGCCCAACATCAACACCTCCGGGACCGAGGCGGAGCTGGCCAGCAGCATTGCTGATGCCACCCACTATGACGCTGATGACCTTCTCTGGGATGCCGCCAAGGAAACCACCATTACCCTGGCCGATGGTGCAAGTGTGGCGTCGGGCACCGATGCAGATGGTGTTTCCATTGACGGCGACACTGTGAAAATCACCGCCGGCGGAAGCTACCGGATATCCGGGAAACTGACCGCCGGGCAGCTGGTGGTTGCCGCCGGGGACGAGGTGGTCCGCCTCATCTTGGACAATGCCACCATTGACGGTTCCACGGGTTCCGCCGTTGACATCCAAAGCGCCAACGAAGTGCTCATTTTCCTTGCGGACGGCACCGCCAACACCCTCAGTGACGCCTCCACCTATGCCGACCCAGGAAGCGATGCCCCCAATGCTGCCGTCTATTCCAAGGCGGACCTCACCATTGCCGGCACGGGTTCCCTCACGGTCAAGGGCAACTACCAGGACGGCATTGTCAGCAAGGACGGCCTGGTGCTTGCTGCCGGCAACGTCACTGTTGAAGCTGCCGATGACGGCATCAAAGGCAAGGATTACACCGTGTTGCTCGATGGCATTTACGCTGTTACCGCCAAAGGAGACGGCGTAAAAGCCAACAATGACAGTGAAAGCGACCGCGGCTGGTTGTTGATGGCCGGTGGCACCTTGGATGTGGCCGCAGGAGATGACGGCATCAAGGCCGAGACGACCCTGACCATCAGCGCCGGCAACGCCACTGTTTCCAAGTCCGAAGAAGGCCTGGAAGCCGCCCATATCGTCATATCCGGCGGCACCATCAACGTCACCTCCAATGATGACGGCATCAATGCCGCAGGAGGAACCACCAGCGCGGATGGAACAACATCCGATCAGGCCCCGGCCGAGATGCCAGCGGACATGGGCGGCGAACGCCCGACAGGCGATGCCGGTGCCGGCGGTGAACCCCCTGCCGGCGGCGGCCGGCCGGACGGTGATGCCGCCCCCGGTGCCGGCGGCGAGCGCCCGGCCGGTGGCGGCATGGGTGGCGGCATGGACGGCGGCGGCATGGACACGGTAGGTGACTTCAGCGTCGATATTTCCGGCGGAACGGTGACTGTCAACGCCGAGGGCGATGGACTGGACTCCAATGGCAACGCCACCATCAGTGGCGGCACCGTGGTGGTCAACGGCCCCACCAACAGTGGCAATGGTGCTCTTGACGTCAATGGCGAGTTGACAGTCACCGGGGGCACGCTCGCCGCAGCCGGGAGCGTTGGCATGGTGGTCACCCCCGGCGATACCTCGAGCCAGTCCAGCGTGCAGATCACCCTGGACTCCGCAGTGCAGGCCGGCACTGCCCTGCACATCACCGATGCCTCCGGGGCCGTGGTGGGCACCTTTGTCCCCACAAAGCAGACGCAGTCCCTGGTTCTCTCCACACCGCAGATCACGGATGGCTCGGAATATTCCGTCTACACCGGCGGCACAGCCGACGTTGCTGCGGGCCTTGGCTCCGGCACCACCACAGGAGCCACGATGGTGGGCACCACAACAGCGGGCGAATACACCTCCGGCGGGGCGCCCGGCATGCGCTAAACCAGGTAAATTTTTTCCTGACTGCTGGCCCGCTCAGGGGATCGCCGGCTCCCTAGCTTTGCGCCAGAACGGCGGCTGCACCATCCACCACGGGGCGGGCAGCTGCCGCTCCGCCGCTGAGCCCATTGCCAATGATGGAGAACAGCAAAAGCCTGCCGTGGGAGTTGATGACGTAGCCGGAAAGGGAGGTGACACTGTTCAATGACCCCGTTTTGGCGCGCACCACACCTGCCCCGGCCAGATCCGCGGCCCCGTTGAAACGCGTAGCCAGGGAGCCATTTAATCCTGCAATGGGCAATCCGGGCAGCGCGTGCCCCATGTCGGAGCCCGGATCTGACACCATGAGCTGCAACAGCTGCGACAAGCGGGCCGGGCTGATCAAGTTGCCCACGGCAAGTCCGCAGTTATCCGTGGTGGTGACATCATCCAGGGGCAGGCCCAACCCGGTGAGAACTTCCCGCACTGCCGCCACCGCTCCGGTGTTGCTTGCCTCGCTGCCAAGTTTGGCAGCTGTCATGCGGGCCAAAACCTCGGCCACGTAATTATCGGACTCGGCGAGCATGTACTGGGTTTGCTCTGCCACCGTTGCCGAAAGCACCTCCCCCAGCACTGTTCCCGCCGGCAAGGCGCGTGCCGGCGGGGCATCCGCGCCTTCAACCGCAACTTTTGTGGGGGCTGCCCCGCGTGTGATGGTGCCGGAGGTGGCCACGCCTGCCGCTTCCAAGGCCTGGGCAAAGGCCTCCGCCACGGCCACGGCGGAGTCCTGCGGCCGCGCACCGCTGAGCACTTCCGGCGCCAAACGTCCGGCATTGAGGGCCATGGGAAAAATTGGTGCAATTTCCCCTGCCGCCACGTCACCCTCGGCCCAGTGGGGATTCAGGGCCGGGCCCGAAAAGACGGTGTCATCGATGGAGACGGTGACGGGGCCGGCCACGTTGGCGGCGGCAATTTGTGCAGCCACCTCCTGTGCCAGCTCCATCAGCCCGGCGTGGCCCATAATCTGGCCGGTCTTGCCGGCACCATCGGTGAGCATGGCATCTCCGCCTGCCACGACCACCACTTCATTGGCTGCCGCTCCGGCCACAACGCGGGTGGGAAAACGGGTTTCGGTGCCCAAAGTGTGCAGCGCCGCGGCAGCTGTCAACAGTTTCAGGTTTGAGGCCGGCGTGAGCGGGGCTGCGCCGTTTTGGGAAAAGAGTTCCTGGCCGGTGAGGGCGTCGGTGACGTGCATGCCAAAGCTGCCGGCGCCGTCGTACGCCAGGGCCTTTTTCAAATCAGCGGCAAGTCTGCCGGTCTCCGGCAGCGGTGCGGTGTCCACCAACGGCGTCAGCAGTGAGATGCCGGCCAGGGCGGTGGGCGGTTGTTGGGCCGCAGGAACCACTGCCACTGCGGCGGGGTTCTGCGGCAGGAACGCGGGGGCAAGGTGCAGGCCGGCAGGGACCGTCACGGCCGCCACTGCACACAGGAGCAAACCACTTGTCAGGATCTTTGAGGTGCGTCCCATGAAGCAGGCGGTTCCTTCACAACTGGTGGTTTGGTGCGGCTAAGCCATTCCCCTGGACGGCACAGGGGTGCCCGGAAGACGGGGCGGGTTTTTAGGGCGGGGAAAGCGCCTATATCCTCATACTAGTCCGAATTTCCGCCCGTGGCCGCGTTGCGGCCGTGCATTACCCACCCTGAGGAGCCTGACGATGAAGCACGACGTCACCATCGAGATCCCCCGCGGATCACGCGTGAAGTATGAAGTTGACCATGAGAGCGGCCGCGTCCGCCTGGACCGGGTGCTGTTTACCTCCATGGCCTACCCCACCCACTATGGCTTCTTTGACAACACCTTGGGCGAGGACGGCGATCCCCTGGATGCGCTCGTGATGCTGCAGGACTTTGATCTCCACCCCGGCGTTGTGGTGGACGCCCGCCCCATTGCCGTATTCAACATGACCGACGACGGCGGCGGCGACGCCAAGGTCCTGTGCGTGGTCGATGACAAGCGCTTTGACCACATTCAGGAACTTTCCGACGTGGATGACTTCCTGGTGAAGGAAATCGAGCACTTCTTCACCCGTTACAAGGACCTGGAGCCCGGCAAATGGGTCAAGGCCGAGGGCTGGGCCGACCGTGCCGCCGCCGAGGCGGAACTCACCGCCTCCATCAAGCGTTTCGAAGACACCAAGCACTAATCCCGCCCGCAGCCCGGCTGCCCCGAAGCAGGCACGACGGCGGCGCCCCCTGGCCTTGGGGGCGCCGCCGCACAAGCAATCCGAGCCGCCGGGCCGCTGGCCCGGCGGGTCAACCGTGCGGCTTAGAGCAGGCTGCGCAGTACGGTGGCGGCGCCGTCGTCGTACACGGAGGCGGCGGTCTCATCGGCAACAGCCTTGATTTCCTCGTCCGCCTGCCCCATGGCCACCCCACGCCCGGCCCAGCGGAGCATTTCAATGTCATTGGAACCATCCCCCACAGCCACTGTCAGGGACGGGTCAATTTGCAGCGTGCCGCGCAGGATTTCCAGCGCCGATGCCTTGGTCACTCCTGCGGCGGCAATATCAAGCCACGCACTCCAGCCAATGGCGTAGGTGACGCCCTGCAGGCCTGCTGCGGCAATGGCGTCGGCAAATTCCTGGGTGCTGGCCTCGGCGCTGTTCACCACCACGCGGACCGCCTCGGTATCCAGCAAATCCTGGAAATCCACGCCACGGGCCTCAATGCCAAAACTCGCATCCTGGAACCGTGAGGTGGCCAGGAAGTTCCCTTCCGAATCCTCCAGCGCAAAGAGCGCACCGGGGATCCGTTCCCGCAAGGCATTCAGTGCCGGCGCCGGGTCAAAGGTGACCCGGTCAACCACCTCGTACCCCAACGGCAATGCGGGATCCAAACGAATGGTGACGCCGCCGTTGGAGCACACCCCGTAACCGCTGCGCAGCCCGATCATTTCCACAATCGGAAGCAAGGCACCCAGGGAGCGGCCGGTGGCAATGATGACGTGGTGCCCGGCATCCACCACGGCGCGGGCAGCCTCACGCACGCCTTCGCTCATGACACCGTCATGGTCCACAAGGGTGCCGTCAACATCAAGGGCAACAAGGTACTTGGGTGCGTCATTGTTCCGGTCATCGATGCCGGAAACCGCACTGTCAACTGTCATGGTCATATAACCAGTGAAGCAGATGCGCCCGAAAAAGACAGCTGTGTTTGTGCTCACCCAAGGTGAACGTCCTGCTTTACAGGACCGGGAAGACTTCCATGCCGCCTAAGTACTTGCGCAGGGCAACGGGGACATTGACGGAGCCGTCGGCGTTTTGGTGGTGTTCCAAAATGGCCACGATCCAACGCGTCGTGGCCAGCGTGCCGTTGAGCGTGGCCACGGCGCGGGTGCCGCCCTTGCCGCCGTCGGCCGCTGTCAGGCGCTCGCGGATGTTGAGCCGGCGGGCCTGGAAGGCGGTGCAGTTGGAGGTGGAGGTGAGTTCGCGGTAGGCGTTCTGGGTGGGGACCCACGCCTCGCAGTCGAACTTGCGGGCGGCGGACATGCCCAAATCGCCGGCGGCCGTGTCGATCACGCGGTACGGCAGTTCCACCTTGGCCAGCATTTCCTCTTCCCACCCCAGCAGGCGGTCATGTTCCTCCGCGGCCTTCTCAACCGTGGTGTAGACAAACATTTCCACCTTGTTGAACTGGTGCACGCGGATGATGCCGCGGGTGTCCTTGCCGTGGGAACCGGCCTCGCGGCGGTAGCAGGAGGACCAGCCGGCGTAGCGGACGGGTTCGTCAACGTTGATGATCTCATTGCCGTGGTAGCCGGCCAATGCCACCTCCGAGGTGCCCACCAGGTACAGCTCGTCGTCGGCAAGGCGGTAGATCTCGGCGTCATGTGCCACATCAAAGCCTGTGCCGGCCATGGTTTCGGGCAACACCAGGGTGGGGGTGATCATGGGGGTGAAGCCGGCGGCGATGGCCTGGTCCATGGCCATCTGCTGCAGCGCCATTTCCAGCCGCGCCCCCACGCCCTTCAGGAAGTAAAACCGCGAACCGGAAACCTTGGCGCCGCGTTCCATATCGATGGCGCCAATCAGTTCACCAATTTCCAAGTGGTCCCTGGGTTCAAAGTCGGGGAATTCGCGTGGCGTGCCGACTGTCTTGAGCACCACAAAGTCGTCTTCGCCGCCTTCCGGGACGCCGTCGGAGACCAGGTTGGGCATGGCCCGGACCAGGGCGTCCTGTTCGGCGTTGGCGGCGTCGGCTGCGGCGGACGCCGCCTTCACTGCCGCGGCCAGTTCCTTGACCTCGGCCAGCAGCGCCTGCTTTTCGCCGCCCTGGGCCTTGGCCACCTTTTTGCCGAAGGCATTTTGCTCCGCACGCAGGGCTTCAAAGGAGGTGATCGCCGTCTTGCGTGCGGCGTCGGCGGCAATGATGGCGTCCACCACGGACGGTTCGGCGCCACGGGCACGCTGGCTCGCACGGTAGCTTTCGGGATTTTCGCAGAGGTCTCGTACATCGATCACCCGCTAAGCCTATCCAATCAAAACAAGTTCACGGGATATGGTGGGTAAACCATGCCAACTGAAATCCTCGTCGTCGTCATTGTGGCCATCATTGCCCTCGCCACAGCCATCAGCTGGCTGAGTGTGCGGAAACTGGCGCAAAAAAACACACGCAGCGCAGTGGCCGATTCCCCGCACAAGATCCATCAGGCCCGGCAGCAGGTGGTTTTCATCTACAACCCCACCAAAAGCGGCGCCCGGGATGCCAAGACCTTGATTTCACGCTCGGTGTCCAAGGCCGGCTGGCCGGAGCCCCTGTTCCTTGAGACCACCGCCGAGGATCCCGGCTATTCCATGGCCCGGTCCGCGCTGGATGCCAAGGCGGACGTGGTGCTGGTGGGCGGCGGCGACGGCACCGTCCGCGCGGTGGCGCAGACCCTGCGGCACACGGAGGTGCCCATGGCCATCATCCCCTTGGGGACGGGGAATTTGCTGGCCCGTAATTTGGATCTGGACGTCGCGGACATTGCCGGCAGCGTGCAGATAGCGCTTTTTGGGCACCAACGCCACATTGATGCCGGTTTAATGGAGCTGGAGGACGGGGTGACGGGCGCCGCGTCCAAACATTCCTTCATGGTCATTGCCGGTCTGGGCATGGATGCGGACGTCATGAATGACACCAACTCCAAGCTCAAGGAATATGTGGGGTGGCTCGCCTACAGCGAGGCCGGGCTGCGCCATCTGGCCGGGCACCGGAAAAAGGTCAGCATAGCCCTCGATGACGAACCGGCCCAGCAGCGAAAAGTCCGGTCCGTGTTGTTTGCCAATTGCGGGCGGCTTCCCGGTGGCATTAACTTTGTGCCCGACGCGGTCATTGACGACGGCGTCCTGGACGTGGTGGTGGTAAGCCCGCGCAGCGCCTTTGGCTGGATGGCCATGGCCGGCAAGGTGGTGCTGCGGCACAAGAACCATGTTCCCGTCATTGACTTTTACCGTTCCCGCAAACTCATCATTCGCACGGTGCTGCCGGTGGAGACCCAAATAGACGGCGATCCCACCGGGCCGGCCACCTGCGTGAAGGTCAGTGTTGAACCCAAGGCTGTTTTGGTCCGGGTGGCCGCACCCGGCAACCCGGTCTAGCCGGCACCAGCGCTGGGGGCCGGAGCCGGCCAGGGGCGCAAACCGCGGCCACGTGGCCCGCGCCCCTGGCGCAGAGCGTGAAATCAGTCGGTTTCAGCCTGCTGGGACTGCTCCTTAATCAAGCGCTGCTCCTCATTGAAGCGCAACTCGTTGGCGTAGTCGCCCTCGTCCCCCACTGAGACGTCCGGGCCCGTATCTGCGCCGGGATTGACAATTTTGCCGGCCTGGCTGCTGTTTTCATCCACCTGATGATCCACGATAAATCGCCTCTTTCCTGCTGGTCCCGATGTTTCACTCCACCGTGCACGGGGAGCTACGCCAAGCATAGGCTTGCCCCTGCCTCGGGGAAAGCGCCGCACTCCGGCGCAAGCTCCCAGGGGCATTGGGATCTTGGTCACGAGGCAGCGGTTGGGCTTGTATATCCCAGCTTCAGCAGCCTTAATTGAGGTATTGAACCCTTGAAAAAAAATTAAGCAAAAGGCGCCCCGTGAGCAACATTTTTCACATGCAGGAGCAGCGCTCCGCGAATCCGTTGCGCTACAAAGCACCCGCGGGCATGCTCTTGATTCTCTTGGGCGCCCTCGGCCTGCTTGTGGCCTTTGGCCAGCTGCTGTCCTACATTTTCTACGTCAACTCTTGGCTCAGCGTGGTGATCTCGATGCTGCAGTTCATCACCACGGCTGCTGTCACGGGCGCCGGCGTCGTCATGTTGTTCAAATACGCGGTGCCGGAGCAGCTCAGTCCGCGGGTGGGCCTTTTTGGCACTGCCGCGCTGCTGGCGCTGGATTTGGCTGGCTCCCTGGTGATGACCGGCACCGCATCCGGAGTGGTGCTGCCCCTGGTTGCCGGCGTCCCCACCATCATCCTGCTGCTCGTGGGCATGTTCCGCAGCAGGCATTTGTTCCCGCCCCAGGTGGCAGCGGCCGCTTAGTTAAGCGAGTCCACCCAGGCCGCCGCAGCACCAAAGGCAGCATCTGAGTTGTAAGGCTGGATCAGCGGCGGCTGGCCGTCGGCGCGGGGGTAGGAGCCAAGGAACTTCATCCCGGGGCTGACCCGGTGGAGTCCCCGCAGCGCATCAGCCACCCGCGCGTCCCGCACATGCCCGTCAACGTCCACGTTGAATATGTAGTGGCCCAAAAATTGGCCCGTGGGGCGTGATTCAATGCGGCTCAAGTTCACCCCCCGGCTGGCGAACTGCTCCAGGATGGCCATCAACGCGCCGGGGTGGTCCTCCGGCAACGGGATGGCCAGGGTGGTTTTGTCCGCCCCCGTGGGCTCCGGCAGGGTTCCTGGCAGTCCCACCAGAACAAAGCGGGTCACCGCCCCAATGTTGTCCTCAATGCCTGCCGCCAGTATGTTCAGGCCCGTCTGTTCGGCCACCAGCGGCGCACACACGGCCGCTTGAAACGCGTCGGTGCCCTCGAGCAATTGATGTGCAGCCGCCGCCGTGGAGTGCGCCGGGACATGGGTGGCGTGGGGCAGTCGGCTGCCGAACCAGTCCCGCGTCTGCGCCCAGGCGTGCGGATGCGTCCCCACAGCCGTAACGTCGGCCAAAGAGGTTCCCGCCGGCGCCAGCAGCACAAAACTCACAGGCACCACCACCTCATGCAGGATCCGCAGTTCAATGCCATTGGAGATGGCATCCAGGGTTGCCGGGACGCCACCTTCAATGGAATTTTCTATGGGCAGCATGGCGGCGGCTGCCTCCCCCGAGCGCACCATGTGCAATGCCGCAGCCGTATTGGTGGCCGGTATGCGCGGCATGTTGCGGGCATTTGGCACCTGCAGCAACGCCGATTCAGTGAAGGTGCCCTCCGGGCCGAGAAAGGTCAGCGGCAAGGTGGGCGTTTGGGGCACGGAAGTCATGGGGGGGCTTTCTGGTTTGCTTGAGCTGGGCGGGAGGGAGCTATAGCACGCGGGGGGTCTCTTGAGTGGTTGAAACCATGCTTTTGCCCGCCTCAAACCACGCACCCATGCCACCAATGACATTGAAGGCACTGTATCCGTTTTCGTTCAACCAGGTGGTGGCGCGGAAGGAACGGCCCCCGGTGCGGCAGATGACATGCAGGTCCGTGTCAGGGTCCAGCTCCTCCAAGCGGGCCGGCAACTGGTCCAAGGGAATGTGCACGGCCCCATCCACATGCCCCGCTTCCCATTCGTAGTCTTCCCTGACGTCCAAAATCACGGCATCGGCGCCGAGTTGATCCACCGTGACGTTCATGATGTCTGACATGTTTTTCTCCTTGGAACAATGAAAGCGGTACGCAGGCAAGCCTATCCGGCGGGCGGCCCGGGCGGACGGACGGGTGGAGCAACCATGCCAAAGCCGGAGTTCCAAATTGTGGGCAGAAAACAGCCAAATGTGACGATCTGTGAAGCAAGTGACAAAATTATTCGTGTGAGTTCACAAAACAGCCCCGCCAGCCCGGCCACGGCTCCCCCCAGCGCCCGCGACACTTCATTCTTTGGACAGCCCAAGATG
This sequence comes from Specibacter sp. NPDC057265, assembly GCF_042668835.1. Lineage (NCBI taxonomy): Bacteria > Bacillati > Actinomycetota > Actinomycetes > Micrococcales > Micrococcaceae > Specibacter > Specibacter sp. NPDC057265. The sequence continues at coordinate 78,528 of NZ_JBHUYE010000007.1, forward strand.
CTGCTGAACCTCTTCAGCGTTGAGCTGTGGGAGAGGTTCTCCTTTTACGGCATGCAGGGGATCCTTGCCTACTACATGTACTACACGGTCACGGATGGTGGGCTTGGCATTGACCAAGGCACGGCTCTGGGCATTGTGGGCGCGTACGGCGGTGGCGTCTACCTGTCCACGATCCTGGGCGCCTGGGTTGCCGACCGTCTCATGGGTTCGGAGAAGGTGCTCTTCTACAGTGCCATCCTGATCATGGCCGGCCATTTGTCCCTGGCACTGCTTCCCGGGTCCGCTGGTTTGGCCACGGGCCTGATCCTCATTGGTGTTGGTTCAGGCGGGCTGAAGGCCAATGCCACCTCCCTGGTGGGCACCTTGTACGCCACGGATGACAACCGCCGCGACGCCGGTTTCTCCATCTTTTACATGGGCATCAACATTGGTGGACTGATTGGACCGCTGGTGACCGGCTGGCTGCAGGTCACCTGGGGTTTCCATATTGGCTTTGCCGCCGCTGCCGTGGGCATGGGGCTGGGTTTGGTGCAGTACGGACTGACCCGCAAAAACCTGCCGGCTTCCGCGCATGCAATTCCCAACCCCCTGCCCAAGGCCCAGTACGGCCGCTTTGGCGGTGTGGCCGTTGGCGCCGTGGTTTTGATCGTCGCTGCCGTGGTTTTGAAGCTGATTACGGCCGAGAACCTCAAGTGGATCATTGTTGCCGTGGTCATTGTTGCCACGGTGGGCTATTTTGCAGTCATTTTGCGCAACAAGACCCTGACCGTTCCCGAACGCAGCCGCGTCTACTCCTTCATGCCGCTGTTTTTGGCCAGCGCGGTTTTCTGGTCGCTGTTCCAGCAGCAGTTCACGGTGATTGCCCTGTATGCGGATACCCGCCTGGACCGCAGCATCTTTGGCTGGGAGATGCCCCCGAGCTGGGTGACCTCCATCAACCCGGTGTTCATCATTGTGCTCGCCGGCGTCTTTGCCGCGCTGTGGACCAAGTGGGGAAGCCGCCAGCCTGGAACTCCCGTGAAGTTCTCCGTGGCACTGGTGGTCATGGGCCTGGCGTACCTGACGTTCATCCCGTTCGCCGGCATGGCCATGGTTCCCCTGTTGGCGATCGTGTTCATCCTGCTGCTGTTCACGGTCGCTGAGCTCATGCTCTCCCCCGTGGGCCTGTCCCTGGCCACCAAATTGGCTCCGGCGGCCTTCCAGACTCAAATGGTGGCGTTGTTCTTCCTGTCCGTTTCACTGGGAACCGCCATGTCGGGTGTCCTCGCCCAGTGGTACGACCCCAGCAATGAAACCCCGTACTTTTTGGTCATTGGCCTGGTCTCAATCGTGTTCGGTGTGGCCTTGTTCGTGTGCAAGGCGCCCATCAAGAAGCTCATGGCCGGAGTCATGTAACAGCTTCCCGGACGACGACGGCACCCCAGCCAAGGCTTTGAGCCTCGGCTGGGGTGCCGTTTTGCAGTGTCAGCGGACAAAGATCCCGATGAACAAGAGCAGGTACAGCCCACCGCAAAGGAGCAGTGCCGCGTAGTTGGTCACAAGGCCGGTGATGGCAAAGCCCTTGCCCTGCGGCTGTTCCCTGCCCAGGCCCATGTGTCCCAGCACAATGCCCACTATCTGCGGAACAATGAAGAACCCGAAGCCCAGCACCAGGGAGGCCAAGCCAATGATCATGCTGCTCAGGCTCAATCCGCGCGGCGCGGGGCCGGAGTGGGACTGTCCACTGGGGTAGGGCATGCCGGCAGGGTATTGCTGGGTCTGGGAGTTTTGAAATTGCTGTTGGCCATGGGCGGGCGGGTATTGCTCATAGGGTGCAGGCTGCTGCGCCTGCGTTTCCGGATAGGTCGCGGGGGCAACTGGAGCCTGATACGGCGGCACGGGCGGGGCGTAGTAACCGGCGGGAATTTGATCCGGATCCCCACCGCTGGAGGAGGGCTGGTGGTTCGGTTGATTTGACACTGTTTCTCCTGCTTGATTTGCTGCCCCGCCCAGGGCGGGGATGGGAGCTGATCTTGGTCTCCATGGTAGTCCAGGGCCGATCCCTGCAGTGGGGCACGGGCCTGCCCGGCGCAGCTTCCGACCCGGACCACAGGATGGTCACTTGATGCCAAGAGGGGCTGGCTCTGGCATGCTGGAGACATGGCTAGCCGCGCGGGCACAACTGCCCTTCCCCAAGACCTTGTTGACCTCTCCGCATTGCTGGATGCGTACTATGATCTGGTTCCCGACCTTAGTGACCCTGCCCAGCGCGTGGCCTTTGGCACCTCCGGGCACCGCGGCAGTTCCTTGCAGGCCTCCTTCAATGAGGGACATATTGCCGCGATCACCCAAGCCATTGTGGAATACCGCACAGGGCAGGGGTTCACAGGTCCCCTCTTCATGGGCAAGGACACGCATGCCCTGAGCGAGCCGGCCCAAAACACTGCCTTGGAAGTCTTGGCCGGCAACGGTGTTGAGGTCCGCATTGACGCACGCCACGGCTACACGCCGACCCCCGCGCTCTCGCACGCCATATTGCGCCACAACAGGGGCCGCACGGAGGGCCTTGCCGATGGCATTGTGGTCACCCCCTCACACAACCCTCCCGGCGACGGGGGCTTTAAATACAACCCCCCGCACGGAGGCCCGGCCGATTCCGATGCCACGGCCTGGATTGCCAACCGCGCCAATGACCTTCTGGCGGACGGCCTGCGGGGAGTCCGGCGCGTGCCCCTGACCGAAGCCATGGCCGCCGCCACCACAGGCAAACATGACTTCCTCTCCGGCTACGTCGATGACCTGCCCTCGGTGCTTGACCTTGATGCCATCCGTGCCGCAGGGGTGCGCATTGGTGCGGACCCCATGGGCGGGGCAGCGGTGGATTACTGGGGTGAAATTGGCGAGCGCCACCATTTGGATCTGACGGTGGTCAATCCCACGGTCGATCCGCAATGGGCTTTCATGACCTTGGATTGGGACGAGAAAATCCGCATGGACTGCTCGTCGCCGTCAGCCATGGCCTCGCTCATCAACAAGCTCGCCGCGGGCGCCCCTTTTGACATTGCCACCGGAAACGACGCCGACGCGGACAGGCACGGCATTGTCACCCCCGATGCTGGGTTGATGAATCCCAACCACTATTTGGCGGTGGCCATCCAGTATCTCTACACGCACCGCACCCAGTGGCCCACCACGGCCGGGGTCGGCAAAACCTTGGTTTCGTCCTCCATCATTGATCGTGTGGCTGCTGATCTGGGCCGTAAATTGGTGGAGGTGCCTGTTGGCTTCAAGTGGTTTGTCCCGGGCCTGCTCTCCGGCGAGGGCGTGTTTGGCGGGGAGGAATCCGCCGGGGCCTCCTTTGTCAAGAAGGACGGTTCGGTGTGGACCACCGACAAGGACGGCATTTTGTTGGCCCTGCTGGCCTCGGAAATCACTGCAGTGACCGGCAAGTCCCCGTCAATTCTTTACGGCGAATTGACCGACCGTTTTGGCGCACCGGCCTATGCCCGGATTGACGCCGCCGCCACCCGTGAGCAGAAGGCGGCCCTGGGCAGGCTCTCGGCAGCCGACGTCACGGCCACCACGCTGGCCGGCGAACCCATCACCGCCAAGCTCACGGAGGCCCCGGGCAACGGTGCTGCCATTGGTGGCTTGAAGGTCACCACGGAAAGCGCCTGGTTTGCCGCCCGCCCCTCCGGCACTGAGGACGTGTACAAAATCTATGCCGAGTCCTTCAAGGGACAGGAGCACCTGGCACAGGTTCAAGCCGAGGCCAAAGCACTGGTGGACGGTGTGATCAGCTAGGGGTCAGTGGTGCGCGCCGAGTTCGTGCTCGGCGTGCACCGCGGTTTCCAGCTGGAAGGTGGAGTGCTCCACACTGACGTCAAAGTGTCCTGCCACACAGCTTTGCAGGGCATCGAGGATTTGGGGCACATGACCGTCATGGAAGCACTCCTCGTCCAGCACCACGTGGGCGGACAGGATGGGCAGGCCAGTGGCGATTTGGCTTGCGTGGAGGTCATGGACACCCTGGACGTGATCGAGACGGAGTATATGCTCGCGCACCTTGTCCAGGTCCAGTCCGGAGGGCGTTGACTCCAGGAGCACGTTGATGGTTTCCAGCAACAGCTTCAAGGCACGGGGCAGGATCAAGGCCCCAATCAGCAGTGCCACCAGCGCATCGGCCTGCATCCAGCCTGTGAGTGCAATGATCACCGCTGCTGCAATGACGGCCACCGAGCCCAGCGCATCATTGACCACTTCCAGGAATGCGGCGCGCATATTGAAGTTCATGTGCCGTCCGCCCAGGAGCACCGCCATGGAAACAAGGTTGCCCAAGAGCCCAATGGCGCCAAAGACGATCATTTCCTGGGAGGCAATGTAACTGGGTTCAAACAGCCTTTGAAGTCCTTCCACCAGAACCACCAGCCCCACGGCGAGCAACACGGCGGCCTGGGCCGTGGCGGCGAGAACTTCGGCACGGGCAAAGCCCCAGGTACGTCTGCTGCTGGCTGGCCGTTCCACGAGCCGCGCGGCCAACAGGGCCATGGCCAGGCCGCCGGCGTCGGTCAGGACGTGCGCGGAATCAAACAACAGGGCCAGCGAACCGGTTATCACGGATCCAATGATTTGAAAGACAAAAACCGCCAGGGTGATGCCCAGGGCAATGGCTATGCGGCCCTTGTGGCTCTTGGCGGAGGGATCCGCGGGGGCATGGGTGTGGTGGTGGCCGGACATTCCCCCATGGTACAGCCATAACTGAATACATCCAATGATGTATTGTATTGAGAATGAAACGCATTGGCAACGCAGCGGTCCTGGCAAGATTTGGCTATGCCCTTTCCGATCCCACCCGCGCCGGAATCCTCATGAGTTTGGCCCGGGAGCCGAACTATCCTGCCGAGCTGGCCGGTCAGCTGGGCGTTTCACGCCAAAGCATCTCCAACCACCTAAGCTGCCTGCGTGACTGCGGACTTGCAGTGGCAGTGCAGGAGGGCAGGCGTTCCCGGTATGAACTGGCACACCCGGCCCTGGCCCATGCGCTCAATGACCTGCTGGGCGTGGTGCTGCTAGCCAATGAAGGGCACCTGCACCACCCTTAGGACGGCCCAAATCCCGCCTGCGGCCACACTGGGATATTCTGTTCTGCGGGCCGCGCACAGGTGCGGCACGAGCACGGGAGAAGCAAATGAATTTGTTGGGCACTACATGGCGGCTCCATGGCGATGGAAGGTCAGTTGCGCCGGGGCAGGTGGTCACTCCCGATGAACGGTTGAGCTGGCCGCGCACCATTGGCATTGGACTCCAGCATGTGGTGGCCATGTTTGGGGCAACCTTTCTGGTTCCCCTCATTACGGGCATGCCCCCGGCCACCACCTTGTTCTTTTCCGGCATTGGCACCCTCTTCTTTTTAATTCTGACCCGGGGCCGCGTCCCCAGCTACCTGGGATCCAGCTTCGCCTTCATTGCCCCCATCATGGCCTCCCAGCAGCAGTACGGCGTCAGCGGCGCATTGGGTGGGGTGGTGATTGCGGGTTTGACGCTGGCAATCCTGGGCCTGATTGTGCAAAAATTTGGCTCCTCCTGGATCAACCGCCTGATGCCAGCCCCGGTCACCGGAACCATTGTGGCCCTGATCGGGCTGAACCTGGCACCCTCGGCACGGAGCAACTTTGAACTGGCACCCGTGACTGCCCTCATCACCTTGCTGACAATCATCCTGGTGAGCGTGCTCTTCCGCGGCATTCTGGGCCGCCTGGCCATTTTGGTGGGCGTCCTGGTGGGATACGGCGTGGCTGTGGTGAGCAATGAGGTGGACTTCTCCAAGATCGACGCCGCACCCTGGCTTGGGCTGCCCCAGTTCCAAACACCAACATTTCATTTGGCCGTGCTGGGATTGTTCATTCCCGTGGTCCTGGTGCTGCTTGCCGAAAACATTGGCCACGTGAAATCAGTGGCATTGATGACGGGTGAGAATCTTGACTCCTACGCAGGCCGTGCCATCATGGCCGACGGCGTTGCCACCACCTTGGCCGGTTTTGGTGGCGGTTCGGGAACCACCACCTATGCGGAAAACATTGGTGTCATGGCCGCCACCAAGGTGTATTCCACGGCCGCCTACTGGGTTGCCGGCATTGCAGCCCTGCTATTGAGCTTCTCCCCCAAATTTGGCGAATTGATTGCCACGGTTCCGGCGGGCGTTTTGGGCGGTGCGGCCACCCTGCTTTACGGCATGATAGGGATCTTGGGGGTGCGGATCTGGGTCCAGAACAAGGTCAGCTTCTCCAACAACATCAACCTCACCACCGCCGCCGTGGCCCTCATTGTGGGCATCGCGAACTTCACCTGGACCCTTGGCAGCCTCACCTTTGAAGGCATCGCACTGGGCACCGCTGCGGCCCTGATTACCTACCACGGCATGAGCGCCCTTGCCCGGTGGCGCGGCACGGCCGAGGATCCGCTGACGCCCGACACCGATCCGGCCACGGCAACCTTGGCCAAATAGCGCGGAATCAAAAGCCGTTCAAGGCCTCCGAGGTGGCCCGGGTGAGGTGCAGGGCTGCCTCCGCCGTGGCCGCCTCGACGGATCCGGCCAGCTCCAAGAGGCTTACAGCCGCCACCACGCCATGGGCGGCCAACTGCTCGGGCGTTACTGAAATCCGGCCGGCAACCACCACCACGGGAATCCCCTTCGCGTGCGCCGCATCCGCCACGCCAATGGGCCCCTTCCCGGACAGGGACTGGGCGTCCATGGAACCCTCACCGGTGATGACAAGGTCACTGTGTTCCAGCTGCGCGTCCAAACCAACGAGTCCGGCCACCAAGTCAAAGCCCCTCTCAGTGGTGGCCTGCGCAAAGGCCAAAAAGGATGCCGGGAAACCGCCGGCAGCGCCCGCGCCCGGCACGTCCGGGTCCACGCCAGTGGCCTCACGCACCACCGAGGAATAATTGCGCAGGCCCGCATCCAAAAGTTCAATGGCGTCCGCATCGGCGCCCTTCTGTGCAGCAAAGATGTGCGCAGCCCCGTTGTAACCGTAAAGGGGGTTGTCCACATCCAGGGCCAGGCGGATCTTGACAGTTGCCAGCCGCGGATCCAGGCCGGTGGCGTCCACGGCCACCACGTCAATCAGCGACCCTCCGCCCAAGGGGACCAGGTTTCCGGCGGCGTCCAGCAATTTCAAACCCAGGGCGCGCAGGGCCCCGGTTCCGGCGTCGGTCATGGCCGATCCCCCCAGGCCAATGATGATTTCCCGCGCCCCGGCATCCAGGGCTGCAGCGACGAGCTGGCCGGTGCCATAGGAATGCGCCCGCAGGGCGTTTTCCACGGTGGCTGGGCAAAGGAGCGTGCCGCTCGCCTGGGCCGATTCAATGACTGCCGTGCGGCTCTTTTCAGCAAAGGCCCAGACGGCCCCTGCGGGCTGCAGAATGGGGCCCACCACGGAGCTGAAATGTTCCTCGAAGCCCGCCGCCACGGCCGCCTCGACGGTGCCCTCACCGCCGTCGGCTATGGGCACTGCCGTCACCACGGCATCGGGATAGACCCGCAGGGCGCCCTCGGCCATGGCAGCGGCGGCTTCGGAACCGCTCAGGGTTCCCTTGAACTTATCTGGAGCAATCAAGATGCGCATGGATCCATCCTGCCATTGTCCGCCCACACTATTGGCCATCCCAGTATCCACGTTGCATCATGACGTCCGCCAAAAGATCCGCGCGGTCGCTCATGATTCCGTCCACACCCATGTCGAACAAGGCATGCATGTGGGCAGGGTCGTCAATGGTCCAGACGTGCACGTGCAGGCCCAACGAGTGCGCCCGGTCAACGTTTTTTGCAGTTGCCAGCCGCAGTCCCAGGTAACTGGGCGGGGTTTGCAACACATCAACGCTGCGCATCAGGGCCCGCATCAGGAACCGCGGCAACCAGGGCGAGGTCAGAAAGTATGCCATCAGCAGCACTCTTCCCGGCGAGCTGCTGACGGGGCGGCTCAGCAGGGCCAATACCTGACGACGGCGGCGTTCCGAGAAGGAGGTCACGCAGATTCGATCGTGCAATTGGAGTTTTTCGACCAGTTCCACCAGCGGTCCCACGGACGCTGCATCCTTGACATCGAGATTGAAGTGCGTGCCTGGCAGTGCCGTGAGCAGTTCCTGCAAAGTCGCTATGGGCGTCCGGCCACCAATGCGTGCCAGCCTGACCTTGGCATAGGGCAGCTGGGCTATGACACCTGTTTGGTCGGTGGTCCTGTCCAGGGTGGGGTCGTGAAATGCCAAGGTGACGCCGTCGGCGGTGGTGGTGAGATCGGTTTCCAGGTAGCTGAAGCCCAAATCCAGCGCCGCCTGAAAGGCTGCAAGGGAATTTTCCAATCCATGCCGGGAAAACCCGCGATGCGCAATTGCCAGCGGGGCGCCGGCATCCAAGTAGGGCCGCAACTTGCTCTACCCAGCGGCGCCGAGTCGGGCTTCAATGACCTGCGCCACGCCGTCATCCTCGAAGCGCGGCGCCTGAAGCGCGGCGGCGGCAATGGCACCGGGATGCCCGCTGGCCATGGCGTATCCGGCACCAGCCCAGCCGAGCATTTCAATGTCATTGGGCATGTCACCGAAAGCCACCACGTCTGCCGCGTCAATTCCCCGTGCTGCAGCGTACCTGGCCAAGGTCACCGCCTTGTTAACGCCCAGCGGACCCATTTCCAGCAGGGCCAGCTCGGGAGCGGAGTGCGTGACTGTGATGAGGGATGAAACCGCCGGTGCCACCAGCTTCATGAACTCGTCGGCGGTTCCGGCATGAAGCACCGCAAGCATTTTGACTATGCCGGCCTGGGCCATGTCCGGGGTCAACGCATCGACGGGGACCACCCCCCGGGCCACCACCTGGCCGCGGAGAAAACCCTCCTCCACATGAAAGCCCGTCAATGACTCCAGCGCAAAGTACGGTTCCTGCGCAATGCCCATGATGATGCTGCGCACGCTGTTTACGGTGTCCCAGCCAAGGACCTGGGAATCAATGACCTTTTCCTCGGCCAAATCATAGGTGAGGGCACCGTTGGAACAGATAACGGTGCCCAAGTGCCCAATTTGTTCCCTGATGGGCGCCAACCACCGCGGCGGCCGGCCTGTGACAAAAACTATGTCGATGCCGGCCTCGGCGGCTGCTGCAAAGGCCCTCACGGTGCGGGCACTGATTTTTCCGTCGTGACCTAAAATGGTTCCGTCAATATCGCTGGCAATTAGACGCATACCCAAGGCTATCCAACTTCCTGCACCTCGGTTACACCTGGTAGAGCCCGGTGAGTCGGGCACGGGCCAGTGTGTGGAAGTGGAGATTGAAGCCCAAGGTGGCCGGCGTCGCGTCGTCGCCCAAATCAAGCTTCGCCACGTCCACGGCATGCACCACCACCATGTAGCGGTGCGGCCCATGCCCCTCGGGCGGCGCGGAGCCCGAGTACGCCGGGGACCCGCCGTCGTTCTTTAGTGCCAAGGCACCGGCCGGAAGCTTGGGGGAATCGCCGGATCCGGCCCCTTCCGGGAGGGAAGTGACGTCCACTGAAAGGTCCGCCACTGCCCAATGCCAAAAACCACTGGCAGTGGGGGCATCGGGGTCAAACATGGTCACGGCAAAACTGCGTGTCGCCGCCGGGAATCCAGTCCACGACAGTTGCGGGGACAGGTCCCTGCCGTCGGGGTGCACACCCGCATGCACCTGCGCCGGCGCCAAAACGGCACCGTCCGCGAAGGATTCACTGGTCACCGTAAAAGCTGGAACCGGGGTCAGGAAGGAGTAGGGATCGTAGTTGAACATGCGCGTCCTTTCATGAGGGGCTGGAATGCACTTTGACCGCCCGGGCCTTCCGGGCGGCGCTGCCCGGCGGTCAGTCCTGCAGTTCGGCCCGGCTCGGCGGGTTGGCACCGGCGCGGGAGACCGTAACGGCCGCAGCCTGGGCCGCATGGGCAAGGACCCGGGAGAGCTCCTGGGTGCCGATGGCCCGCAACTGGGGGCGGCGTTGAGCGCCATCAAGTTCGCGGTCCACAATGGCTGACAACAGGGCTGCCATGAAGGAGTCCCCCGCACCCACGGTGTCCACAACGGCAACCGGGGGCACCTTGCAGGAAACCTCGCCGGCGGCGCACACCGCCCATGCACCTGACCCTCCCATGGTCACCACCACCAGGGCTGGCCCCGAGGCACCGGCCAACCCCAGCCAGCGGCGGGCCGAATCCTGTGGGTCCACCCCTGGGTACAGCCAGCTCAAGTCCTCATCGGAAGCCTTGACGACGTCGGCCAGGCGCACAAATTTCTCGGCCTGCGCGCGGGCATAAGTGGCGTCGGCAATAATGCTTGGGCGGCAATTGGGGTCATAGGAAATGGTGGCCCGGGGGTGCGCGGCCGTGACCGTTGCCAAGACCTGCTCCGCACCAGGGTCCAACATGGCGGCAATGGACCCGGTGTGCAACAAGGTGCTTGCAGCCAGCGGCGCAAAGCTGGACTCCAGAGGGCTGTGAAGTTGCGGCAGTTCCCAGTCAAGGGAAAATTCATAGCGGGCGGAACCGTCGCTTTGCAGATTTGCCCGTGCCACGGAGGTGGGCATTTCATCGGCCGCAAGCGGAACCATCACGGAGTTGCTGCGCAAATGTTCAGCCACCAGCTCCCCGTAGGCATCGTGGCCATAACGGCCCAGAAACTGCACCGGGTGCCCCAGCCTGGCCAAACCGACTGCCACGTTCAAGGGACTGCCACCTACATGCGGCACGGGATTTTGGCCTGCGCGCACCACTTCATCCACCAGGGCTTCACCAATAACTGTCAACATGGCACCAGCCTACGTGGCCAGTCAGTTGCAGCCGCCCCAACACCCCGTGAAGAAATTTTCTCCCTGGAGCGAAGTGGTTCGCCTGGGTGCCAGCCGGACGTTTAAGCTCAAGACATGAGTAGCAATTGGGAACGTCTCGAGGATTCGCTGCGGCCGGCCGTCAACGCCTCGGTGGCGGAATACGAGCGGGCACGGCCGGCCCTGGAAAAGGTGACGGCGGAAATGGAGGCGCTGATCCGCGACGTCCTCTCCACTGCGGACGACGTTCCCCTCTTTGTCACCAGCCGCACCAAATCAGTGGATTCATTCCGGGAAAAGGCTTCCCGCATGGCACCGGAACCTGACGGCACCGTCAGTCTGCAGTTTCCCGAACCCATGAAAAATCTGACAGATATGGTGGGTGTCCGTGTCATCACCACCTTGCCCGGTGAAAATGCGCAGGCGGCCAACCTCATCAAGCGCCAGCGGAGCATCTTTGACTGCCGTGGCGACACTGAGAAGGACATAGGTTCCATCGAGTCCGGCACCTATGGGTATTCAAGCCGGCACTTGATTTTGCGGGCCATTCAAAATGACGTGGTCCGCAATTATCAGGAAACGCTGGACCCGGAGTCGCGCCACAATGGCAGTTACTTTTTTGAATGCCAGATCCGGACCATTTTTGCCCATGCGTGGAGCGAGATTGAGCACGACATCCGCTTTAAGTCACAAGACCCCCGCGCTTGGAGCCCCTACTTTGACAGGCAGTTCACCGCCACGGCGGCCATGTTGGAGACGGTGGAATCGGCGTTCTCGGAACTTCATGACCGTTATGAGACAGTCACCAGCTATTGGGACATTGACGGCGAGGGCAATGTTTCCCTCACGCCCAACCGCATCAAGGCAGTCTGGCAGACACTGTTGCCGCATGTGGACAGAAAGTCCGACGACGATTGGGGCTGGGCGGCTGAGCTGGTGGCGGCCCACAATTTGGGGAAAACAGTGGATTTGGCGGCGCTGCTGCAACCGGAGATCATTTCCAATGTTCGCAAAGCCTTGGATCACAGGTACTCCCCTGGGCCTGACCGCCTGCTGGACGATTTATTACTCTGGCAGTTTGGCGAGCGCCACATAGACGTTACGGCTGAAGAACCGGGGGCGGAGCAGACCCCCCGACGCGACAGCTTGATCCGGCGGCACCAGCAAATGCAGCGCTACCGCAAGGCGCAGGGATTCTAGGGGCTTAAAGCCTTCGGGTGCCTGCAGCATTGCAGGCACCCGAAGCATTACAATCCCCAATTATAATTTGAAGCTAAAATTTTCAGCAGAAACGGATGCCAAAAATGGTGCACGGCAGGTGGAATATTCCATAGGTGGTGGCCACGGACCCGGAGCCCATCAAGCTGTTTGCACTACTGCTGGTTGCGGGGGCAATGCCGTCGCTGGCTTGGGCCGGGGAAAGTCCCGGAGCCAGAATAAGACCTGCTGCCAGCACCGCTGCTGCACCTGTGGACGCGAGGGGGAACTTCATGTTTGTTCCTTTCGAGAAAATGGTAAGGATAACCAAGATTTGGTTACTGCCCAGTTTAGGGTGCCCAGGCCAACAAATGCACCGGATACATGAACTTTGGGCCATGTTTGGCTGCCCAATGGCTTATACAAGACCCGAGCGCAACGCGGTAACCACCAGCTGCAGGCGGTCCCGGGTATTGAATTTTCGGCCCAGACGCACCAAATGATATTTCACAGTGGATTCGGACAGGAATAAGGCTGCGGCTATTTCACTGTTGCTGAGCCCCTCGCACAGCAGCTTCAGCACGTTTTCCTCCCGCTCGGAGAGTTCCGTGGTGGTGTCCGGGCCAGCCGCCGGGCGGCTGCCTCGAATGTCTGCCACCAGCAGGTGTGCCACGGCAGGGTCAATGGGACAGTCGCCGGCATTGACCTCACGTACCGCCGTCACTATGCGTCCAGGCTCTGCGTCCTTGACCACGTAGCCGCTGGCCCCGGCAATCAGGGCAGCCTTTAAGTACACATCGGATATGTGCCCGGTGACAACTAAAATCCGTGTTTCGGGGAATTCAGCCACAATATGCCGAATGGCGGCCACACCATCCATGACAGGCATTTGCACATCAATGATCAGTACATCCGGCCGGTGTTGCCGCACCAGGTCAATGGCCTCTTGGCCGTTTTCCCCCTCGGCAATCACCACCACGTCTTGGGTTTGCGACAGATATGTCCGCAGTGCCCCGCGGACGAACTTCTCATCGTCCACGATCACCACATTGATTTGTTCGGTATCCGTCACACTTAAGGCCATGCGGCTAGTCTACGTATTGAGGCGAGCAGGAGGAATTTAAAAGTCCCTGGGCCACGGCAAACGCCTTGACTGTCCGTCTGCCAATTACTTTCCAGTAGCGGCGGCGGATCCGGAAGGCCAAATGCCCGCTGGGCGGCGCGCAGCTGCCCTGCAGCTTAGTGCAGAAGGGTTTTTGGCGTTCATGGCGTTCTCCGTAGTTAGGAATGGGGCCGTAAGTTCCCGCTGATACAGCGGCAGGAGACTTTTCCGGCACTTATGACGCTACGCATCCACTGGTTTTCATTCAATGCACGGGGGCAGGGTCTAGTCAAAGGGACAGCGATTTCAGGGCATTTCCTCCAAGGTCTGTCCCTAAGGACAGTTCAGGGCAGGCGTTCCCTCTCCTTGAAGGGCAGCACAGCGCGCACGCACCACCAGCCATTCCTGGGGCCGGCGTCCAGCGTGCCCCCCAACCGGGACACGCGTTCCCTCAATCCCGCCAGACCCGTTCCTGAGACAGGCAGACGGGGCTTGCCCGGGGTCATGAGGTTCTTGATGACAAGTTCAATGTTGTGCCCGGAGACGTCCAGTGAGATCTCACACTGCGTGTTCGCCCCTGAATGCTTCACCACATTGGTGGAACCCTCCTGCAACAGGCGCTGCAAGGTGGACCGGAGTCCATTAGGTGTGGCGTCGAGGTTGCCTGAGGTGGAGACAGTGGTGGGGCATCCCAAGCCGCTGAGCCGGCGCTGGGTGTTCGCCACACTCTGCGCCAGATCAATGGTGGCGGGGCTGGGCTGGACGCTGCCTGCCAATGCCGGGGCCGCATACGCCGCGACTTCCTCTGCCCGCATGGTCTTGAGCAAGCGCCGCAAATCATCCAGCGAACTGCGCGCCATGGCCCCAATTTCTGCCAAGGCGTGGTCCTGCGCGCCGCTGTCGGCGGTAATCCTTCCCACGTTGGCCTGCACGGCAATCATCGTCAGGCCGTGGGTGACCACGTCATGCAGTTCCCGGGCCAGTTCAGCGCGTTGTTCGGCGGCTGCCTGGGCCGCGTTCCGCTCCACCAGCCGTTGTATTTCCTCCACCCTGACAGCGCGATCATGCAGTACCTTAATGGCCAGACCCGGCGTGGTGATCAGCAGGGTCAGGGGAAAGTATGCCCACAGCTGGGCCGAGCCCAGTCCGGACACCAAGGGAATCCACATAAGCTGCCAAATCAGGAACCCACCCACCATGACTGCCAGGTTGCGGGTCGAGACGCGATAGGCGCTGACAGCTATCGCTCCATAGGAAAATATGATGGGTCCGCCCAGCTCCTCCTGCGGCAGCATGGTCGCCAACATGACAATGAACATGGGAGCTGCCAGTTTTGGCCGGAAGGCCAGCGCCAACCAAAGCAGCCAATACGCCACGGTGCAGCTTATGGCCAGCCAGTATTGGGCTCTGTCCGGGGTAGTAAACAGCCGCACATCGTCCACGGCAGAGACAGTGATAAATACTGCAATGAGTATGGAGATCCACAGGGGAAAGGGCGAAGGCCCCAACTTCAAAACAGAAATCCGGTCCGCCAATTGATTGCCCCCGAGTACCGAGGCAAATGCGGTTTTGGATTTCTTCATATAGTTATAATCCCAGCTTTTCCTTTAAATCAGGGCCATTGTGTCACCGCAACACGAATCCCACCCCCATTTCGTCCTCTAAATCAAGCGTGAATTTGCCCTCCCCCACGGGAAATGATTGTCCGCTGACTTCCACAATGACGCCGCCCGGGGTGGCATCCGTTGTTTCCACCACACGTGCGGTAAAACGCGAATCAATGATGGAATAGTTTTCCAGCACCTCGCCGTCGGCCAGTTCCCCCGCCTCGCGGAGCAGTGCCACCCGAGCCGCCGTACCAGAACCGCTGGGTGACCTGGCCACTTGACCATCAGCAAAAACGCTGACATTGCGCTGCACCAGGCCAACGCCGGGAGCATCGACCGGTTCATGAAAAATGGTGCCAAAGACGCTTTCCAAGCCGGTTCCTGACGGATCAATGGCTGCCGGATGGCCGTTGAGGGCGGCGGAGACCTGATGCCCCGCCGCCACCACCTTGGCCAAGTTCGACGGCGTCACCTCCAGTCCTGCAGCTGATGCTGGCAAGGAGGCGTACAGGGCCCCGCTCCAGGCCAGATCCACCCGTAATGTTCCAAAATCCGCTGTCTTTACTTTGACGTCCCGCGCCACCACGTGGGAGGGGACGCTGTGGAACGCCACCTGGTGCACTTTTCCCTGGGCCATGGTGACCCGCGCGGTGACCCGGCCCGAAGGGATGTCAATGACAATGTCGGTTTCACCATCATCCGGCGCCCTCACCAATCCACTGCGTACTGCCCAGGCGCCAAGAGCCATGGTGCCGTGGCCGCATACCGTGGAAAATCCTTCACGGTGCCAAAACAAGGCACCAAAGTGGGCTCCGGCGTCATCAGGTGGCACCACAAAGCCGCCATACATGTCAGCGTGTCCGCGCGGTTCGTTGACCAGCAGCTTCCGGATCGTGTCAGCGTCCCCGGTCATGGCCTGTGCACGGCGCTCCCTGACGGTTTGGCCTGCAATAAGGATGGGAAGCGCCGGAACTATCCGGAATGGCTCCCCGGCCGTGTGGTAATCAAACGCCTCAACTTCCCACATTGTTGCTTTCACGCGGGCCTCCCCCTCGAGTTCGCGTCCAGCCCGGACGCACCAAGCCATTTTCAGCCAATATGGCATGGCACCCATGGGGTGTCAATGACTTGACAGTGGCCGGGCTGCGCATGGGGAGGGCTGCATGGGGAGCGCAGCCCATCGACGTCAATTGCCGTGCTGGGATAGATTCTTAGTAATCGCTGAACCGGACATCCCCGGCACAGGCGCAACACCACCGCGGCGCAGGCCGCAACCAACCTCTTAGTAAAGGAAGTGCACCATGGCAATGCTCGGCAGCGATCCCCAGGACATGGCAGAACTGATTTCAAAGATTGCCACGGCAATCGACCAGATCCAGTCGGCCATGGGCACCCTGGACTCCAAGGCTCAGTCCGTCCGCTGGGAAGGCCCCGACGCCAAGCGTTTCAAGGGTTCACAGTGGCCGCAGTCCAAGCAGCAGCTCAACCGCGTGGTCGCTGACTTGAACGACGTCAAGGTGCTCGTCACCCGCCAGAAGACCCAGCAGGAAAACGCCTCCGCATAATTCCCCCGGCGGCATGGGCCCCAAAGCCCCTGGACCGACCCGCAGCACAGGCCTTGGGCCGCCGCTGCGGGTCGGTTTTTGCGTCCGGGACCGCTGCCGCTTCGGGATCTTCAGGCAGCCTGACGGGCCGTTAGCGCCGTCCGCGCTTTTGCGCCCGGGCCTTGCCACCGGGACGGCCACCGCCACGAAGGTTCGGTCCCGCAGGCTTGCCTTTTGCAGCCTTGCCGTTGGCCGTCGCCGCACCCTTGGACGTTTTAGCGCCTTTCTTTGGTGCCGCATCCTGCTTTGCCTGGACGGAGGGCTGGCGGGAGGATTGGGCACTGCGGCCACGCACCACGCCAATGAATTCCTGAATCACAGCCTCGTCACTTAGTGCCAGCGGCTGCAGATGATCCACCCAGGCCAGGCCCACACTGCTCTCGGGCACGCCGTGCAGCAACCGCGAGCGCAGGGTCTTCCGGCTCAGCAGGCGCGCCACTGACATGGGCAGGATCAAAATTCCCAGCCCGGCCTCCACCAGGTCCAGCGCCTCGTCCAAGGAGGCCATGGGCGGCAAGGGCTTGCGGTTGCCGGCGGCTATTTCAGTGGAAACATCGCGCCACTGCGGGAACTCCTCGGGGTCCGCGAGCAGGTATTCATCTGCCAAATCACTGACATCGAGTTCGTCAAAGGCAGCAATGGGGTGGTCCTTGGGGGCCACCACAACGGAGAGTTCCCTGTAGAGCTCAATGACGTGCAAACCGGTTTTGTCCACGGGCAGCCGCACGAACGCCATATCGGCCTCACCCGCACGAACGGCGTCGAGCTGATGGTCCACGGAAACCGGCTTGGCCTCAAGCGGCACGTCCGGCATGCGCTCCTGCCAGCGGTGGATCCACTTTCCGGGGGTAACGCCCGGCACAAAGGTCACTTTAAGTTCGCGGGATTCAAGCACTTGCCAACCCTAACGCAAGGTTTTCAACTAAACTACCGCTTCACCACCGGTACTCTGGATACATGAACATTGTTCCTTCCCCCCAAGCCATGAAGCCCGCCACCGCGGCGAAGAAGCTGGGCATTCACCTGCCGGCAGCCCCTGCGGAATTTCAAGACAACGCCATCAGCCGGGAAGAGTTTAAGGTTCTGCAGGACAACCCGCCGGAATGGTTGTCCGAACTTCGCCGCAATGGCCCGCACCCCCGCCAGGTCGTTGCCCAAAAACTGAACATTTCCATTGGCGGCCTCAACCGCTCCAACATTAGTCAGGCCCTGACGACGGCGGACATCACGGCACTGCTGCAGGCTCCCCCTGCCTGGCTGGTGGAGGAGCGCGCAGTCCATGCCAAGGCCCGTGCCGAAGCCAAGCTGGCCAAGGAGCGTGAGGCTGCCCGCCGCCCCAAGAGTTGATCCTTCTTCCGGCGCAGCACAAACCCCCAAACTCAATCGCTGATTGAGTTTGGGGGTTTTTTTCTTAAGGGTTGTATGCCTGGCTGCCGCGGCCCAGGACTTCACCCTTGAAAAATTCCGGGCGCAGCTTGTACATGACCAACATCAGCACCAAACCCAGGGCAAGGACGCCGCAACCCAGAATGAACACCAGGCCCAGCCCGCCAATGCTGGAACCGGAACCATACTCGGGGTCCATGGAGTCGTAGGCCGTTTTGAAGAACATGACCAGCAGGATCACCCCGCCAAGGAGGGGTGCCAGGAATTTGAAGAAGAAGCTCCGTGCGCCCCTAAAAGCCTCGGCCCGGAAATACCAGACGCATGCCAGGGCCGTGACTCCGTAGTAGAAGCAAATCATCAGACCCAGCGCCGTAATGGTGTCCCACAAGGCATTCTCGGACAGTACGCGTGTGATGACATAGAAGGCGGCGGCGGCAATTGCTGCTGCAACAGTGGCGTACCCGGGCGATTTGTGCGCAGGACTGATTTTTCCAAAACTCTTCGGCAAGGCCCGATAGTGGCCCATGGACAGCAGGGTCCGTGCCGGAGAGACGAAGGTTGACTGCAGTGATGCCGCCGATGAGCTGAGTATGGCCAGGGACATCAAAATGGCGAACGGCCCCATGACCGGGCCGGCCAAGACGGCAAAAATGCTGCCCTGGTTCTCCGGGTTGCCGGCACCCAGGCCCTCGGTGCCAATGCCTGCGAAGGCCAGCGTCGCCAGCGAGACTGTCATGTAAATGACCATGATCACCACCACCGTGACGGTGGCCGCGCGGCCCGGGGTCTTCTCCGGATTTTTTGTCTCCTCGTTCATGGTCAGCGTCACGTCCCAGCCCCAAAAAATAAAGATGGAGAGGGAAACGCCTGCGGCAAACTGTGAGAAGGATTCCACCGCGAAAGGATTGAACCAGTCGGGGGAAATGGTGGTGGCGTCAAAGGCTGTGCCGTTGGCCACATGGGCAAAGGCCGCCACGGCGAACCAGCCCAGGACCAACAGCTGGAAGGCCACCAGGATGTACTGGAAGGACTTGGTGGTTTCCATTCCCCGGTAGGAAATCCAGCACGCGCCGGCAATGAAGACCAGGGTCGTGGCAATGTTCAACGGCAGCACAGTGGTCAAATCCGCCAGGGAATCATTGGAAAAAACCTGGGCCAGCATGAGGTAAAAGAAGTCCACTGCCACGGCAGCCAGGTTGGACAGCACAATGATGGTGGCCGCAATGAGCCCCCACCCGCCCATCCAACCCAGCCAGGGACCGAAGGCGCGCGTTGCCCAGGTGAAGGAGGTGCCGGCGTCGGGCATGGCGTTGTTCAGTTCCCGGTAACCCAAGGCCACCAGGAGCATTGGGATGAATCCCACGAGAAAAATGGCCGGCAGGTGCACCCCCACCTCGGAAACCGTAGGTCCCAGTGCTGCGGTCAGGGTGTACGCGGGTGCAATGCAGGAGACGCCAATGACCACCGCGCCAATGAGTCCCACGGAGCCAGCCTTCAGGCCCTTTTCGCTTAAGCCATTGCTGGCGGCTTTTGTTGTGCTCATTTCGCTGTCTCCGGATTGTCAGACTGATGGACGGTGGGTGCAGACACCGGGGTTCCTGATGGATGGTTGCGCGGCACCACGATCATGGGAACCGGCAGCGCCCGCAATATGCGGTTCGCAGTGGCACCTAGGAAGATTGACTTGTTTTGCGCCAGGCGGCTGGATCCAATAAGCAGGATTTCGCCGTTGTCCCAGTCGAGCTCGTCCACGGCGTCTTCAATGCTGCGGCCATGCCCCACCAGAACCTCTACATCCGAATGCTCCAGTTCCTGGGTGCGGTGCCCTGGAATGGACTCCGCAATTGCATTCAGATGTACCCGCGCCTGTTCGACGTCGGCTGTGGAATCCCCGGAACCCAGAGCCACCAGGGACAACAGACGCAGTGGCACATCGCGCACCTGGACCATGCCCAGGGCGAAGTCCAGGACATCCACCGCCCCTTCCCGCGTGCCCAGCGCGCAGGTAATGCGGACGATCGGCTCCGTGCGGCTGTATCCGGCCGGGGCCAGCACCACGGGGACCGGCGCGGCATGCAGCAGGGAGCTGGCCACCGAGCCGACGGAGAACCGCTTGAACAGTCCTGTACTGCTGGCACCAATGACCAGCAATTCAGCACCCAGCTCCTGCACAGCCTGCATCAGCGCCTCCGCCTCGGATTCGCCGCGCCTGATGTGCGCCTGCGCCTGCACATCGCCGGGAATAAGCGCCAGCCCCTCATCAAGCCACTGCGAGACCTGCTGGGTCAGAATGTCACCAAAGCCGGATACGGGCGGATAGACCCCGTTATAGGGCGAATCCTCCGGCATCACCATGACCAAATCCAAGGTGGCACCCTGCCTGCGGGCCAATGCCACTGCCAAATGGACGGCATCAACGCCACGTGCCGTGGCCGCGTATCCAACTACGTACCGCATGGGTCCTCCTTCAGGACTTCACTGTGCTGTTGCTGAAAGCTCTACGGGTGGCCCGGCAGCAGCTCGGCAATGAGCTGCTTGGCAGTGCTTTGCCCCATGCGCACCGCCCCATCGACATGCTGGTAGCCCTCGGCCGCCAGGTCGGAACAGGACCAGTGAATGGGTCCCACCGGCGTGAGCTGATCGGGGCCGTAGCGGTGCAGGCCGCCCAGGTCATAGCTGGCCGCGTAGGCACCGCGGGTCCATTCCTCCGAGCCCCAGTCAGACTCGTAATAGACCACGGGCTCCTTGGCGGCCTCGCCCAGGAACTCCGCCAGGGACGCGGTGACTTCCCGCTGGCGTTGCTCGGGGGAAAGCGAAAAGGCGTAATCGGCCTTTTCGTCGGAGATAAAGGCCACCAAGGTGCCGCGGTCATCACCAAAGTTGGTGTTGTCATAGACCTCCTGGACCAACGACGCGGCACTGAAGCCTGTTCCGGACAAACCTTCCCCGCGCCAGAACGGCGTCTCATACACGGCATGCACCTTGATGACCAGACCCAGCGACTGATGTTGATGCATCTGGTGTTGGCGGCGGGGCAGGGGCGGATCGAAGGAGACGCGGCTGTACAGATTGGGGGGAACCGCCATCACCACGCGCTTTGCCGTCACCGTTGCGGCGTCGGAAACCACCGTGGCAAGGTAGCCGTCACCGTTGTCCTGCCAGCGCACAGTGCGCGCCGGTGAATTGAGGATCACGTCCCCGCCCAGTTCAGCAGCCATGGCCAGGGACACGCCCTGCATGCCTCCCTTGACGCGCTTGTCGAGGATGAAGTTGTCATCCACCAGGTTGCTGAACGATCCGGCGGAGGAGGCCATAAACACTGCCTGAAGGGCCGAGAACGCGTGGGCGGGTTTGGTCAGCATGCCGCCGGCAATAAACAATCCAATGTTGTTGCAGGCCTCTTCATTGTCGCTTTGCGCCCGCAGCCAGTGGTGAAAGGAGATAATGTCCAGTTCGCGGGCCTGCGGATGATCCCAAGGTTTGGCGGGGTCCATGAGTGCGGCCAGTTCGTCCAAAACGGCGATGAGCTTGTTCATGGCCGCCTCAGTTTCAGCACTGACGGGGAACATTTCGCCGGTATAGCGGGTCCGGGTGCCGTCCGGAGCAATGTAGACGCTGTCCCCTTCGCGGTAGCGCGGGTAGGTGTCAATGCCCAACTCCGCCAGCAAGGCAATGAGTGCGGTTTGGTCGGGGGAAACCCATTGGCCGCCAATTTCCAGCCAGGCGCCATCAATGGTGTCGGACCAGGTGCGGCCACCCACCCTGCCGCGTGCTTCCACCACGGCTACGCTCAACCCGGCCTTTTTTAATTCACGCGCGGCGCTCAGTCCTGAGGGGCCTGCCCCAATAATGACCACATCACGTTCAAGTGTGGAGGCTGCGTCAACTGTCATGGTCTTTTCTCCTGCAATACGGGGTTACAAACATCACTAAATGAATGTCATTCATTTATACTAGAGGGTAATCCATGTCACTAGAATCGTAAAGATGGATGCCCAAGAAGTTTTGTGCCCGTCAATGCCGGAAGGAGCAGCGGCTGTGGAAGAACCGTCATCGCAGGAGACGCGGGGACGACGCCGGGCAGGACGCCCCGTGCGCGCAGTGCTCAGTTCAAGCGGCATCACCAAGGCTGCCTTAAAGCTTGTCGGCGCCCAGGGATATCAGGGGTTGACCATGGCGGCCCTGGCCAAATCATTGAACGTTGCGCCGTCGGCGCTGTACAACCACGTGCGCTCCAAACAGGATGTCCTGCTGCTGGTGGAGGACCATTTGATGGGGCGCGTGGACGTTTCAGGCTTTGCCAGCAAGCCATGGGCGGAGGCGGTGGTTGACTGGGCATACTCGTACCGGAATGTTTTTGCCGCGCATGTGCCCCTGATCCCCGTCATCGCGCTGTTGCCTGTCACCAACGCGCCGGCCACCATCACCATGTACGAGGCAGTCACACAGGGATTTCAGGATGCCGGCTGGCCACCGGAGTCCATCATTGATGCCGTGGTTGCCCTGGAGTCCTTCATTTACGGTTCCGCCTACGACGTCAATGCCCCGGCGGACATATTCGACGCCGGATCCATGGCCTTGGAATCTCCGCACTTTTCTGCCGCCGTGGCCCGGCGCGGAGCCGCCCGGCAAGGACCGGCCGCGGGGACCCGCCCCCGGGACGGCACTGCCGTGGCGCGCAGTGATGCCGACGCCGCTTTTGATCTGGGACTGCGGGCGCTGGTGTCCGGCATGGCCGCGGTTGTGCCACGGGGGCCTGGCAAAGAGGTGGTGGCGGCGTCTAGGCTGGCTGCAACAGAGCCGCCAACCCTCACAGGAGCACGCCATGGGATTTAGCATCAGCAATGCCGCACTTCGCCTCGTGTCCGGAGCCTTCATTCTCAATTCCGGAATCAACAAGCTTTCCCTGCCCGTTGAACAGGCTTCGGGGCTGCAGGGCATGGCCAGCGGCGCCATTCCGCCGGTGGGCACCCTGACGCCGCAGCAGTTTGGGAAGTACCTGAGCTTCGCCGAAATGGGAATTGGTGCCGCACTGTTGACGCCGGTGGTGTCAAGCAGACTTGCCGGCCTGGCCCTGGCCGCCTTCTCAGGGGGTCTCATTGCCACCTACCTGAAGACTCCCGGCATGACGGAGCCTGACGGCATCCGCCCCACTGCCGATGGGACTGCCCTAGCCAAGGACTTTTGGCTTGCCGGCATTGCCGTGGCATTGATTTTTCACCGCAGGCGCGCGCCCAAGGGCAATGTCGGGGTCGAACGCCCCTAGCGCTGTAGGCTCGGGACTGGTTTCACCGCCATTCTTAGGAGCCTGCCATGATCACCTCATCCTTCGCCGCCGACCCCACCGTCAACGACCCGGCCGACCGCATTGCCACACGGGGGGATGTGGCCGTGCGCCGGGGCCGGCTGGCCCTGCTCAATGGCGCGGCCGGCGGAAACGGCCTCACACCCCATGAAGCCATGGTGGCTGATCTTCTTTTTGTCCGCCAGGTCCTTGATGAACATGGCATTGAATTTCTTTTGGTGCGCGGCAATGACCAGCGCCCGGTGCTGGCCCTTGACCTTTCCCTGCGCCCAAGCTTGGAAGCGGCTTTGGCCACGGCCTGCGCCAATGAGCCCTTCTATGCACGCAGTGTTGACACGAAGAAGTCAACGGTGCTGGTGGCCGACGGCGTCCTGGCCGCCTCTGCCGCGACCCGGATCGTGCGTTTGTTCCGGCCCCGCGTCGAGCCCGTGGGCGGCCTGTTCTACGGTTCAAATTGGGGGGTGCAGCTGGAATTTTGGGAGTTCACCCCCGCCCACATCCGCCTCCCGGTGGAAAACTCCCTGACGCGGCGCACCATGGAATACCGCGATGCCACCCGCAGCTCCATTGACCTGTATGGAGCCAGCTGGCCCACCATTGAAAACATGTTCATTGACCACGTCTTCGACGTCCGATTCGACATTGACATGGTCTTCTCCTGGGTTGATGGCAGCACTGCCGGCTACCAGGAGGCGCGCAGCGCCTTGGAGGCCGGGGCCGTGCTAGGTGAAGGTGACAGGCATGAAGCGCGCTACCGCCAGATTGAGGAGCTTAAATACGCGCTGCGCTCGGTGCACATGTTCGCCCCCTGGGTAAGGCGGATCTTCATTGCCACCGATTCCCCGGCGCCGGCGTGGCTCGCCGAACACCCCAAGGTGACGCTGGTTCGCAGCAAGGATCATTTTGCCGATCCCGCGGTTTTGCCCACCCACAACTCCATGGCCGTGGAATCCCAGCTGCATCATATTGAGGGATTGTCGGAATACTTCCTGTATTCCAATGACGACATGTTTTTTGGCCGGCCCGTCTCCCCCGACCTGTTCTTCACAGCCGGTGGCATCACCCGCTTCGTGCTGTCCCCCACCCGCATTGGCCTGGGTGAAAGCGAGGCCGCCCGCAGCGGCTTTGAGAACTCGGCCAGGGTCAACCGGCGGCTGCTCTGGGAACGCTTTGGCGCCTTCACAACCCACCATTTGGAGCACAATGCGGCTCCGCTTCGCAGATCGGTGCTGGCGGAGCTGAACCAGGAATTTCCCGCCGAATTTGCAGCCACCGCAGCGAGCACCTTCCGGGCCGCGGAGAACATTTCCGTCACCAACTCCCTGTACCACTATTACGCGCTGTTGACGGGCCGGGCCGTCGCCCACAAGGACGGCAGGGGCATCTATGTGGACACTGCCGCCACCTCCGGCCTGGCTGACCTGCCGCGGATTTTGGCCCTGCGCAACGCTGATTTCATTTGCCTCAATGACGGCAGCACGGGCGACGCCACGGCCGAGCAACGCCGCGAGCAAGTGACGGATTTTTTGGAGAAGTACTACCCCTTCAAGGCGCCCTGGGAAAAATAGCAGAAGCAGGAATCCGGTCCGCTGTGCCATTGGCGGACCGGATCCCTGTGGTCCTCTAGCGGACCTGGTGGCTGCCCCAGTAGGGGAAGTCCTCGACGGAAAGTTCAGGCTGTGGTGCCCTCCTGCTGCCGTCTTCGAAGAACCCGGACTTGCTCATGGCCATGGTCATCACCGCATGGGCTGCGGCATCCCCCAACTCATTCAGGGCCGCCGTGCTCAAATTGTTCACCGTGTCACAGCCTTGGTGGTAGCACGGATCATACGGCGCCCCGGCTATCCCGCCAAAAAGGGCCGCTTCCTCAGCGGTCTTGACGCCTTCGGCACCACTGAACAACCCGCCCGCCGGGATGCCGGCGGCAATGAACGGCCCATAATCGGAACGGCCGTCAAAGGCAGTCGGTGCGCTTGCCAGGCCCTTACCGGCGAAGTAGTCATTGAACACCGATTCGATCTGGGCAGACCCGGGAGGCCCTGTCAGGCCGTCGGGATCAGCCGAGCCGTCGCCGTCATACACGAACCTCACGTAGTTCGTTGAACCCAACATGTCGAAGTTCAAGTTCGCGTAGATGGCTGCCAGCTTCTGGTCGCTGAGGCTATTCACGTAGTGCGTTGATCCCAGGAGCCCTGACTCTTCAGCACCCCAGAAGGCAAAGCGCACCATCTGCCGCGGCTTGGCCTTCAACTTTGACATTTGGACGGCGGTCTCCAGGATCACGCTCGTGCCACTGCCGTTGTCGTTGATTCCGGCCCCGTCAAGCACCGAGTCCAAATGCGCGCCAACAACAACTGTCTTGTCGCGGTTGCCCTTCGGGGAATCCGCAATGACGTTCGTGGTGGTGCGTGTTTCAACAATGATGTCGGTGCTGACCGCGACGGTGACGGAACCCAGCTGGGAGGCCTCGTAAAGTGCAACGCCATCGGCATAGCTGACACCCACCACGGGAATGGATACCGGGGTACCAAGGGTGACCGAGGTGAGCAGCTCCGTCCGCCCCGGGTTACCTTCATTGAAGACCACTGCCGCGTCATACCCGGCCGCAATGGCATTGGCCACCTTGATTTCGAAAGTGCACGTGCCACGCTGGATCAAAGCCACCTGCGGCTCGCTTGCGGAGGCGGGAACGAAGTCCGTGACTGCACAGCCCGACGCCGAGCTCGGCTCCGGCGTTGCTGGAATCACAACGTTCGTGGTGGGGACCACCTGGCCAGTCACGCTTCCGCTGCCGGAGTACTCCAGGGAGGCCACTTCATAGGGGGTGGGTGTGGGTGATACTTGGCTTAGGGTCGCCGGGGTGACTTCCTGATAGAAAGGAAAGTCAAACTTTTGTTCCGTGACCTTGTAGCCGGCCTTCTTCAGGGTTTTCTTGACATAGTCGGCGGATGCCGCGTCACCCGGTGTTCCCGACGCACGCGTTCCGTCATTGTTGTTGGCAATGCGCTGCAGCACGCGCTCATGCGACATGATGCCGCCGACGGTGACTGCCTTGCGCAAGCTGTCGGTGTTGATGTCATCGACGGCAGACGCCGCCGTCACCGGAACCAGCATGGCCGCGACCATGGTTCCAGCTACCAGCAATGTTCTTCCTTGCATGATATCTCCTTTGGTAAGCTCCCGGGCTGGGAGCTTCTCCTGACCTCTAAAGTGCACACCCGCGCGGTCAGCCCCGATAGTACCGTTATCTAATCGTGACCTTGGGTACTACTGATACGAGTCCTTTGGACAGGTCCGATGGTTTCTCGGCAGCAGCGCCGGCACTGGCGGGTGGATCAGGACTTGCACAACAGCGGGCAAGGCAGCACAGCACCGCACAGCACAGAGGAGCCCCTCGCGAGAAACGAAGGACTCCTCCAGCAAGGGCGCAGGCGCCCGCGGCATCTGTGGCTAGTTCAAATAACCGTTGGGGTTCAGGACATACTTGGTGGCCGCACCGGCGTCGAACTCGGCATAGCCGCGGGGCGCGTCGACCAGGGAGATGGCCTGGGCGTTGACATTCTTGGCGATGGAGACCTTGTCATGCAGGATCGACATCATCAAGCCCCGGTGGTACTTCATGACGGGGCACTGGCCGGTGGTGAACGCCAGCGACTTCGCCCAACCGGTGCCCAGGCTCAGCGAGAGCGCCCCCTTCTTGGCCGCTTCATCGGACGCGCCGGGATCGCCTGTCACATAGAGGCCAATGATTCCCAGGGAACCACCGGCATTCGTGACGTCCATCAGGGAGTTCAACACCGTCGCCGGCGCTTCTCCGGCGTCCGAACCATGCCCGCGGGCTTCAAAACCAACGGCATCCACAGCACTGTCCACGGTGGGGGAGCCAAGAATCTGCTCAATTTGTTCGCCCGGGCCGCCCTGGGTCAAATCAATGGTTTCACAACCAAAGCTGCGTGCCTGCACGAGCCGCTCCGCGTTCATGTCACCGACAATGACCACGGCGGCGCCAAGCAATTGGGCCGACGTCGCCGCTGCCAGGCCCACCGGACCTGCCCCGGCAATGTACACGGTGGAGCCCACGGTGACCCCGGCGGAGACGGCGCCATGGAATCCGGTGGGGAAGATGTCAGAGAGCATGGTCAGGTCCATGATCTTTTCCAGCGCCTGGTCCCGGTCCGGAAACTTCAGCAGGTTCCAGTCGGCGTAGGGCACCAGCACATACTCGGCCTGGCCACCCACCCAACCGCCCATGTCCACATAGCCGTAGGCGCTGCCATAGCCGGCCGGGTTCACGTTCAGGCAAATGCCCGTTTTGCGTTCCTTGCAGTTGCGGCAGCGTCCACAGGAGATGTTGAAGGGGACCGAGCAGATGTCCCCCACCTTGATGAATTCAACGTCAGGTCCCACCTCCACCACCTCGCCGGTGATCTCATGCCCCAGGACCAGATCCGACGGCGCGGTGGTGCGTCCGCGCACCATGTGCTGGTCGGACCCGCAAATGTTGGTCGCAACAGTCTTAAGGATGACACCGTGGGGCACCTTCCGCCCCACATTGGAGGGGTGGACCCCCGGCCCGTCCTTCAGTTCAAAGGTGGGGTAGTCGATGTCAATGACTTCGACAACCCCGGGGCTCTTGTAGGCAACAGCTTTGTTTCCTGACATGGAGTGCGCTCTTTCTCTAAGTTAGTTTGAAAGGCATCCGATGAGGCCTTCCGGTGCAACGAGAAATCAATTCGACGCCGATGCCTGCCCTGCCATGGTTGGAAATCGAACAAGCTGATGCAAACTTGCCTGGCGGCGACGGATTCCAGTCAGTCTAGGGAGTATCGCCGGAATTTGTAAGGGCACCGGCACACGTGGGAAAGACGCCCTTATTTGCGCCACAGCCCGTCAGCGAGCCCCTTGATGTAGGCGGCCTGCCCGGCATGCTGCAGGCAATCATCCACAATGCTGACCAGCCGCACCCCCAAGGTCACGGGCGGGTCCCAGTGGTCATCAACAATTTTGTCGAGTTCCACATTGTCCAGGCCCCGAAGAAAGCCAAGACTCTGCGCCAGCACTGCTTCGTGATATTGGCGCAGCAGGTCCAGACCCTTCAGCTGAACCGCGTCCACCTGCTGCGGGGAGTGCCCGTAACCGGTATCTTTCTCATCCAAGGCAAAGGCAAACCTCGGCGCGTAACCGGCCGCGCTCCAAATGCCGTCTATGCCGGCAACTTCCGCAATTTGTTCATCCTGGATCCTGGCCAGGTGCCACAGCAGCCAGGCAATGGAGTTGCCCTCCCCGCCGGGGCGCCAATTCACCTTGTCCAGCTCCAAACCTTCCAATACCCCCGAAACCACTGTCTCGATCCGGCCAAAGGCATCACTGAGCACTTCCCAAGTTTCCATGACGGCCATGCTGCCACCGGAAAACGAAGCTGTCGAGGCCCGCCTCCGCGCCGGCCCGATTACCTGCCCGATTACCGGCGCGCAGCGGCCTCAGAGAAGAATGATGACGTCCAAGGTCCGCGGACCATGCACCCCTTCAACACGTTCCAGTTCAATGTCGCTGGTTGCACTGGGCCCACTGATCCATGTTTGCGGGCGCGTGGGCTCCAGACGGGCAATGGCCTCGGGCAGGACCTCCACAATGTCTGCGGCCCGCAAAAGGCAAATATGCCTGTCCGGTACGAGCGAGATGACCCGCCGCCCTTGGCCGGCACTGCCGTCCAACATGATGGTGCCGGTTTCCGAGACCGCCGTGGCCGCCCCCGTCACTACGGCATCCACGGCGTCGAGCTCGGCGACTGACAGGGGCCGTTCGGGTGAGTCGACGTGCACGGCGGGGGTGCCGGCGTCGTGTAGGGCGTTGAGCCATTCCTGGGGCAGACCGTGCGGGACCACCACGGCCGAACTTCCCGCCAGCAGCTGCGCCACCCGCGCGCCCGCCTCCGCCGTGGGCGTGAGGAACACATTGGCCTTGTAATCCACCAGGCGGTCCACCAGTTGCTCGAGGCGTTGCTGCGCCGTCATGGTGGAGCTGCGCCGGTATGCCCGCGGCACCATGGGCGCCTGGGGTGCGTCACTCAAGGCGGATTTAATCCTGTTCATGATGTCCTCGCGCGCGCTCATGCCTGCTCCCCTTCCCCGCCACGGGCGGCCTTTTCAGCGACGGCGCCGGCGCCTTTCCCATGCTCCTTGTCCCACCAATGTCTAAAGGACTGCGTGGGCGGGGCCGGAATGTCACGGCTTTGCGTCCAGCCACCGGCAATACCGGGGAGTTTCTTAATGATCTTGTCCCGTCCTGCAGCCAGTGTCCCCAGGGGCAAGCCCTTCTCCAGCAGCCCCAAGGTGGTGCCGCTGGAAAACGCCCACTCGGCCGCTTTCATCATCAAATCCATTTGGCTGGGCACCTTCAGCTTCGCCCGTTTGGAATCCACGTCCTCCCCGCGCAGGTGCACCAGGATTTCAGGAATGTTGATCTTCACCGGGCAGGCGTCAAAACACGCCCCGCACAGTGAGGATGCGTACGGCAGGGAATTGTTTTCTTCACTCTTGATGCCTGTCATGAGGGGCGAGAGGATGGCGCCAATGGGCCCGGGATAGGTGGAACCGTAGGCGTGCCCGCCGGTGCGTTCATAGACGGGGCAAACGTTCATGCATGCCGAGCAGCGAATGCAATTCAGCGCGGTGCGGCCATATTGGTCCGAGAGCGCCGCCGTGCGGCCATTATCCAACAGCACCAAGTGCACTTGCTGCGGCCCGTCTCCGGGGGTCACCCCTGTCCACAGCGAGGTGTAGGGGTTCATGCGCTCGCCCGTGGAGGATCGTGGCAGCAGCTGCATGAATACCTCCAAATCACTCCAGGAGGGCAACAACTTTTCAATGCCCATGACAGTGATCAGGGTTTCCGGCAGGGTCAGGCACATCCGGCCGTTTCCCTCGGATTCCACCACTGTCAGCGTGCCCGTGTCCGCCAGACCGAAATTGGCCCCCGAAACAGCCACCTTGGCCGTGAGGAACTTTTTGCGCAGATGAGTCCTGGCGGCTTCAGCCAGGCGGGCGGGTTCGTCCGTCAAGTCCGGGTCCACCACGGGCATCTCCCGCAGGAAGATCTCCCGGACCTGGCTGCGGTTTTTGTGAATGGCCGGGACCAGGATGTGGCTTGGCTTGTCATGGTCAAGCTGCACAATCAGTTCTGCCAGGTCGGTCTCGTAGGCAGCAATGCCCTGCTCTTGAAGATATTCGTTCAAACCAATTTCCTGGGTGGCCATGGATTTGACCTTGACCACCTCGGTCTCCCCGGTTTCACGAATCAACGCCGTGACAATCTCATTGGCTTCCTGTGCATCCCGGGCCCAGTGGATGATGCCGCCGCGGGCAGTGAAGTTCGCCTCAAACTGCTCCAACAAGGCCGGCAAATTGGCCATTGTGGCATCCTTGATGGCGCTGCCGGCATCCCGCATGTCCTCCCAGTCGGGAAGTTCGGCCACCACTTTCAGGCGCTTGTCGCGGATGGTGTGGGTGGCGTGCCCCAGATTGGCCCGCAACTGCGCATTGCCGAGCTCGCGGTGCGCGGCCTTGGGAAAGGCTTCGGTGGCGTTGAGGTTGCCATGACCATAAACAGGCAATGCGGGCATGCCCAGAAAAGTGTTGCTCATCGCTTGCTCCCTGCCAATTTGATCCCGCCGGTGACCGTGACGGGGTTCTCCAGCGTGCTGGCCAAAATTTCTGCAAAGTGCAGCGTGCCCACATTGCTGCCTTGGCGTGAAAGCCCGCCACCAATGTGCAGGAGGCAACTGGCGTCACCACCAGCACACAACTGCGCCCCCGTGCCACAAATGTTGGCTGCCTTGTCAGCATTCATGGCACTGGACACATCGGCGTTCTTCATGGAAAAGGTTCCACCAAAACCGCAGCATTGATCCGCTTCGGGCAGCTCCACCATCTCAATGCCGTCCACACTTTTGAGCAGATTCAACTGCCGGTCCTGCAATTTCAGCAACCTCATGCCGTGGCAGCTTGGATGGTAGGTGACCTTGTGCGGAAAATATGAGCCCAGCTGTTCAGCCGCGTTGGTCACGCCCAGGACGTCCGTCAGCAGCTGCGAAAGTTCGTATGTCTTGGCGCCCACCACGGCGGCCCTGGCCTCGAGCGCCGCATCGCCGCAGCGCCGGGCCACGAGCTCATGCTGGTGCTTCACGCTGGCAACGCAGGAGCCGGAGGGTGCCACGGCCACATCGTAATCGTCGGTGTCAAAGGCGCGTACGTGGTTTGCCACCACTGCGTGGGCTTCCTTGAAGTAACCGGAATTGACGTGCATTTGTCCGCAGCACGCCTGCCCAGCAGGGAAAACCACCTCGTGCCCCAGGCGTTCCAGCAGCGTGACAGTGGCGCGTGCGGTGCGCGGATACATGGCATCCACAATGCAGGTGGCAAAGATCGCGATTTTCATGAATCTCACTGTAGGACAAAAATGTCCAGCTGTGGACTGACCACACCCTAACTTGTCCATTTGTGCTGCTTTTTTGCATTCCTGTCCGGTAAGTTGGCGCTCCGCTGCTCAGCGTTTGGCAGCCTCGGAGACCTTGAACAGCCTGGCTATCAATTTGGGGTCCACAATTTCGGTGCGGATCACCTCGCTCAGGGATTCCGCGGTGGTGGCAATGCCGGTTCGACGCCGCACCTCCCTGCGGAGCTGGTCGAGGACCGGTTCGGAGAGGATTACATCCAGCAGCGCTCCCGGTTCCGTGGCCGCGCGATGGCGCCAGACGTCGTCAATCCTTCGGCGTTTGAGAGCTTCCTTGTGCAACAGGAACATCAGCTCGGTCTTTTCAGCCAGGCTGGCTGGCCCCAAGAGGTCGACTTCAAAGGCAAGATCCACCACCACGGGAAGCCCGCCGGTGAGGTGGTAGGCCTGCCAGACGGCACCATTGGTCAAAACCATCCACTCCACACCCTCATTGACCGCATACATGAGGACTTGGCGCAAGTGACGTTCATTGAGTTTTTGGCTGATGCGCTTGACCTCAATAAAGGCCACCATCTGCTTGTCAATGCGCACCCCGTAGTCCGCAAAGTCCTGCTTCACCATGTACTCGGTGGTGAGATCCTTGAACTTGTCATAGTCCAAGCCTTCACACAACAGATCCGTCACCACCATACGGGTGTCGCCCTCATTGGCGTCCCGGGCCCGCAAAGACTCCAAGGGCTTAATGCACCGTTTGATGGTTCCCTGCACTTGCTCCATGGCGGCGGTTTCCCACTTGGGGGTTCTGGAAACGGCGGCCTTGGGAGATATTTTCAGGGGAGGATCGGGCAGAATGACCTCTTCCGCAGCCAACTCCGCCCCAGGGGCTGCCGCCGGCGGCACCGGTTCCTCCATGGCACCCATTTCAACCGGCACGGGCACGTAGCCCACGGGCAGCTGCAATTCATCAGGCAACTGCAAAAATGGTTCAACAACCCCAAAAGCTGCCTGCTTCAACATCCATTCAATGGTGGGCGCCCACATTTGGACCACTGTTTCCCCGTCCCCGTCAACGGAGACCACCTTGGTATGGGCAATCATCACCAAATGGTTTTCTTCAGGCACCTGGTGTCCAGCAAGGGCAGTTGCTTCCGCCCACTGCAGCAAAATGTTCAGCCGCCGCTGCCCTTTGGCGTCCAGCAAAATAGCACTCAAGTCCCCAACTCCTTAGTTCAGCCAAACTTTCAACAACTTCGGTCCGAGGAATCCAGGCAGGCACCCCAGCGGCATGGACAGCAATGGGCATGACCTTACTGCCTGTGCCTGAAGCCGGTGTTATATCGGGCTTTTGCCCGTAACAATCACGTACCCCTGATACAGCTCAGGCCAAGCTGCGGGAACTTGTTGGGCCCGTCAACCATTAGGAATATGTAGGCTCACCAGAGATAATTGGGATTGTTCGATCCACGCGTGAGCCGACGGGCCGCGTGCGGCCGCAGTACCATCGTCCATGCCATCCGGGCGCCAAGCACCGGGGGCCTCATGAGGAGCTTGTCAGCGCGTGTTCATGAAGACATTTGATTGGTCCCCGGGGATCAACGCACTGGCGCTGACGGTTGCCCATTTACTGCGCGGATTGCAGGCCCTCACGGCCTTCCCGCGAATTCCAGACTTCCACCCGCTAAAGCTGGGCTTGGGCGGCGCAATTCCCCAACCAGCAAACCCATCCACTTAAACCCGCACAACCTCAAAGGAGAAGAACGCTATGGGACTTAGTTTGCAAAAGGGCCAGGCCCTTTCATTGAAGAAAAACGACGGCGCTGCCCTGACCCGGGTGCGCATGGGACTGGGCTGGGATTCGGCAGCCCCCACCAAGCGTGGTTTCTTTGGCGGCTTGAAGAAGGAAGCCGAAGTGGATCTCGACGCTTCGGCAATCTTCTTTGATGCCTCCGGCAAGGCCCTGGACAATGTGTTCTTTAACCAGTTGAAAAGCAAGGACGGCTCCACCCAGCACACCGGTGACAACCTTACTGGCGAGGGTGACGGTGATGATGAGGTCATTCTCGTGGACCTCTCCAAGGTTTCCCCCGCCGTGGCCCAGATAGTCTTTGTCATCAGCAGCTACAGCCGACAGACCTTCGACACCGTTGCCAACGCCTTCTGCCGCCTCGTGGATGATTCAACTCCCGGCTCCCCCGAAGTGGCCCGCTTCCAGCTCACCGACGCCGGCACCCACACTGCCATGATCATGGCCAAGGTTTCCCGCGAAGATGCCGGCTGGAAGTTCACAGCCTTGGGCGAACGCGCCAATGGCCGCACCGTCATGGACCTGGTACAGCCTGCAGCAGCAACCCTGTAGGGTTTCGCCAACGGTTCGTTTAGTTCACCAACTTCGCATTAAGGAGTTCAGTTTCAATGGCATCTTTGACACTTTCCAAGGGCAACAACCTTTCGTTGACCAAGGCGGATCCCGGCTTGACCAAGGCTGTGGTGGGGCTTGGTTGGGATCCCCGCACCACCAGCGGTGAGGCGTTTGACCTGGACGCCTCTGCCCTGCTGATTGGGCACAACGGCAAAGTCCGCTCCAATGACGACTTCATCTTTTACAACCAGCTCGAAGCCAAGGACGGCTCCGTCAAGCACCTGGGTGACAACCGCACCGGCGAAGGTGACGGTGACGACGAGCAGATCCTGATTGACCTCACCGCGGTATCCACCGACATTGACAAGGTGATCATAGTTGTCTCCATTGATCAGGCCGATGCCCGCCGGCAGAACTTTGGCCAGGTGCGTGACGCGTACTGCCGCGTGGTGAACCAGGACACGGATCAGGAAGTGGTTCGTTACGACCTTTCCGAGGATGCCGCCTCCGAAACCACCATGGTCTTTGCTGAGATCTACCGCAATGGCGCCGAATGGAAGTTCCGTGCCGTGGGTCAGGGATATGCAAGCGGTTTGCATGGCATTGCCACGGATTACGGGATTGTTTTGGACTAGTTTCGCTTCGGGAGTGTGGCGGCAGACCGCACCCCGCCCCTGCACCATTACCTAGTAAGGATGAGAACCCTCATGGCTGGACTGACACTTGCAAAAGGCAACAACCTTTCACTGACCAAGACCGATCCTGGTCTGCAAAAGGCAGTGGTGGGTTTGGGCTGGGATCCGCGCACCACCACCGGTGAAGCATTTGACCTCGATGCCTCGGCGTTGCTCGTGGCCGCCAACGGCAAGGTCCGCTCCGCCGATGATTTCATCTTCTACAACCAGCCCACCGCCAAGGACGGGTCCGTCTCCCACCTTGGTGACAACCGCTCCGGTGAGGGTGCAGGGGATGACGAGCAGATCCTGATTGACCTGACAGTTGTCGCTCCCGACGTCGAGCGCGTCGTCATTGTGGTCTCCATTGACCAGGCCGACGAACGCCGGCAGAACTTTGGCCAAGTTCGCGGCGCCTACTGCCGCGTGCTGAACCAAGCCAACGACTCTGAAATTGTGCGTTTTGACCTCAGTGAAGACGCTGCCCCTGAAACCTCCATGCTGTTTGCCGAGATTTACCGCAGCGGCGGGGAATGGAAGTTCAAGGCAGTGGGCCAGGGCTATGCCACGGGCCTGGCCGGCATTGCCGCCGACTTTGGTGTCCCGCTGGGATAATTCCCACCCCTGCCCCAACTCCCTCCGCCTTGAAAGATGAATTGGATCCGACTATGACTTCACCGTTGACACCTCCTTCTGAAACCGAGACGGCCTTGGTCCTCAAGGCCCCTGACGCGCCCGCCGTTGTTGCCGTCGAAGAGGCCCCGGGCATGGTTCCCGTTCCGGCGGAACGCCAGGCGGAGATTCATGCCCAGGCTCGGGATTACATTAGTGAAATTGCCGCCTATGATGCCCGCAGCCCCGAGTTCACCAGCAAGATAGATGGCATTTCCAAGCTGGCCGGGAATGAGATGACCACGTCCTCGAATGCTTCCAGCCGCATGTTGGAGCGTTCCACCACGTCCATGGCCGGCGCCAAAAAAAGCGGCAACGGCCCCCAGGCCCAAGTGGCCGGGACCTTGAACGAGCTGCGGACCACCGTTGAGGACCTCACCCCCAATAATGCCGATCTAAGTGTGGGAAGAAAGATTCTGGGTTTCATTCCGGGGGGGAACAAACTGGCCAAGTACTTCCAGAAGTATGAATCGGCCCAAACCCAGCTTGATGCGATCATCAAGTCCCTGATGGCCGGGCAGGACGAGCTCCTCAAGGACAACGCCTCCCTGGCCGGCGAAAAGGTTCAGCTGTGGGAGACCATGCAAAGCCTGAGTGAATATGCCGTTTTCGCCAAGGCATTGGATGCTGCCTGCGTGGAGAAGATTGACGCCACCCGTGCCGCAGGTCAAATTGAGCAGGCCCAGAAACTCGAAGCCGACGTCTTGTTTCCCATTCGCCAGCGCCACCAGGACATTCTGACGCAGCTTGCAGTGTCGGTGCAGGGCTACCTGGCCATGGACCTGATCCGGAAGAACAACCTGGAACTCATCAAAGGCGTTGACAGGGCACGCACCACCACCATTTCGGCGTTGCGCACCGCAGTCATTGTGGCGCAGGCACTGGCGAACCAGAAGATGGTCCTGGACCAAATCGACGCCATCAACACCACCACCAACAACATGATTTTGAAGACCTCTGAGATGCTCAAGGACCAGACTGTGCGCATCCACGAGCAGGCATCCACCTCCGGTGTCAGCGTGGAAACGTTGCAGAAGGCCTTTGACAATGTTTTCCAGACCATGGACGCCATTGACACCTTCCGGGCCTCGGCGGCCAGGAACATGGAAGGCACTGTCCACGCCCTGGAGGACGGACTGGCCAAGGCCAAGCCGTATTTGGAGCGCTCACGCCAGTCCGAACGGGACTAGCACCACCAAGCATGAGGCAAGGATGATGCAATGATTGGCCGTTTTGGGTCGGGAAGATTTGGCGGCGGTGGGCCGGCGGCGGCGCCCCCGCAGCCCGCCGTCGACCCCGTTGCGCAGGAAATTGCGCAAATGGGGGCAGCGGTGGATGCGCTGCGGTCCTCCGTGCGCCGCTCCGGCAGCAAATTGCCCCCGCTGTTGACCTCGCAGTTGCGTCAATTGGGTGATCTCATGCGGGACGCAGTGGCGGACATTTTGGTGCGGGGCTGTTCCACGGAGCAGCGGGTGCTCCTGAACGCGATGATTTGTAGCTATGTGCCCACACCTTTGCAGGCGTACCTGGCCTTGCCGCCAACGCATCACGGGGAGGAATCATCGGCAACATTCCTCTTCGCCGAGCAACTGGCCACGCTGGAAGCGACCTTGAAGGACTTGCTCAATCAAATCCGGATTGGCGCCGTGGAGGAACTTTCGACGCACGGACGCTTTTTGGCCGATAAATTTTCCGCCCAGGACGCCGCCCTGCAGCTTCAACAACCAGCAACCGACCGAGACCCATTGCGTTTGGAGGGCCAGACTTGGCAACACTAGTGGCGGGGGCCAATGCCGCACTGACGGCAGAAAATCCAGGACTGGACCATGTAGTGGTGGGCATGGCATGGGACACCATTCCTGCCAGGGGGCCGCAAACCGAGTTGGTTCCCTTTGCCGTCATGTGCGACTCCAGTGGCCAGGCCGCATCCAATGAGCACCTGGTGTTCTTTAACCAGCTGGTCAGTGTTGACTCCTCGGTGACATTTTTGGGCGACACCGACCAGGAGCAAATTGACGTGGACCTTTCAAGTGTCCCGGCGGAGATTTCAAAAATTGTTTTCTTCGTCTATGTCGATCCCGAGTTCCGCGGCCCCGGTACGTTCTCCTCCGTGCGCAGCGCCCATATTCGTGTTGCCACCGCAGAGAACCGGGAGCTGGTCCGCTTTGACTTGTCGACCTCGGGGCTGGAGGCCGTAACGGCAATGATCTTCGGGGAACTGTACAGGCACCGCAATGATTGGAAGTTCCGCGCCCTTGGCCAGGGTTACAGCACGGGGCTGGCCGGAGTGGCCAAAGACTACGGAATCAAGCTGTAGGCCAGAACATTGAATCCTTCCCCGTCCCCCCGCACCGACCTCGGATTTTTGCGTCGCCGCATCAAGCCCGGAACAGTGCCCACGCCGTCGTCCGGCACGGCCACCACCACGGCCGCCACTCCGCCCGCCCGCGCCGCCACAGTCCAGGCCCCGGCAGGGACTTCAGCGCCGCCGTCTGGACTCGTTCTAGGCCGTTCCAGCGGTTCCGCCGCTGCCGCACCGTCATCAACCCCCACCGGCACCCGCGCATCCGCTTCCCTCAGCCTGGGCCAGGGCGGACCGGCACGCGGCGCTGCGGCACCGCCGGCCAGCGGTCCGCGGGCCAAGGCCTTGGCAGCCCAACGGCAAAAGGCACAGCATGAGGATCATGAGGTGGGCCTGCTCTTTCCCGCGCCCGGAATTGCCGAGCTGTACGAGCTGAACCTCGCGGAGCGCGTTTGCCGGCTCTCACCCCTGGAGTCGGCCGTGGGTACCCTGGTCATCACGGGCAGCACCGCCACTGCTTGGGAAAGCGTGCGCTTTGTCGCGGGCGGGCGGACGGTGGACGGGCACCAGGTGGGCACGCCCATCATGACCACCGGGAACCGTGAACTGGTGGGCTACCAGGGCCCGGATGCCCTCATTTCGCTGCGCCATGTGCGGCATTTGCGTCGCGCCCTTTTCATGAACCGCAGCAATGCAGCCATGGGGGTGAGGCTGTTTTCCGGTAAAACCGTGGCCCTGCCCCCTGCCGCCAACGGTGCCCAAATTGTGCTGCTGGTGCACCGCATTGGCAATGTGCTGGAGCTTCGGGCCGAGCCCGTCCCGTTGGACTGGCCGGATGTAAAAATTTGGCAAGAGTTTGATTTCACCATGACCCACCGGGCGCCGTCTTCAACGTATGGTCGTTAAGGCTCCAGTCACTCCCTGCTCTCTGCCGAAAGGTCTCATGCGCCATTTCCGTTCCCTGCCAGCTGCCCAATCGGCGGCACTTTTCCACCGCCTCCCCGCCGAGGTGTCAGTGCACAGCGGCCCGGAACTTCAAGCGGTCGCTTTGGGGGGAACCCTTTACACCCCGGCCAACCGGCCCGACCTGGTCAAGGATGTGCTGCGGCAAAGCGAACTTGGTTGTGGATCCATGGTGTTGTGCCTGGAGGATTCCATTGCCGACGCGGATGTCCCCAGCGCCGAAAAGGCAGTGGTAGCCACCTTGGAAACCTTGGCGGAACGTGGCGGGGATCTGCCCCTGCTGTTTGTGCGCGTGCGCACGCCCGGGCAGTTGCTGACGGTGGCACGCCAGGCCGGTCCCGCAACAGCTGTGTTGGCAGGGTTTGTGATTCCCAAGTTTGATAACGAATCCGGTGTGGCCGCCGCCTTCTTCGACGCATTGCACCTGGTCCAGGCCGAACTGGGCTTGGACGGCCGGACCGCAGGCAAACATCGCCTGCGCATCATGCCCATTTTGGAGTCCCCGGCCGTCATCCACGTGGAAACCCGTGCTGCGGCATTGCAGAACATTGCTGCCTTGCTGGCGGCCAACCGTGCGGATGTTTTATCCATCCGGATTGGCGCCACTGACATGGGGAGCGCCTTCGGCCTGCGGCGCTCCAGGGACCTGACCATCTATGACGTCAAGGTCGTGGCCAATGTCATCAGTGACATTGTCAATGTTCTGGGCAGACCCACAGGTGGTTTCATTATCTCCGGTCCCGTATGGGAGCACTACAACAACACTGAACGGGTGCTGCGTCCGCAGTTGCGCGCCACACCCTTTGCCGGCACCCAGGAGCGGGAACTGCGCAAACGCATCATGACGGCCAACCTGGATGTGTTGATTCGTGAAATCGAGTTGGACCTGGCCAATGGGCTCTTGGGTAAAACCGTCATTCACCCCACGCATGTGGCATTGGTTCGTGCCATGAGTGTGGTCAGCCACGAAGAATACCTGGACGCGCTGGCCATTGCCGGGAACGTCAACGGCGGTGCAGCCGCCTCACCCTACGGCAATAAAATGAACGAGATGAAACCACACCAGGGCTGGGCCCGCAGCACACTTTTGCGTGCAGAGGCCTTTGGTGTTTCCGCATCCGACGTGACATTCGTGGATCTGCTGGAAGGGAGCATGCCGTGACTGCTGCGCCCACCGCACATTCTTTGACAGCCGACGTGCCATGGAACGGTGACTTTGTGGCCAGGGAACTTGGAGTGCGCCTGCACAGCGATCCTGCTGCCGCCGTGGCTGTTGCAGAGTTGGTGGGTTTGGCGCTTCGCCGCAATCCCAAGCGGGCGCACCTGTTGGTGTCCACGGTTCTGGCCAAACATATCCCTGCCGAGCCTGCCTTGGTGATGGCGGCAGGTGCTTTGCTGGGAGCCTTTGTGGCCGCGGAACTGGAAGCGGCACTCGGCGGCGGCACCGGGGCCCACAACGTTGGCCTGCACCGTGGATTGAGCGCTGCGGCTGCACAGTTGAGCACGGTGTTGCACTCCACTG
The DNA here is from genome assembly GCF_042668835.1 of Specibacter sp. NPDC057265. Taxonomy (NCBI): domain Bacteria; kingdom Bacillati; phylum Actinomycetota; class Actinomycetes; order Micrococcales; family Micrococcaceae; genus Specibacter; species Specibacter sp. NPDC057265. The sequence goes on from NZ_JBHUYE010000007.1 coordinate 118,477, forward strand.
TGGGTCAGCGGGGCAAAGCCCTTGCGGCCCTCACAGCCCAGCTGGAGCAGCTGTCCAGCCAGGCCCCCGAAGCCATTGTCATTGGTTACGCCGAAACGGCCACCGGCCTGGGACGCTTGGTGGCGAACGCCCTGGGAGCCTTTTACATCCACTCCACCCGTCATGCCACCCCCGGCGTGGAGCCGTCCGCGGGATTCCAGGAGGGGCACTCCCATGCCACCTCCCATGCCATGGTGCCCACTTCCCCGCAGTGGCTTGACGGTGACGGACCGGTGGTGCTGGTCGACGACGAATTCAGCACGGGCTCAACTGTCATCAACACCATTCGTGAACTGCATGCCTTGGTGCCGCATTCCTTGTACGTGGTGGCGGCCTTGATAGATTTACGCAGCGCCGCCGACAAGGCCCGCTTTGAGGCCCTGGCCGCGGAACTGGATTGCCGGATCAAGGTGACGGCGCTGGGCACCGGCCACATTGAACTGGGTTCAGACATTCTGGGCCGTGCCGCGGAACTAATTGCCGAACTGCCGCCAGTGGAGGCCGGCACGGTTGCCGCCGGACGGCTGAGCTTTGTGGAGCTTTCAGCAGCGCAGGCCGCCCCCATCCGCAGTGACCGTTTTGGCAATGCCGCACCGCCGGATCAAACCACCATTGCAGCCATTGCCCGCCAGGTTGCCGCGCATCTTCAAACCACGGCCTGCCAGGGCCCGGTTGCAGTGGTGGGGTGTGAGGAAAACATGTTCCTGCCCCTGGCGGTGTCCCATGCCCTCGAGGCCCTGCTGCCCGGGACGCAGGTACTGTTCTCCACCACCACCCGCTCACCCATTGTTCCCGTGGACACCCCGGGATATGCCGTCAATGGTGCACTCAGCTTCGCCAGCCACGACCTCAGCCACGATGGCCCCGGGATCCGTTTTGCCTATAACCTCAACGGCTCGCACCAGCGCCCCGGCACCATTGTGGTGTTCCCCGAACCCGGCACCCCGCGCAACGCAGTGGTGCACAGCTCCGTCTCCCAGCTGCCCTCATTGGGGGCGGCCATGGCCACCGCGGCACGGGACGCTGTAGTGGTCCTCCTGCCCGCAGACATCCCGTCACCGTGTTCCACCACCGCACCCCGCCAGGAAAGCAGCGCCTCATGAACCAGTTGACACTCCCCACCCCGCTAAGGGGCCCGGACTTTGGCTCCTACGCCGCGCATGAGGTGACCTGGTTGCTGAAAGACCTCAGCCATGTGCCCCTGGAGGCGGCCACTGCAGAGCGGGAACGCGCCATTCAATCAGGTGCCGCGAACTATGCCGAATCCCTTCCCGTGGAATACTCCCCCAGTCCCGAATACCAAGCCCTTTACAACCAGGCCCTGGAGCGCGCGGGCGAGCGGATTGCCACAGCCGTGGGCGTGGTGACGGAATTGGCGTTGGCGGCCCGGGACGGCAATCCTGTGCTGGTGTCCCTGGCCCGGGCCGGTACACCCATCGGCATCCTCATGCGCCGCTGGGCCCGGCACGTCCACGGTCTGGACGTGCCGCACTTCACCATGAGCATTGTGCGCGGAGTGGGCATGGACCACAACGCCCTGCGTTATTTGGCAGCGCACTTTAGGCCCGAACAGATCCTGTTTGTGGACGGATGGACGGGCAAGGGCGCCATCTCCCGGGAACTCGCGGCAGCCGTGGATGATTTTGCCACTCAAACGGGCATCCGCTTCCACGCCGATTTGGCGGTCTTGGCGGATCCGGGCCACTGTGTATCCATGTTCGGCACGCGGGAGGACTACTTGATCCCCTCCGCGTGCCTGAATTCCACCGTCTCGGGTCTGGTTTCCCGCACCGTGTTTAACCGTGAACACATTGATCCTGGTGATTTTCACGGTGCCAAGTTTTACGCACAGCTCGCCGGCAATGATGTCTCCAACGACTTTCTGGACGCCATTGCCGCACACTTCGACTCCGTTGGCGCAGCGGTGGCCCGGCAGCTGGCAACACAGCAGGGCCAAGTCCCGGAGGTGACGTGGAGTGGCTGGGATGCGGTGGAAAAAATCAGTGCCGATTACGGGATCAACAACGTCAACCTGGTCAAGCCCGGCGTGGGCGAGACCACCCGCGTGCTCCTGCGTCGTGTGCCCTGGCGGGTGCTGGTCAATCCCGACGCCCTGGAGGATGTGGCCCACGTGCTGCTCCTGGCCGAACAGCGCGGCACGCCTGTGGAGGACGTTCCGGGACTGCCCTACAGCTGTGTGGGACTGATCCATCCGCAGTTTGACAAGAGCGCCGTGGGTGCCGACGGAAAGGCAGTGCCCAACGCATGAGTGTTGCACCTTTGGTGGCGTGTGATCTGGACCGTACCCTCATATACTCCAAGAGCGCGCTCTGGCTTACGGGGGCCGACAAGGACGCACCTGCCATGGTGGTTGCGGAGGTCTATGACGGTGCCCCGCTGTCTTACATGACGCGCACGGCGCAGGAGCTGCTCAGCCAAGTGCAGCGTGCCGCCACCTTTGTTCCCGCCACCACCCGCACGCAGGCGCAATATGAACGTGTGCAGCTGCCCGGCGCCACTGCAGAGTATGCGATAACTTCAAATGGTGGTGTGCTGCTTCATCATGGGGTGCCTGATGCCGCCTGGAACACGGAATTGGCTGCCTTGATGAATGCCAATTGCGCACCCCTGGAAAGCATCGAGGCCCACTTGGCACGGCCGGAATTTTCGGCCTGGATATTGCGTCTGCGCCGGGCCGAGGATTTGTTTGTCTACGCCATTGTGGACCGTGAAGCCATGCCGGCAAGCTTCCTGATCGAGTTGGAGGATTTGTGCGCCGGCGGCGGTTGGACAGTCTCAGTGCAGGGGCGCAAGCTTTATTGCGTGCCGGCCCCCATCAACAAGGCAGATGCCCTGGCTGAAATTGCCCGGCGCACCGGCGCCGACACCGTCATTGCGGCCGGGGATTCCTTGTTGGATCAGGGCATGTTGGAGTTCGCGCAGCTGGCTTTCCGGCCCCTTCACGGGGAACTGCACGACGCCGGATTTGCCGCCCCCCAGCTTCGGCTCACCTCCCAACGGGGCATTTTGGCCGGGGAGGAAATGCTGCGGGAAATTCTTGCGGAGGTCACAGCGGGCGCCAGCGTGGAGGCACGGGCGTAAGTGCGGGGCGTCGGGCACTAAGCTTGAGTCTTATTGCCCTATTTCACCTTGGGAGAACTCTGCCTTGCCTTCATCCACCGCGCCTTCATCACGACTTCCCCGCACCTTCAGGTCCAGTGATTTCATCTTGGGATCTGTTCTTGCAACGGTCCTGTTCACCGCCACCGCCTGCGGCGGGGCACCGGCGGCGGCACCGGCGTCGGACGCCTCCGTGGAGACGGCCACTGCCAGCGCAAGCCCACAGGCCCAGGACATCGCCGCCGATGTTGCGCCCTTGGATGGTGACACGGTTCCTGATGCCGGCAACGCCAGCCTGGCAGGCACCGTTCAGCCGGCCTATGCAACCACGGCCCTGGCAGCTTTGGCCACCTTGCCCATCAAGGGGCGGGCGCCGAAGACCGGTTACAGCCGGGAAGAGTTTGGCCCGGCGTGGGCGGATGTGGACAGGAATGGCTGCGATACCCGCAATGACATCTTGGCGCGGGACCTGGCCGCTGAGACATTCAAGCCCGGCACTCACGACTGCATAGTGCTCACGGGCGGGCTCGCCGACCCCTACACGGGAACCACCATTGATTTTGTCCGTGGCCCGGCAACGAGCAGCGCCGTCCAAATTGACCATGTGGTGGCCCTGAATGACGCATGGCAAAAAGGCGCCCAGCAACTCTCTGCGGATCAACGCATGGCCTTTGCAAATGACCCGTTGAATTTGCTGGCCGTGGATGGTCCCAGCAATCAACAAAAAGGTGCCAGCGATGCCGCCACCTGGTTGCCGGCCAACAAGTCCTTCCGCTGTGAATACGTGGCCCGGCAAATATCCGTCAAGGCCACCTACTCGCTGTGGGTGACTGCGGGTGAACATGATGCCATGGAAAAGGTCCTAGCGGACTGCGCGGACATTTTGGCCCCCACCAATCAAAAGGCTCCTGCGCCCGCAGCCCCCGCCGAAGCAGCCCCGGTCGCCCCGGCCGTGCCCGTGGCCCCCGCGGAGGCAGCCCCGGTGGCACCGGCCGCCCCGGTCGTGCCCGCGGCTCCCGTGCCCGCGGCTCCCGCGGAGGCAGCTCCGGTGGCGCCGGCCGTGCCCGTGGCCCCCTACCCCAACTGCGCCGCGGTGCGTGCGGCAGGCGCCGCACCCATCTACGCTGGCCAGCCGGGTTTTCAGTCAAAACTGGACCGCGATGGTGATGGCGTGGGTTGCGAATAAACACCTGCAATGACCGGTGCCACGCCAAACAAAACAGCCCGCACTGTTCCTTGTCGCCAAGGAACAGTGCGGGCTGTTTTATGGATGGGTTGGACACCAACATGGGCGTGGGCATTTTTAGGATCGTGGCCCTGCCCCAATTGCCGTTGACAGTGGTGGTGATGGGTAATGGCCATCAATGCCACCTCCCTTCTGGAAGCGGCGTTCACTAGCGGATGGTGTGCAGATTGATTGCCATGAGGTCCTGCTGCGCACGCACACGAACCTGCTCAAGTTTCTGCTGGTCCAAGGGCGCATTGAACACCCGCTGCAGCGTTGAAGAACGCTTGGGATATGAGGACTTTTTCATTTTTCACCCCCTTTGCTGTAAATGTTAAATAAAACGGATTTGTGGCGCGGCAAATAAAGCCTCTGTTTATTTTGATAAAAGGCATTATGAGAGCACAAAAGTGCGCGAATGTTTTTGTGCATGAAAAGCCACGTTTGCCGCTGGGCGTTAAACCTGAAGGATTGGTGGCTTGGGACGGCTGTGGTTTAGCAACCACAGCATTCGTAACGTGGGGTTGTTACGATGTCCTGGAGTCGCGGCCAGTGGGGGCCGTACCGAACATATGATCTGCGGTCTTGATTACTGTAAACATCATGGCCTCCCTTCTGCTTGCACGCGGACATTCCGGGATTAATTCACCGGAACTGTTTATAAGATACCCCATTCAAACCCGGGCGCACCAGTAAATTGCCAAAATAGTTCAATTATTTCCTGCAGTTTTGTTTTGTGTTGCAGCCTTCCGCTGTTTGCAGACCTTGGACGGCAGCGCCGCAGCCAAGCCGGCGTGGAATTAAAACTTGCCCTGGTAACCATCCGGCTCTTAACTAGACTTGCTGCATGGGTTCGCGCAGTGACAGACCTCTGATACCTGCCATGTGGCAGCGCCGCGACACGGCAATCCTGCCGCTGTGGCGGGAGCGGTTGTCTGTGCAAATGGGGCAGGCTGCGGCAGGCCGCTATGCTGCCGGGTTGTTTGTGGAGGACCGGCGGAGACCCATTGCCCAGTGGTACAACCCTGCCCTGGACTGTGCCCTGTTGGTGGGAATTGAAACGTCGGCGGAGTGGCCTGTGCAGCGCTTTGGTTTGTTTTACGCCCCGGCCGGTGGCGGGGTGGTCCGGGTGCGGACCAACATCCACCAGTGGTACATTCGCAGGCCCCAGCAGTCCCCCACGGAAGACGAGGCATTTGCTGGTGCCGTGCGCTCGGCCGAGGCTTTCCTGCAAGTGGAAATGGGCTTCCTTTAGTGCATCCGCACCTGCCGCGCAGGCAGCTTCCTTGCCGTCCACGGGCCGGGCACGCAGCCCGCCCGGCCGCAATGGAATCCTGCCCTGCGGCGGGCCGGGCGGTCAGGCCAGTGGCATCTTCCGGGTGGTTGTCTTGGTCCGGTGCATCCTCTGTCACACTGGTTTGGTCCACTTCCACCTCAGGGCACAGCCATCGCACCCGTCCGGCAACAAGGATCAACACATGAGCCATCCCCATGTTCAGCGCCGCAACCAGATCGTACTGGTTGTGGGCCAGCTGTTGTCAGGGGTTGGCGTTGCGTCAGGGGTGGCCGTGGGCGGCATATTGGCTGCCCAATTGGCTGGTACCACCGCGGCGTCCGGCTTTGTCCAGACAGCGTCGGCCCTGGGTGCAGGGCTGGTTGCCGTGCCGTTGGCCAATCTTGCGGTGCGGGCCGGACGCCGATGGGCGTTGAGTGCCGGTTTTGCGTTGGGCGCCGCGGGGGCAGCCATGGTGCTGTTGGCGGCTTTCCTGGGGCAGTTCTGGCTGATGGCCGCCGGCATGCTGTTCTTTGGCTCGGCCACTGCCGCGGGCCTGCAGGCCCGCTACGCCGCAGTTGACGGGGCTTCGCCCGAGAAGGCCGGCCGGGCCATGGGGATCGTCATCTGGGCCACCACTGCTGGTTCGGTGGCGGGCCCCAACCTGTCCGAGCCGGGAAGGTTGTTTGGCATCTCGCTGGGCCTGGTGCCATTGTCGGGCCCGTTTGTGTTCTCGCTGGCAGCCTTCGTCACGGCGGCCCTGGTCATGGCCGTGTTCTTCCTGGCACCGGCTGCCGGCACGCCTCCAACCGGTGCCGGCCAGGGCAGCCCGGCCCCGGATCCGGCAACTTTGGCGAAATCACACGGCGCCTGGCGCGCGTTGCGCCTGGCCAGCCACAACCCGCGCGCCTTGGCCGCTTTGGCCACCGTCACGGGCGGGCACGCCATCATGGTGGGCGTGATGGTCATGACCCCCGTCGCCATGGACGCGCACGGGCATTCCCTGGAGGTCATCGGCGTCGTCATCAGCCTGCACATTCTGGGCATGTACGCAGCCAGTCCGCTCTTTGGCTGGTTCGTGGACAAGCTCGGCGCCCTCACCGTGGTGCTGATGGGCTGCGGCATTTTCCTCGCCGCAATCATCACCGGCGCGGTGGTTTCAGACAGCAGCGAACCGTTCCCCATGTCCCTGGCCCTGACCCTGCTGGGACTTGGCTGGTCGGCGTGCCTGATCGGAGGCTCGTCGCTGCTGAATGCATCTGCGCCGGAAAAGCTGCGCGTCCCCCTTCAGGGCGCGAACGACATGATGATGAACTTCGGCGCCGCCGCCATGGCAGCCCTGGCCGGACCGGTCCTGGCGGCCGGCGGCTTCTTGTGGGTCAACATGATGGCGGCCGCCGTGCTGATTGTCATGGCTGCCCTTGGCCTGCGCGCCCTGCGCACGGCGCCGGATGCAGCCGCCGCGGAGCAGGTCACCGGCACGGCGTCCTAGCCCGGATGGGAGTTTGGGGCCCGCTGGCAGTTCAGAGCGGCGGGTGGCCCAAAATGTGGCGCAGCGCCGTTTCCAGCTCGGGGGTGCGGAAGTCGTAGCCCAATTCCTGGATTTTAGCGGCCGATGCACGCTGGCTCGCGAGCGCAAGCTCGGCGGCGCCCTGTTCGCCCAGCAGCAGTTTAGGGCCCAGGGCCGGCACCTTTACGGCCGCCGGCCGGCCCAGCACACGGCCCAGGGTGGCTGCAAATTCCGCCGCCGTGACCGGATGGGGCGCCACCCCGTTGACGGCGCCGCTTGTCTTGGCGTCCAAGGCGGCGTGGGCAAAGATTCCGGCAATGTCATCAACACCAATCCAGCTTTGCCACTGTTCATTTCCCAGAGGTCCGCCCACTCCTGCAAGGTACAGCGGAAGCAGCCGCTGCAGGACGCCGCCCGCGGCGGAGAGCACAATGCCTGTACGAACGTTGACCACCCTGACTCCGGCCTCGGCGGCAGGCGCACAGGCCGCTTCCCAGTCCCGGCACACGGTGGCCAAAAAGTCGTCCCCCACCGGGTCGGATTCCACAAGTTCCCTCGACTCTTGGCGCATTGACTGCAGGGAAGTTGATGCGGCCGCAGCATTCGGGTGCGCCCCGTAGTACCCCACGGCGGAACCGGACACCAGTGTGCGCTCCACCCCGTCGGCCGCCAAATCCGCCAGGCTCTGCGCCAGCAGGCGCGTGCCGCGGATCCGGCTCTGGTAAATGGCCTCCTTGGTGGCGTCAGTGAACCGTCCACCAATGGGATGGCCGGCCAAATGCACCACAACGCTGGCCCGTGCCAGCCCTGCGGTGTCCAGGATGCCGGCGTCGGGGTCCCAGAAGATTTCCTCCGCGTTCCGCGGTGCCCGGCGGACCAGCCGCAGCACGGTATGCCCGCCGCCTGTCAGCAGCGCACACAGCGCCCGCCCCACCAGCCCTGACGCCCCGCTGACCGCAATCACCTTGGCTTCACCCTGATGCGTGGCATGAAATGCCAGGTCGCCACGGAGCTGGCGTTCCCGGAAGGCGAACATGCGTTGGAGTTCGGCGTCCATTTTTCCGCCGGCCCACTCTCCGCGGGCAGCAGCCGGGAGCTCGTAATTGACCTCATCCACCATGATGGTGCTGCCTGCATCGCCGTCACGGAAGCTGTGCTTGTGGGTCCACGCAGCCAGCGGGCCCTTGTCCATGACGTCGGTAAAGCTGGTGCCGGGCACCAGTTCCGTGTGCAGCGCGTCCCAGCGGACCTCGGGGCGCGTCCATTTGCTGCCTGCAATGGATTTGGGCAGCAGTCCCCGAATGGTGCCCGCCGCCGAACCCAGCCACATGCCCAGGCCGCCGGGCGCGCTGACGCCCATGGCCGCCGTCGACCCTGGATTGAGGCCGTCGCTTGGCTCGGCCAGAATGGAGCCAAAGAACGACGGCGTAAGCCGCACCAGGGCACCGGGCCGGGAAAACCAGCCAAACACATCCTCGCGGGCGTAAGGAAGGTGCGTTTCATAGTGAAACACTGGCATGGAATCCTCCTGCTGGTAGTTCCTGGACGGCTGCCGCGTTGACACAGGCACCCTGGTGCCATCTTGCCCTAAATGGCTGCCGCGTGCAGCGGGCAGCAGCAATGTCAGCGCCGCTTGCTAGATTCACATTGCGGGCAGAAGCCCTTCGGAAGGTGGCACCATGTTTTTCCTGAATTCCCCCTTAGGCAGCCAACAGCTGATTTTTTCGGCCTCTGATCTTGTCGCGGCCAGCGAATGCCAGTACCGGACACTGCGGATCCTGGATGAAAAATTGTTCCGCACAGCCAAGGCAGAGTTCGGCCAGGATGAAATGCTGCAGCGGGCCGCTCAATTGGGGGACGACTTTGAAGCCGCGATCCTTGCAGGCTACGAAGCCGAATTTGGTCTGTGGGACGCCGTGCGTGGTACCGGGGTGAAGCGGATTGAACGTGCGGAGTTGAGCTGGCCGGCCCTGGTGGCCAAACGCGATGAGACCCTCCATGCGCTGCGAACCGGCGCAGACGTGGTGTTCCAGGCAACGTTTTTCGACGGCGAACTGGTGGGCTTTGCAGACTTTTTGCTGCGCCAGCCCGATGGTTCCTACGCGGTGCATGACACCAAACTGGCCCGCCATGCCCGGGTGGGCGCATTGTTGCAGTTGGCCGCCTACGCAGACCAGCTGCAGAGCTCGAAAATCCCCGTCCACCCCACCGCCGTCCTGAAATTGGGTGACAAGAGCGAAAGCCGGCACCCACTGCCGGATCTGCTGCCAGTGTATGGCGAGCATCGGGACAGGTTCAGGGCCCTTGCCGCCCGCCACCGCAGCCAGCCGCGCCCCGTGGCCTGGCTGCAGGCGGGGGTGGGCCACTGCGGACGCTGCGACTACTGTGCCGTGCAGGTTCGGGAGCACCAGGATCTCTTGCTGGTCCATGGCATGGGCACCGCCCAGCGGCGCAAGCTCAGGCAACGGGGCATCACCACCGTGGCCGGGTTGGCGGAACTGCCCGCGCCACCTTCAGGGCCGCTGGTGCGCCTGCGCGATCAGGCCCGCATGCAGCTGGGGCTCGAACCCACGGCCCACGCGGCGCCAACAGCTAATGCAGCTGCTGCAGGCTCGTTGAAATACAAGGTGCTGGAGACCATCAGCAAACTGCCCGAACCCAGCCCGGGAGACATTTTCTTTGATTTCGAGGGCGATCCCCTGTGGCAGGATTCCCAAGACGGCAGCTGGGGGTTGGAGTACTTGTTTGGCTCCATTGAAGCACCCCCGGCGGGTGGGACAGGCGCCGCCGCCAATGCCGCGCTGAAGTTCACCCCGTTTTGGGCGCACTCCCGTGATGGGGAGCGTGCAGCCTTTGAGGCCTTTCTGCGCTATGTGGAACAGCGGCGCAAGGAGTGGCCGGATATGCACGTTTACCATTACGCGCCCTACGAAAAAACAGCCCTGCGGAATTTGTCCCTCCGCCACGGGTCCGGGTGGGGCGAGGAGGTGGTGGATGATTGGCTGCGCACCGGGTTGTTGGTGGATTTGCTGGACACTGTGCGCCAGTCGGTGCGGATTTCAGCTTCCTCCTACTCCATTAAAAAGCTGGAACCTTTTTACATGGACCAGCCCCGTGACGGGGATGTGACGGACGCCGGGGCCTCCGTGGTGGCTTATGCCCATTACTGCCAACAGCGCGACGAGGCACTGGGCGCAGACGCCTCGGACACCGCCGCCCACCAGGCCAGGGCGGCAGCAACGCTGGCGGCCATCAGGGCATACAACCGTGAGGACTGTGTCGCCACCCTGCGACTGCGGGACTGGCTGTTCAGCATTGGCGCCGCCAAGCAGCTTCCAAACTGGAATGCGGGCAGCGGGAAACACACCCTGTTAAGGGAACGGAAGGCCAGCTACGAACCCGGATCCGGCGAAGCCGCCATCAACGCCTTCACGGCTGCGCTCCGGGAGGACAAGGAGCACAAGCCGAGCTCTGAAGAACGGGCCATTGAGCTGGTGGCCGCGGCTGCCAGCTACCACCGCCGGGAGGACAAACAGTTCTGGTGGGGCCACTTTGATCGGCTCGGCAAGGGCCCGGGAGACTGGGCTGAAGAGCGCAACATGCTCAGCATTGAAAGCGTCGAGGTGGTGGCGGACTGGGCCAAACCGGAGGACAAGCCCCGGGCCAGGACCCAGACACGCACCTTGAAAATTACCGGCACAGCCACGGAGGGTTCCGATTTTCGGCCCGGAAGCAACTGGTTCGGGATGCACAACGCCCCGCTGCCGGAAGGCATGGCCCAGAACTCCGCCGTCCTGGCGGACACCCCGGCCTCCGCCGCCCCGCTCCGCGGCGGGCTGTTCAATGTCACCGTCATTGAGGACGTCTCCAACCCGGCCACACCGGAGCTGACCGCCTTGCTGGTGGTGGAAAAATCAACCACCAAGGTCCAGCCCTATGGGCAGTTTCCTTGTGCCCTGACACCTGACCAACCCGTTTCCACCACCAGCATCAGGGCAGCCCTTGCCGAACTTGCGGACACCGTGGGCTCGAATCTGCCCCGCTTGGCCAAGCATCCCGGCGTCGACATTTTGCGCAGGTCCCCGCCCCGGCTTACTTCCGGCGGGCCACTGCCCTCCGCGGTGCTGAACAGTGACGGACACAGCAAACGAAGCCACGACTACGTCACCGCCATCACGGACGCCGTGCGGAAGCTTGATAATTCCTACCTTGCCGTTCAGGGACCGCCCGGAACCGGCAAGACCCACGTGGGCTCCCATGTCATTGCCGCGCTGGTGCGCGGGGGCTGGAAAATCGGCGTGGTGGGACAGTCCCACGCCGTGGTGGAAAACATGCTGCGCGCAGCCGTGGAAAAAGCCGGCGTGGACCCGGAATGTGTGGGGAAGAAGCGTCATGGCGACCACACGGTGCCCTGGAAAACCACCGATGACAAACAGTTTGGCCAACTTCTCAGCCGCGAGGGCGGCGCCCTGATAGGCGGCACTGCATGGACCATGACCGGCGCCAACGTTCCGGCAGGATCGTTGGATTTATTGGTCATTGACGAAGCCGGACAGTATTCGCTGGCCAACACCTTGGCGGTGTCCCGAGCCGCGCGGCGCCTGCTGCTGCTGGGGGATCCCCGGCAGCTGCCACAAGTGACACAGGGATCCCACCCGGCGCCCGTGGATGAATCCGCACTGGGCTGGCTCTCCGCCGACCACGCCACCCTGCCTGCTGACCTGGGGTACTTCCTGGCCGATTCGTGGCGCATGCATCCGGAGCTCTGCGCCGCCGTGTCACGCCTGAGCTACGACGGAAAACTGCAGTCCGCCCCGGCTGCCGGACAACGCCACTTGGCGGGGAAGGCCCCGGGGGTGGAAATGGTGCTGGTCCACACCCCGCCGGCGAACGGGGATGAGAACAAGCAATCATCCCCCGCCGAAGCGGCCATGGTGGTGGCCCAGGTGCGCGAACATCTTGGCCTTGCCTGGACTCCCGGCCAGGACCAGGCTCCACGGGTCCTGACCCAAGAGGACATTCTGGTGGTGGCGGCCTACAACGCGCAGGTCCACCTGGTCCGCGCCTCCCTCGACGCCGCCGGGATGTCAGGGGTCCGGGCCGGCACGGTGGACAAGTTCCAGGGCCAGGAGGCGCCGGTGGTGCTGGTGACCATGGCATGCGCCGATCCGGCGGCGGCGCCCCGGGGCATGGAGTTTTTGCTCAACCGCAACCGCATCAACGTGGCCGTGTCCCGCGGCCAGTGGCGGGCAGTGGTCATCCGCTCCCCGTCACTGAGCAACTTCATGCCGGCCCGGGCCGAAGCCATGGCGGAACTGGGCGCCTTTATTGGCCTCTGCGGGCCGGTGCCCATGCTGCACGGGCCCGCGGCGGGAAGCTAAAGCGCGTCGACGAAGAACACTGTGGCAATGGCGGCCAGGTAGGCGGGATCGGCGACTCCGCACAGCTCTCGGGCCGAGTGCATCGACAGCAGGGGCACGCCCACATCGAGGGTGCGGATCCCCAGGCGCGTGGCAGTCAGGGGCCCGATTGTGGAGCCGCAGGGGACATCGTTGTGGGAGACGAATTCCTGGTACGGCGCACCGGCCCGTTCGCACAGGCCGGCCCATGCCGCAGCACCCACACCGTCGGTGGCGTAGCGCTGGTTGGCGTTTATTTTCAGCAGCGGACCCCCGTTCAGCACCGGCAGGTTGGCCGGGTCGTGGCGCTGGGAGTAGTTCGGATGCACTGCGTGCCCGGCATCGGCGGAAATGCAGAAGGAGTTGGCCAGGGCCCGGCGGCGTTCACTGACCGAGGCGCCCAGCCCGTCGGAAACCCGGGTCAGCACATCCTCCAGGATCGGCCCGCAGGCACCTGAGCGTGAACCGGAGCCAATCTCCTCGTGGTCAAAGGCGGCGAGCACGGGAATGGTCGTTTTCGACGGCACCGCGGCAGCCGCCAGCAAGGCCACCAATGAAGCATGCACCGAGGTGAGGTTGTCCATGCGGCCAGCTGCAAAGAACTCCTCCCGGGCACCAAACACCTGTCCGGGCTGGGTATCGGCCACCACAATGTCATAGCCGCCAATGGTGGCCGCGTCCGCACCTGACCGGGAGGCAAGCAGGCCCAGCAGATCATTGTCCTGCGGATCGCCCAGCCCCCACACCGGGTTCAGGTGCTGTTGGCGTTCCAGCTTCAAGCCGTCATTGACTGCCCGGTCCAAATGAATGGCCAGCTGCGGGAATCGCAGCAGCGGACCGGTGGCTACAAGGGTTTCCGTCCCGTCACGGTCCACCAGGCGCCCGGTTAGCTGCAGTTCCCTGTCCAGCCAGGAATTGACCAGCGGCCCGCCGTAAACTTCCACTCCGGCCTGCAACCAACCAAAACGGCCGGTGGTGGGCTTGGGTTTGAGCTTGAACGAGGGCGAATCCGTATGGGATCCCAAAATATTGAAGCCGGTTGTGGCAGTGGCCGTCTCAGGCACGATCCACGCCATGATGGCGCCGTCGCGGATCAGGAAGAACTTTCCATGCACCGGCCAATCCTGGGCCTCATCCACTTGGATGAAACCGGCTTCGGCCAGGCGCCGGCCCGCCTCATGGGCTGCATGAAAGCTTGAGGGTGAAGCGGCAATGAAGTCGCGAAGGTCCAGAATGTGCTCAGCAGAAGTCATGCCTTGATTCAATCATGCGCGCTAGTAGTCAGGGTTGCTGGGAACCACCAGCCCCGTCTCGTAGGCATAGACCACCACCTGCACACGGTCACGCAAATGCAGTTTGGTAAGGATCCGGCGTACGTGGGTTTTAACCGTGGCTTCAGAGAGGAACAGTTTGTGGGCAATCTCGGCATTGGAAAGTCCTTGGGCAATGCACTGCGCCACTTCCAACTCCCGCGGTGTGAGTTCCTCCAGGAGCGGATCGGCGGGCTGGGCCTGCCGGGAAGGGCTGTTGCGCACAAAATTTTCCAGCAGGCGCTGGGTGACGCGCGGCGCCACCACGGCGTCACCGCTGGCCACCAACCGCACGGCCTGCACCAGGTCCGACGGCGCAACATCCTTGAGCAGGAAGGCACTGGCCCCGGCCTGCAAACCTGCGAAGGCATATTCATCCAGGTCAAAGGTGGTCAGAATGATGACCCGCGCCTGTGATGCCGAGGAGCTGATCACTCCGGTAGCCTCAATGCCGTCCATTCCGGGCATCCGCACGTCCATGAGCACCACGTCCGGTTGCAGTTGTTCCACGGCCGCACACCCCTGCCTGCCGTTGGAAGCTTCACCAACCACGCAAATGTCGTTCTCGCCCTCGAGAATCAGGCGGAAACCCATCCTCAAAAGCGGTTGATCATCCACCAGCAACACCTTGATGGCAGGTACCTCAGTCACAGCATGTCCCCCTGCTTTGATAATGGTTTATGGTCCCTCAGCGGGGTGCAACACCGCCTCGACAAGCCACCCGCCCTGCGGCTGGGGCCCGGCGTGGACAGTCCCGGCATAAAAACGTGCCCGCTCCTGCATTCCTACAATGCCATGCCCCGCGCCCAGCGCGGCATTCAACGCTCCATGCCCGTCGTCACGGACCACAATCCGCAACAGGCCCTTGGTGGGGTTGTTGGTCAATTCCACCTGCACCCGTGACACTGCCGTCGCGTAGCGCAAAACATTGGTCAGTGATTCCTGCACAATCCGGTACACCGTCAGGGCCAGGGACGGGTCCTCCAAGATGGCCGGACCCGTCTGGGAGAAGGTGATGGGCAATCCGGCATGCCGGAACCCGTCAATGAGATCCGTCATGTTGGCGGAGTCAGGTTGCGGCGAGCGGTTCGCGCCACCGCTGTCACGCAGCACACCCAAAACGCGGCGCATGTCAGCCAACGCCGTCCGGCCGGTTTGTGAAATTTGATCCATTACCTGGGCCGCTTGGCTTGGGTTCCGCTTTACCACCACTGCGGCCCCGTCACTGAGGGCAACCATGACGGTGAGGGAATGTGCCACCACGTCATGCATTTCGCGGGCAATCCGGTTGCGTTCCGCCACGGATGCCAATTGGGAGTTCCGCACTGCCCACTGTTGCAGTTCCTGCTCATGGGCGCGGCTGCGCCGCACGGAGGCCCCAATCCCCACGGACAAAACATTGGAAAACAACATGATGATAACTGAAATGCTGGTGGCAACTTCAGCACTGGGACCACCCACGGCGAGGAAATCCTGCGGATACTGGTAGAGCAGAAGCAGGTACATGGTCAGCGGCACCGCGGCCAGAACGGCAAGTAAAAAACTGGGCACGGGCTTGTATTTCACGCCAACGGCATAAAGTCCAAACCAAACACTGGCCCCCACATTGCTGGCAATGGGCACAACTGCAAGGTTGATGACTTCAAAAACGGAAAGTATGGCCAACACTGTCAGGGGGTGGTCCCGGCGGAACATCAGGACAACGGCGGAGGCCAGCACAATGACCATGTGGGGTGCCAAATCAATTTGGTAGTTGCCACTGACAAAGACGCCTGAACCGGCCACCAGGTAAACCAGCACCACCACCAAATCCATGATGCGTGGGTGGGCGCGGAAATACTTTCTGACCACACCCAGGCGGCGGGCCGAGAACTCCTCGGCCCGCCGCTCAACCGAGGGTGGTTCGGCGGGGAAGGCGGCCGTTCGTTCCGGCTTCCCCGCCTGGTTCATGGTGCGCATAAAAGTCGCCTACAGCCCTGGAACGGGCCTGTTGACTGGCTTAGATGTCACGGGTCTTGAGTGAAATGACGGCTGGAACAGTGATCAACGCAATCCAGCCCAGGAAAATCAGTCCACCCGACAATGGGGTTATGAAGGCTTCCTTGTCGGTGATTTCCAACATGCGTCCGCCGGACACGCTGGGCACATACTGGCCCACGTACTTCCAGAATTCTCCAGGCGCCAGACCCAACAGGCTGGTACCGATTTCCAACAGGAACATCAGCGCGACCAAAACAATGATGCCGCCTGCGGAACTGCGGACAAGGGCGCCCAGGGACAGGCCCATCAAAGCCACGCCGGCCACGTAAAGCCCACCCATAAGGATGGAGTACAACACACCTTCAGTGCCAAAATTCAGCTCCACTCCGTAAGCGCTGAAGATGGGCATGGCCACCAGGGTGCTCACCACCGCGGCCACCAGAGTCAAGATGTAGGACACCACTACCAAAACCAGCGCCTTGGCGAAGAAGGCCGGCAGGCGCTTGGGAACAGCTGTCATGGTGGAGCGGATCATGCCGGTGCCAAATTCCGAGGAAATCAACAACACTGACAGGGCGCCCAGGATCAAGACCCCGATCTGCAAGCCGGCATTGGGAATGGCGTAGATGCTAAAGCCCATTACCTGTTGGGCCTGCTCCAAAGTCATGGGCTCCACGGGTTCCCCCGGCATGCCCATGCCCATGCCGTTCTGCATGATCCCTTCAAGTGACAGTGCCTGAATCCAGGCGGCCATGGCGGCCACACCCACCACCGCCACGAAGGTGAAGATCAGCAACAAGCGGGTGGACAGCAGCGAGCGGAATTTTATCCACTCGCTGCGCAGGACTCCGGCAAATGTCACTGCCCCGCCACTGGCGCGCCTGGGTGGGGAAGTCATCGTCGTGCTCATCTTTAGAGTCCCTTCGAGGCTGCAGCCGGTTCGGCGTTGTTAAGTTCTTGCGAGTGGTATTCCACAGCGTCCTTGGTCAAGTTGAAGTACGCATCCTCCAGCGAGGTGGTCAGCGGCGTAAGTTCATAGACCAGCACCTGGTTCGCCAAGGCGGTTTGGGCAATTTGGCGCGTGTCCAAACCCGTGACCTCAAGGGTCTCGTTTTCGTGGCATTCCACCTTCACGCCGTTGTTGCCCAGCAGCTGGCTAAGGCGTGTGACCTCGGGGGTCCGCACCCGGACCTTGCTCTGCTGTGTTCCGGCGAGGATCTGGGCAATGGGGGCATCGGCAATGATTTGGCCACGGCCAATGACTATCAAGTGGTCAGCCGTCTGCGCCATTTCACTCATGAGGTGTGAGGACAGGAATACCGTCTTGCCCTGCGCGGCGAGATGCTTTGCCAGGTTGCGTACCCATAAAACACCTTCAGGGTCCAGGCCATTGACGGGCTCATCCAAAATCAGCGTCTGCGGATCGCCCAGCAATGCGGAGGCAATTCCCAGGCGCTGGCCCATGCCGAGGGAGAATCCGCCGGCCTTTTTCTTGGCGACGGCGGCCAGGCCCGTCATGTCAATGACGTCATTGACGCGCTGCTTGGGGATGTTGTGTGTGGCGGCCATGGCCAGCAAATGGTTGTAGGCGCTGCGTGAGGTGTGCACGGCCTTGGCGTCGAGCAGTGCCCCCACCTGGTGCAGGGGGTCGTGGTGTTGGGCGTACGGTTTTCCGTTGACGGTCACAGTGCCGTGGCTTGGTTTGTCCAGGCCCACAATCATGCGCATGGTGGTGGACTTCCCGGCGCCGTTGGGGCCGAGAAAGCCAGTGACCATGCCGGGTTGGACAGTGAAGCTGACACCGCCCACGGCTGTCTTGGCACCGTAGTGTTTGGCCAGGTTTACTGCCTCAATCATGCTTGTCCCCTTTGGGTGTCTCCCAGCCGCAACGGCCGGGTCTGTGGATCTATCCCCTACGGTACGCAATGACGGACACAAATATGTTTATCTCAGGGATGATTCAGTGTTGAATCAGGGTAGTCCTAAGGGATGATGCCGCACCGGATCCACCCTGGTGCAGCCCTTAGACTAACCCCATGCTTGAGCGAACAACACCGACTTTTGAACCCTCCCCAGCGTGGCTTCGGCCTCTGGAATGGAGCAGGCACAGCCTTTTGTGGTTGTCCCTTCCTTCGCTGCTGGTGGTTCTTGCCGGTGCAATCCTGTTTTCCCAAGCAGGAAACAATTCGCTGTTGGCCGGACTCGACGGCCACTGGCACCGCTGGGCGGTGGGGCTGCGGACACCCTGGCTCAATGAAAGCAATTGGGTGTTGGACCTTGTGGGCAATGAAGGCATGATCATGTATTGCCTGATGTTGTTCCTGTTTTTGTTGTGGCGCCGCCATTGGCGGCTGGCACTGTTCACGGCCGCCGCCAATTTAGGCGGCGTGGTGGCCACCCACCTGCTGAAATTCCTCGTGTCCAGACCCCGGCCGGAAAACAGGATAGTCGACGTTGACTTCGGTTCATACCCTTCCGGGCATTCAAGTGGCACCGTCGCGGCCATGATTGTCACGGCGGTTCTGCTGAGCCGGGCCTGGATCTGGATTTGCGGTTCCATTTTGAGCATCACCATGATGTTCAGCCGCATTTATGTCGGCGCGCACTGGGTCACGGACACTTTGGCCGGGGCCCTGTTGGGCATCGGACTGACCTTGCTGCTGTGGGCCCTGTTGCGGGATAAATGCCTACAAAGGAATATACCGGCCGGTTAAACGCCACAGTGCCGCCGCCAGCGGCGCTTGGTTCTCAGTGCGTGGTTGGCAGCGGCTTGGTGGCGCGCACGGTGAGCAGGGACGCGGCCATGGCCACGGCAATGGCAAGCAATGCCCAACGGATGGTGAAGTGATCACCCAGGAAGCCCAAAAGGGGCGGACCTGCCAAAAACGCCACATAGCCAATGGTGGAGACCACCGATACCCTCGCTGCCGCCCGGGCGGGATCGTCGGCGGCAGCGGACATTCCCACCGGAAAGCCCATGGCCGCACCGGCACCCCAAAAGACGGCACCCAGCCCGGCCAGCCAAATGTTGGGGGCCACCACAAACAGCACCAGTCCCAGCAGCGCCGAGCCCAAGCTCCCGTAAAGCACGGGAATGCGGCCAAATTGATCCACCAACCGACCCCCGAAGAATCTGAACAAGGTCATCGCGGCAACAAAGACGGCAAACATGATGGCGCCGCCGGATTCACTGGCGCCAAGGCCGTCCACCGTGGCTTTGGCAATCCAATCGTTGGCAGCTCCCTCGGTGAGCGCCGCGCTGAGCACCACCAATCCCACCAAGAGGGTCCGCTTTTCAAACCATGCGCTGCGTTCCTTGACGGGAACAGCCTGCTGCCCCGTTGATTGCACAACCACCACGCTGGCCTCCTGCAGCGTCTGCGGCAAAAAGTGCCGGGGCACCACAATGATGGCGATGACAACCAGGACCACAATGGCGAGCAAGTGTCCAGGCATGCTTACCTTCAAGGCTGAAAGCCCTGCTCCCACCAGCGCACCGAGCAGGGCCCCACCGCTAAACCCTGCGTGAAACTGGGGCATGATGGTTTTACGCAGCTGCCGTTCCACCTCGGCACCCTCAATGTTCTGCGCCACGTCCCACAATCCGATGCCGACGCCAAAGAAGAACAGGCCCACGGCGGTGGGAACCACACCGCCGGCAGCCAAACCGGCGGCAATGATCAAGCCGCCCAAGGCTGCCGACGCGCCACCGGTCCTGATGGTGCTGGCGGTACCGATGCGGGCCACAACCGTGCCCGCCAGGGGCAGGGCAATGACGGAACCTGCGGCAATGGTCAGCAGCAGGATGCCCATTTGTCCGGCACTGAGTTCGAGGATGCGCGTCACTGCGGGAATGCGGGCCGCCCAGCTGGCAAACACAAAACCATTGACGGCAAAGATGACAAAGGTGGCTATGGCCGCCCGGCGGATAAGCTGTTGATTCATGCCTGGTGTGCCCTTTTCGCGGGATGGAACGGGTGTTTGTTCATTGACAGGGCCGCGCCTACCGGGCACGGTCGACTCGTTTCTCGTCCCATACAGGAGTATTGGATTCGTAGACCTTGCCGTCGGAGCCAAACACCAGGAACCTGTCAAAGGATCTGGCAAACCACCTGTCGTGGGTTACCGCCAGCACGGTTCCTTCGAAGGAGTCAATGGCCTTTTCCAGGGCCTCGGCGGAATGGAGGTCCAAGTTGTCCGTCGGCTCGTCAAGCAACAGCAGTGTCGCGCCCGAGAGCTCCAACAACAGGATCTGGAACCGTGCCTGCTGACCACCGGAGAGCGAATCATATTTTTGTTCGGAACTGGCGGCCAGGCCGTAGCGGTCCAGCGCACCGGCCGCGGCTTCACGGCCCAGGCCTGAGCGGTGTTCATCGCCGCGGTGCAGAATGTCAAGAAGTGTTCGGCTGAGCAGATCTGGACGGGCGTGCGTCTGCGCAAAGAATCCTGGACGGATGCGGGCGCCGAGTTTGGCTGTGCCAAGGTGCGGAACGGGGGCAATTTCCACGTCGGACACGGGCTCGTGTTCCTTGTCCGGATCCGAGCCTCCAGCCGCCAGCAGGCGCAGGAAGTGGCTCTTGCCGGACCCGTTTGAGCCCAGCACCCCCACCCTGTCACCAAACCAGATTTCAGTGCTGAAGGGCTTCATCAGGCCCGTCAGCTCCAGCTGGGTGGCAACAATGGCCCGCTTGGCGGTGCGGCCGCCCTTGAGGCGCATCTTCACATTCTGCTCAATGGGCAGCGCCTCCGGCGGGCCCTTTTCCAAAAACTGGGCCAACCGGCTTTGGGCCGCCTGATAGCGGTTGGCCATGTCTGAGCGGAACGCGGCCTTGGTCTTGTACATGTTGACGAGTTCCTTGAGCTTGATGTGCTCCTCGTCCCACCGTTTGCGCAGCTCTTCAAAGCGGGCATTGCGGTCTTCGCGGGCCTTGACGTAGGACTCAAAGCCGCCGCCATGCGTCCAGCTTGAAGCACCATTGATGCCCGGCTCCAAGGTGACAATCCTGTCCGCGGCATTGGCCAGCAGTTCCCTGTCGTGGCTGACAAAGAGAACCGACTTGTTTGATTCAGCCATTTTGGCTTCCAGCCAGCGCTTGCCCGGTACGTCCAAATAGTTATCCGGCTCATCCAGCAGCAACAGCTCATCCGGACCTGAAAACAATGCCTCCAGAACCAGCCGCTTTTGTTCTCCACCACTGAGCGAGGCGGCCTTGCGGTATTGGGCGGAGTAAAAATCCATGCCCATGGCTGCCATGGTGACTTCATCCCAGGTTGTTTCCATTTCATACCCGCCGGCGTCGCCCCAGTCGGCAATGGCTTGGGCGTAGGCCATTTGGCTGGGTTCGTCGTCGCGCTCCAGCATGGCAAGTTCGGCGGCGTCGACTGCCCGTCCCGCCGCGGCAATGTTGGCCGAGGCCACGGAGAGCAGAAGGTCCCGCACCGTGCTGTCATCCCGGACCTGGCCAACGAACTGGCGCATGACCCCCATGGACCCGGACCTTGAAACCACACCTTCATCGGCCTTCAAATCTTGGCAGATGATGCGCAGCAAGGTGGTCTTGCCCGTGCCGTTGGGGCCGATCAAGGCGGTTTTGGTGCCGTCGGAGACGCGGAAGTTCACCCCGTTGAGCAGTTGCCGGCCGTCGGAGAGGAAGTAGTCAATGTTTGCAACGTCTATGTGTCCCACGCGCCAATTCTGCCATCTTCCGCGGTTCCGGATGCACCGTTGTCCAGAGAGCCCTAGCTGCCGCGCCGCCTGGTGCGCCATGTCCGGATTCCCAACACAAGCATGACGGAAACAAGCAGGGCCCCAAGGCCCTGCAGTCCTGGTGAATCGTCGGCTTCCCCAAGGACGATGGCTGCTGCACCAGCCGCCACTCCCACAGCGGCTGCAAGGAGCGTGAAAGCGTATTTCATGACTCCACCTTTTCAAAAGCAACAGCACTGCACAGGGGACCCTGCAGTTCATTATCCACCAGGCATGCGCCTTGATGCGGCAGGCTGCACCTGACCGAATGAGTGGGGTGGAAAGCCGTGTTGCCCGGGCGCTCCGGGATTGCCGGGCTCCTGCTCCGGGTGTTCCCGCGGCCGCTGCGCTTATCGTGGCCATAGAGGTGCTGCCTGCCGCGGTTTCGTCCCACTGTGCGGTGCTCGAAGTGAACCCACAGTTCCCGGTTTGCCGCTGCCAACAATTCTTCGGCCGTGATCAGGCCTTCGGGGCCGGCAGCGTCACCAAGCAAGGGTCTTGACACGGAAATTGTGCAGCGGCCCGCCGGCATTCATGTTGAGCTCAAGTACTGGCAGTCCCATGGCACAGCCCAGACGGAAACCAGCACATGGCGCAGTGGGCTCGATTCAAAAAGTGCCGCACGCAGCATTCGCGCGCATGACAGGGCAGCAACGCCTGGAAGGCTAGCTGTTTGGTGTGGCGGTGCCGCCGCCTGCTTTGGTGGAGGTCGGCGTCTGCGCCGCTGTGGAATCCGTCGGGGATGTGGAACTTGGTGTCTGCGCCGGTGGTTTGGCACTCCCGGTTTCCGTGGGTGATGTCCCCGGTTCACCCGTGGGCCTGGTGGTGCCGGAGGGCGTGGGGCTGGGTTTCACGGTTGCCGGTGTGCCGGAGGGCGTGGGGCTGGGCTTCACCGTAGGGCTGGTGGTGCCGGAGGGCGTGGGGCTGGGCTTCACGGTTGCCGGTGCACCGGAGGTGGGGGCGCTTGTGCCTGGTGCGGGCGTTTTCGGCCCGGTGGCTGTGGCGGTTTGAGCAGCTGACGCTGACTGATTATTCTCAGCCTTTTTTCTCGCTTCAGCCGCCGCCTTCGCCTTGGCGTCAGCTTCGGCAAATACTGGCATGGTGAAGTAGCTTGAGGAGCTGCTGACATCGCCGGGCTTGTGCAGGATGGTGCCCACGGAGGGATTCAGGGCGCTGATCATGAGCCCCTTGCCAATGTAAATGCCAATGTGGGACCAGTGATTGGGCCCATCGGGGTTTTGCACCACCAGGTCCCCGGGCTGCGGGCTGTCGGTCTCCACCATGGGCAGCCACTGCTCGGTGCGCGGCAAGGCCACCCCGGCCTGCCTGTAGGCCCATTGGACAAAGCCGGAACAATCCCATCCGTGATCAAAACTTGTACCGCCCCAAACGTAGGGACGCCCCAAGCCTTGATAGGCGGCGGCAAGGATTTCCTTGCGGGCCCGGGAAATGAGCTCCGGGGCGATTTCCGGAACCTCCCCACGCATGGCGTTGACGCTGCGTGCCAGGTGCGGGGTCTTGGCATTGGGATTGCTCAGGTCAAGAAACTGTTTGGCGGCGGGCTTTTTGGCACCAATCAAGGTGTTGGCAAAGGAGATGTCCGTGCTTAGACCCTGGGCGGAAAAGGAATGAAGGCCGGCTCCCTGCGCTGGGGCTGCTGCCGGGGAGGTGTGGACCGCACCTTGCGCGGCGGCGTCGTCGGCAAGGGAGTTATTGACATAACCGGCCCCCACAAAGCCACCGGAAGCCAACAGCAGGCAGATGACTGCCATGCCACTTTGGAACGTTCGCGATTTGCCTTGCGAAAAAGCCACTCGATGTCCTCCTGCATCCTTGCACGCGGTAGTGCTGAGCCTACGCCAAAATGCCCTTCTGCTGGTTGATTTTTTGGCAAAAGACCCATCCACCTTGGAACGTTTCCCTTGAAGTTGAAGAAAAGGATTTCCTGTCAAGGTCAAATGCCCTCGCCAACTGCCCCCCGTGTCCAGCCACAACTGCTTAATTGACCTGTCCGTCGCAGCCGAGCAGAGCGAATCAGGGGCCATGCCTTAACATGAGTGAAACGCATGTCTAGACCAGCGCGATCGGAGCATGACCTTCATGAAACGCCTTGCAGCCCTTGCCGGCAGCATTTTCTTAGCCTTGACCCTTTCTTCCTGTGGTTCCGCAACCGGGCCGGTGGGCACATGGGGCCAGGGCTACAACACCGACAAGGAACCTTATTTCGAACTGTCACTTGGCGCGGACAGTGACAGTGAAGGAAACTTTGATCAGGCTGGTTTTGTCAGCGGCAGCGATGGCTGCAACCGGCTGTCAGGGCAGTGGTTCCTGGTGGGCGACGAGCTCTCTTTCCAGCAGCTCAGTGGCACCATGATGGCCTGCGACGGGGTGGACACCTGGCTGTCCAAGGCAGCTGGTGCAGACATTGACGGCGATGTCATGACGGTGACCGACGGTGCGGGGCAGACCCTCGGTAAGCTGGACCGGCGGAACTAGTTTCAAGCGCGCTTAGCCCGCGGCGTCAAAAGCCAGATCCGGAGCGGGCAGCCCAAAGCTGTGCTTTAGGGCCGAGCGGGCCGCGAACCAGCCCGCCATGCCATGCACGGCGGGCCCCGGCGGTGTGGAGGCTGAGCCCAGGTACAGCCCTGGCACGGGAGTGCGCCACGGATCAAGTGAGATCACGGGACGTTTAAGCAATTGGGTGATGGTGACCGCTCCGGAGCTGATGTCCCCCCCAATGTAATTGGCGTTGTATGCCCCCACGTCCTGCGCCGTTTGGGTGCTGCTGGCAATAATCACGTCCCGAAAGCCTGGGGCATGCCTTTCCACAGCCCGAATGATGGATTCGGTGCAGTCCTGGGACGAATTGGCCGGGACATGCGTGTAGGCCCATAGGGTGTGGGCGCCAGCAGGTGCCCGGCTGTCGTCAATGACGCCTGCCTGCACAGCCAGCACGTAGGGGTTTTCCGGATGACGCCCTGCCAGCACTTCGTTTTCCGCCCGGGCAATGGACTCCCGGGAACCACCCAAATGGAGGGTGGGCGCCTGATGCAGCTCGGCTGCTGTCCACGGCACGGGTGCTGAGAGTGCAAAGTCCACCTTGCAGACCCCGGAACCGTATTTAAAGGACTCCAGTTTTCGCAGGTATCGATCCGGCAGCAGCCCGGCTCCCATGGCTGCGAGCGCCCGCGGAGTGGTGTTGCAAATGACGGCGCGCGCACCGGTCTCCGCCTGCAGCTGCGCCACACTGTCCACCCTGTGGGAGAGGTTGATGGCACCGCCGTGCGAGCTGAAGTCTTCAGCCATCACCTGGGCGATGGCCTGCGATCCGCCACGAACCACCGGCCAGCCGCCTGCATGGGCCAAGGCCCCCAGGAGCAGGCCGGCGCCCGATGTGGCCAAGGATGGCAGCCTGCCAATGGCGTGCGCGCCGGCGCCCGTCAGCATCGCAGGCGCCACGTCGTGGGCGAAGCCCGCATTCCATGCCGGCGTCCCCTGCAGCAGTGTGCGCAGGCCGTACTTGACCGCGGCGGCCGGCACCTGGGGCAGGCGCAGGAGCTGGTTCTGCGTAAAATCCAGGACCCCTGCAATATCCCGCACCAGGGGTTCCATGATGGTCCGCCACATCCGGCCGTCAGCGCCAAGACCCTCCACAGTGCGCTCCAGGCTGCGGTAGGCAATGCCGGCGCGGCCGCCGTCGAGCGGGTGGGCGTAGCTGATTTCCGGAACCAGCAGCTCCACCCTGCGCTGCAGTTCAAAGGCCTTGAAAAAAGGTGACGCCAGGGCCATCGGATGCACGGAGGCACACACATCGTGGTGAAACCCGGGCACTGTGAGTTCGGCGGTCCGCATGCCGCCTCCCAGGGTGCCGGCGGTTTCAAAGAGCTGCACCGAAAGCCCCGCGCGTGCCATGGTGACCGCCGCCGCCAAACCATTGGGACCTGATCCCACCACTGCCACGTCAATCATGCCGGCCGCCCTCCAATCCCGGCGGGCGCCTGGATCCGTTGATGTTTTGTTTCTCTGGACTGGGAAACGAGCGCATGCCGCGGGTCGCTGGGTGGACCCTGCAAGGCCCCGGCCTGAGGGTCCTCGACCCCGCCGCGGCGCATCACGTCATGTGCGGGAGCAAACATGTCACGAATGACCAGCACCATCAACGCACCCGTGGCGCACCCGGCCACCAGGGCGGAAATGACAAAATACGGCGTGTCAATGGCATGTTGATTGCTGATCCCGCCCAGGACCTTGCTTTGAAAGAGCATCAAGGCAATGAAGTGCGCCACCAGGGCCACCTGCCATAACAGCACCGGACGCCATCGGGGCAAGGCCAGCGCCACCAGCGGCACCAGCCACACTGCATGCCACGGCTGTGCATCCTTGCCCACCAATTGGCAGCCTGCCACAGCAAGAAAGACAAGTTGCGCCACCCGCGGAGTGCGTGGCGTGTAGAGCGCCAGGCAGGCGACACCGGCCAGCACTGCCAGCACCAGGACGACCGCGACGGCGGTGGCCGCCGCCGGTCCCAGCAGCGGCAGGGCCATACGCCCCGCCACCAGGTTCCACCCGCCATAGAGGGAGGAGTCGGAGGCTTCCGCAGCAAACAGCCCTCGAATGTAGAGGGGGAAGGCCGGCGGGTTGCGCGCCATCAGTGGCGCCAGCGCCAACACCCAGGCCAGGATGGCCGCTGCCAGCATTTCCAACATCCGGGTGGCGCGCCCTGTCCGGAACCCCAGGAACAGGAGCGCCACCAGCACCACCGCCCCGAAGGGGGAAGCCAGCGCGGAAAGTCCAAAGAACACCCCTGCCCACAGGGTCCTCATCCGCACAAAAAGGTAAAGGCCCAATACCGCCAGGGCCACCGCCCACATTTCCCAACTTGCAAAGGCGGTGAGTATCAGCACGGGGCTGACTGCCACGATGGCCGCATCCCAGGGCCGGCGCCCGGCGCTGCGTGCCAGCAGGATCACCACGGCAATCCACAGCACTGCAATCAGGGCCGCATTGAGATCAAAAAAGGCGAGCTGCCGTAGTGCGCCCTCCCCCGAGGACCGGGTCAGCCACGCAGTTGCACCCGCCACCGAACCAGCCACCACCGACTGGTCAAAATTGGAACCTTGGCCGAAAAACGGGAACACCACGTCCAGCCTGTGCTCCACGTAGGCGTTGGGAAACATGGACCAGCACACGGTGGACTGTTGATCCGGGGTGTTCCAACCCGTGGTGCGGCAATGCCCCTTCGCCATGACGGCAAGGAGCGCCGCAAACGCGGTCATGATGACCAGCACACGTTCCACGGTGAAAAAGCCGGGGTCGGTGCGGCCCGGCGCCGTGCGTCGGCCCATGGGACCTCCGGCCGGTTCCGTCAGCCTGCGCAGCAAGGCATCACTGCGTGAGGGCACCACCAGGGGTTGCCGGGGCGGTGTCCCCGGGACGTGTGAATCCTGCATGCCACGAGCCTACCGGCTGATGCAGCGGCTGCCCCGGGTCCGCCCCTGCCAAGTTACAGTCCCCACTGCTCCACGGCTGGAGTCTTTTTGTCCCAGCCCAGCGTGCAAACCTTCGCCGTGCCCAGCACAAAGTGCCTGCCGGCAGTTGCGGGCAGGCCCAGCCAGCGTGCTGTGAGAATGCGCAGGAAATGCCCGTGGGCCACCAGCAGCACATTTGCCGGGGCGCCGTCGTGCCGTTCCAACCCGCGGACCCGCTCCACAATCAGGTCCGCCCGGGCAGCCACTTGAGCCAAGGACTCGCCATTGGGGACTCCGTCGTCCCAGATGAGGTACCCGGCATTTCGGGCGCGCACCACTGCACTGTCAATGCCTTCGTAATCGCCGTAATCCCATTCGACAGCGTTGGGCTCCACCACTGCCTGCGGAAAACCCGCCAGGGTGGCCGTCAGGTGGGCACGCTGCAGCGGCGAGGTGAGAACCAGATCAAAGTCGACGCCGTCGAGCGCCCTTTGCGCCGAACGCGCCTGCTCCTGGCCAATTTCCGTCAAGGGAATATCCGTCAGTCCCGTGTACTGGCCACTGCGGGACCAGGCCGTCTCCCCATGGCGCAGCAGCCAGAGTTTGGGGCCCCCTGGCACTGGGGGCACTGTTGACGGCAGGGACGGCACTGAAGAGCTGTTCATGATTTTCCTAAGGTGTTAATGGGTTCCGCAGTCTCCTGCGCCGCTGGTGCCGCAGCCAGAGCAGCCTGCGCCTCCGGTTGCCGCGCCCACCATTGCAGCAGCGCCGCCTCGGCTTTTTCACGCCCCAAGGGCCCCTGTTCCATCCTCTGCTCCAGCAGGTGGCTGTAGGCACGGCCCACAACGGGTCCCGGTTTAATGCCCAGCAGTGCCATGATGGCGCCGCCGTCCAGGTCCGGGCGGATGGCGTTGAGCTCCTCCTGCTCGGCCAGCACGGCAATGCGCGCCTCCAAGTCGTCGTAGGCGAAGGACAGGCGCTCGGCCTTGCGTTGATTGCGGGTGGTGACGTCGGAGCGTGTAAGCCTGTGCAGGCGTGCCAGCAGCGGGCCGGCATCGGTGACATAACGCCTTACTGCCGAATCGCTCCATCCCGCTTCGCCGTAGCCGTAAAAGCGCATGTGCAGCTCCACCAGGCGGGACACGGCCTTGGTGGTGTCATTGTCAAAGCGCAGGGTTTTCATGCGCTTTGCCGTCAGCTTGGCCCCGGCAAGGTCATGGTGGCGAAAACTGACAGCGCCGCCGGGTTCAAAACGGCGGGTCTTGGGCTTGCCGACGTCGTGCATCAGGGCAGCGAAGCGCAGCACAAAGTCCGGGCCGGGCACAGCACCGTCGGGGCCGTCCTCCAGTTCCACCGCCTGCTCCAAAACCTGCAACGAATGCTGGTAGACGTCCTTATGCCGGTGGTGCTCATCATTTTCCAGCTTGAGCGCGGGAATCTCCGGCAGCACCAGTTCGGCCAAACCGCTCTCCACCAAAATGTCCACGCCGGTGCGCGGGTGGGCGCCGCAAATGAGCTTGACCAACTCATCGCGGATGCGCTCGGCGGAAATGATGCTGATCCGCCCGGCCATGCCCTTCATGGCGGCCAGGACGTCAGGGTGCAAGGAGAACCCCAGCTGCGAGGCAAAGCGCGCGGCCCGCATCATCCGCAACGGGTCATCGGAAAATGAATCCTCCGCCGCCGCCGGGGTGCGCAGGAGCGCTGCGGCAAGGTCCTGCGCACCGCCGTAGGGGTCCACGAGCTCCAGCTCCGGCAAGCGCAGCGCCATGGCGTTGACACTGAAATCGCGGCGCTGCAGATCATCCACCAGTGAGGCGCCAAAAGCCACGATGGGTTTGCGGGAGTCGGGGTCGTAGGCCTCGGCCCGGTAAGTGGTGATTTCAATGAGCAGCACCTCCTTGTTCCGCTTGCGTTTGCGGAAACCAATGGTGCCAAAATCACGCCCCATCTCCCAGTGGGAATCGGCCCACCCGGCTGCCACGGCCAAAATCTGGTCCGGGGTGGCATTGGTGGTGAAGTCCAGATCGGGAGATGTCCGCTGCAGAAACAGGTCGCGGACGGGCCCACCTACAAGGGAAAGCTCATATCCGGCGTCGGCAAAGAGCTGTCCCAACTCAAGGACTGCTGGGTCAAGTTTGGTGGTGTCAGGGGTAAAATCCATGGTTACTTAAGAATGCCAGACTTTTCCGCAGCTGGGCTTGGCCGGGTTTCCCTGGCATTGGAATCCAGCCAAAATGCCCCTTGCACGCTGTCATCATCCCGGCGCAAAGATAGCTAGAGTGGACTGCATGGTTCACCCTGTGCCGCGCGCGCCGAAGAGGAACCCGTTGCTTCCGCCAACGGGTTCATCGGCCATGCCCGCGCCACAAAATGCCCCAAGCCAGCTTCCCACCGTGGAGGAAGTGTCAGCCGGCGGGGTGGTGGTCGAGGTGCACGACGGCGTCCCGCGGGTGGCCATTATTGCCCGCGTCAACCGTGGCGGCCGTCTTGAGTGGTGCCTGCCCAAGGGCCATCCGGAAGGTCAGGAAAGCCACGCTGAAGCGGCGGTGCGTGAAATTGAGGAAGAAACCGGCATCGGCGGGGAAATTTTGGCGCCCTTGGGCAGCATTGACTACTGGTTCACCGTCAGCGGCCACCGGGTGCACAAAACGGTCCACCACTTCCTGCTTCGGGCCACCGGCGGATTCTTGACCATTGAGAACGATCCGGACCATGAAGCCGTCGATGTGGCATGGGTTCCCCTGGATGAACTGGCCCGCAAACTCTCATTCCCCAATGAACGCCGCATAACCGATCTCGCCAGGGAACTGCTCCCGGAGCACTTCCAGCCCTGGCTCTAACAGCCTGTTCAGGGCCTCCAGTGAGATGATGGGATTGATGTCTTACCAAAAACGGGCCAACGTCCCGCCCCAGCCCACTGCCTCGCCACGATCCGCTGCCATGCAGGCCAGCACGGATACCTCCATGTTGGCCGTGGTTCAAGCGTCCCCGCAGGCAGCCATGCAGGCCCCGCCCTACACGCAGCGGCAACCAGTGGTTGCCGCTGCGGCCGACGCCGGCATGCCGCAGTCGGTAAAAAAGGCCACGGCGAACAAACACGGCGCCGCTTCGCAGACATCTGCTCCCGGCACGTCCGAAGGTGGGGAGCAGCACCCGGCCAAGCCTGCTGCGAGCGCGGCCCGCTCCAGCGCCTCCATGGCTGTGGGCACCCTGGCCTCGCGCATTTTGGGATTCGTCAAAGGGATTGTATTTGGCATTGCCGTCTTTGGCACCACCGTGGGCAACATCTTTGAAGGCGCCAACAACCTGCCCAACTTGATCTTTTTAATGATTGCCGGCGGCGTCTTCAATGCAGTGTTGATTCCGCAGATTGCCAAGGCCAGCAGACAGCCCGACCGGGGCTCCGACTTCATTTCCCGGCTGCTGACGCTGGGCGTGCTGGGCTTGTTGGCGCTGACAGCGGCTGTGCTGGTGCTCGTGACGCCCATTATGGGTTTGTCCACCTCCTTCACGGGCAAGCAGCTGGAGCTGGCCATCACCTTTGGCTTGTTCCTGCTGCCCCAGATTTTCTTTTACGGACTGTTTTCCCTCCTGGGCCAGGTACTTAACGCCCACAACTCCTTTAAGGCCTATGCCTGGGCGCCGGTGGTCAACAACGTGGTGGCGATTGCAGGACTGCTGGTCTTCATTGCCGTGGCGGGCAGCAATGCCAGCAACCCGCACTCCGTGGACAACTGGACGGTTGGCCAGTCGTGGATGTTGGCTGGGACGGCCACCTTGGGCATTGTGGTGCAGTCATTCGTGCTGTTGATACCCGTGCACCGGCTGGGCCTGAATTTGCGCCCACGCTTTGGCTTCCGGGGCACGGGTCTGGGGGCAACCGCCAAAGTGGCGGTCTGGACCATGGGCACCATGATCATTGGCAACTTAAGCTTCATCATCATTTTGCGGGTGGCCACCATTCCAAGCGGCGGTGACGGCACCCCCGATCCTGACTCCGTCATTCCCGGAATCCTGGTGCTTAACCGTGCCACCGAGCTGTACATCATGCCGCACTCAATCATTGCGCTGTCCATTGCCACAGTAATGTTCACGGCCATGTCCCATGCCGCAGCCAACAAGGACATGTCCGGCCTGCGGAATTCCCTGGCCGCAGCGCTGCGGAACACGGGCTTGGCAACCGTGTTTGCCGCCGTGGCCCTGGTGGTGCTCTCGGGGCCCTTTGGAATGCTCTTTGGCGGCGGCAGTGAGATCAATGCCCGCCAAGTGGCCACCACCTTGACCATTTTGGCCATTGGCGCCCCGCTCTACAGCATCAACTTCATCCTGAACCGGGTGTTTTACGCGCAGGAAAACGCCAGGACACCCTTCATCATTCAATGCATCATGGTGGCCATTGGCATGGGTTCGGCCCTGTCTGCGGCGCTTTTGCCCGAGGAGTTCATCATTTACGCCTTGGCGGCCAGCTACACCTTGACCAACGTTTTGGGTCCGGTGGTAAGCCACTTTTTCCTGCGGGCGCGGTTGGGCAACTACGGCGGCGGACTCATCCTGCGCGCGCACATGCGCTTTATTGCGGCGGCTTTGGTCGCAGGAATCGCAGGCGAACTGGCCCTGCACTTGTTCGGCAGTTCCACGCCGGGAGGTTTTATGTGGAGTTCCATGCCAGCGGCCGTGGTCACCATGGCAGTGGTCGGCACGGTGATGTTGGTAGTTTACGTGCTGCTTTTGAGGCTGCTGCGTGTTTCTGAAGTGGACGCCGTGCTCACTCCACTGCTGAGCAAAGTCCGCGGCCGGCTGCCTTCCCGGGGCTGATTGCATTTTGTGAACCAGCCGCAATGCATGCCACAACCATGGGACTGGGCGCTTTGTCCTATAGAATCAGTGAAAATACGGCTGAGTGCGCAGCACTTCCACAAGCCGCCATGCATGCAATGAGGAGGACTTGGTGCCACAACCCATCGATGTGGGCTCCATCCTTGGCGGCCGCTATAAAGTGACCGGCCGGATTTTGGCGTCAGCTGAGAACGACGTCATTCTGGACGGGCTGGACCAGGTCCTGAACCGTCCGGTCAGCATACTGGTGGCCGCAGTGGAGAACTCGCAGCACTTGATGCAGAGTGCACGCGAAGTGGCCACTGGCGGCCGCGTCTCCAACGTCTCCATCCTTGACCTGGGTGTGCAGGATGAGGCCACCTATCTCATTGCCTCAAGAACATCCCCGGCCGAATTGCTGGACCTTGTGGTTCCCACCGAGCCTGCGGAAGAGGTTTATCAGGAGCCGTTTTTCACCGACACGCTGGGCACGGAAATTTTTGGCACCAGCCGTGACCCTGCGCCGGTTGATGGACCTTACGTTTACGAAGACAACAGTCCCCTGACACCCGGAGAACCCCAGCCAGCGGTGTCCAAGAAGTCCCCACCGGCAACTGCGCCCGCCACGGCGGCGGTTCCGGCCAAAAAGATCAGCCCGGCTGCCGCCGTCGTGCCTCCCCTGGCCGCGCAAACCGCTGCAGCACCCAAGGTCACCCTGTGGGAGCAGGACGATTATGGCCCCCTCGAGGAGGACGGGCCGGAAACCGCTGCGCGACCGGCCGGGACATTCCCGGCAGAGCTGCGTGGGAATGACATTGATGACAGCTATGAGGATGATGAGCTGGACGACGACGACGTCTCCAACGCGCCCCGAACCGGCGGGCGTTGGCTGACCGGCGCCCTTTTCACCGTCCTGTTGATTGGCGCCCTGGTGTTCGCGGTGCAGCATATTGGCACGCTCTTTGGTGATACGGACAATCAGGCCGCGGACACCACCACTTCGGCCGAGGCCGCGCCATCTGACGCGGAACAGACCCCCTCTGCGCCCGCCGCTCCGGCACCTGTTGCCCCCGTCATTGCCGGGATAACCGACATCACCGCCTACGCACCCGGTGTGCAAAACTACGGTGAAGCCTATTTCCCCCGCCTCCAAGATGCCTTTGACGGCAACAAGGCCACCTACTGGCCCACGGTTGAGTACTCCGGAGCCGACTTCGCCGGCCTTAACACCGGCATCAACCTGGTTGTGGAGCTCGCCGCGGAATCCGACATCAGCTCGGTCACCATCAACCAATTGACCGGCTCCGGCGGACAGTTCAACATTTTGACCAACAGCACGCCCGGACTTGAGGGCGCCACCAAGATCGGCAGCGGCTCCTTCAGCGCTCCGGACTTCACCTTCACGGCCCCTCCCGGCGTCAAGGCCAAGTACGTCATCATCAGCTTCACGGAACTGCCCCGGCTTCAACCGTTCGTAACATATCCCTATGGTCTAAAGATCACTGAGATCAGCATCAAGTAAGCCCTTGGTTCCTCCGCTGCAGCCCTGTAGCGGAATATCCATCCAACCGTCCCTGTTATGAATGGTGAAGGTCCATGGACTGCATTCGGGCAGTCCGGTCACCGAAGGAAGAGGAAAACTCACTCGTGAGCACGCAAGCCACCCCCGCACATGATATCCGCGACGTCATCATCGTCGGCTCCGGTCCCGCGGGCTACACGGCAGCAATTTACACTGCCCGTGCGGATCTGAAACCTCTCATGATCGCCGGTTCCGTCACTGCCGGCGGTGAGCTGATGAACACCACCGAAGTGGAGAACTTTCCCGGTTTCCCCGAAGGAATCATGGGCCCGGACCTGATGGAAAATTTGGGTCAGCAGGCAGAGAAATTTGGCACCGAGGTGATGTACGACGACGTTACATCCGTGGAGCTTGAGGGTGCAGTCAAGACTGTTACCTTGGCCGATGGCCAGGAATTCAAGGCCCGCACGGTCATTATTTCCACCGGATCCGCATACCGTGAACTGGGTGTGGAAGGCGAGAAGCGTCTTGTTGGCCATGGCGTCAGTTCTTGTGCCACCTGTGACGGATTCTTCTTCAAGGGCCACAACATTGCCGTTATTGGCGGTGGCGACTCAGCCATGGAAGAGGCCATTTTCCTGACCAAATTCGCCGAGTCCGTCACCGTGGTCCACCGCCGCGACACCTTGCGCGCATCCAAGATCATGGCCGACCGGGCCCTCAACCACCCTAAGATCAACTTCATTTGGAACTCCGAGGTGGTGGAGGTCGAAGGCGAGAGCAAGGTCAGCGGCGTCCGCCTTAACAATCTGGTGACAGGTGAACAGTCCCAGTTGGCTGTGACCGGCGTCTTCGTTGCCATTGGCAACGACCCCCGCGTGGACCTGGTCAAGGGCGTTCTTGAGCTGACAGCGGCCGGAACCATTGCCGTTGCCGGACGGAGCTCCAAGACCAGTGTCGAAGGGGTCTTCGCTGCCGGCGACGTGGTCGATCCGACATACCGCCAAGCCATCACCGCTGCAGGTTCAGGATGCGTTGCTGCCTTGGACGTGGAGCATTTCCTGGCCGAGCACCATTCCTAAGAGAAAGTAGCTACTCATGAGCAATGCAAGCAATGCAACCGACGCAAACTTCAACGACACGGTCTTGAACTCAGAGAAGCCTGTCATTGTGGACTTCTGGGCCGAGTGGTGCGGCCCCTGCCGCAAACTCAGTCCTATCCTGGATGAGCTCTCCGTGGACTACTCCGAGAAGATCGAAGTGGTGAAAGTGGATGTGGATGCCAACCCCGGCATTGCAGCCAAGTACGGCATCACCTCGATTCCGGCCGTGTATTTGTTCCAAGGCGGCGAGGTCAAGAGCACGGTTATTGGTGCGCGCCCCAAGCAGTACTTTGAGAAGGAATTTGCTGACTATTTGAAGTAGGAAGTTAATTCACAAAGGCAGGCCGGACATTGTCCGGCCTGCCTTTGCTTAAAATGATCTATGGTGTTCGATTCCCCCAGATCGATCCTAAGGAATATTTTTTTGCACGGTCGGTGTGTGTCTGGGTAGCGGGTAGTCAATAGCGCCTGCCGATGATTCGAGTTTCACGTGAAACCTCTCTTCTGCAATAACGCTCTGACATTTTCGATCGATGGTCCCCATCCCGCCTTGCTTCACCTTGACGGGCAATTTGCCGATCAAAAGCAAGGGTCTGCCAAAGCGATCAAGGACGGCAATCACCAAGGACCCTTCACGTGTGCAGATTCCGCAAGGGCCAAAGTTCTTTTACCAAGCCCGCATCATATTTGAGGAACAATTCGGCCCCTCGGGTTCATCTCCCCGCGATGGGTCCGTGCCGGGCCTGGAGCACGTCAGGGCTTGGGGCATAGAGGTTTTCAGCACCACTCCACCAGGCCACTTCCGGCAGCCCACAGCACACTCGGTACCTGCCCCATATGGCCTGGCATGTGTGACTGGCGGACCCTGCTGGATCTGTTTGGCCCACCTGCAACCCCGCCTAAGCACAGCAACCAACGCAAAACGCGGCAGTCCCCCGGCCACCCTCGTTGCCCCGGGCAGGTTCTTCACAACACTGCTACCTTTGTGCTTTCAACCCCAAGATGCCTCCACATGAATTGTGTTGCAGGATCCGCCATCATTTCCGAACCAGCATTTAAACCCACATGGCGGCCACAAGCTTTCATCTCTGCCGGCACGCCACCGGGCCATCAACTGACAGAAACGTGGATCTGCGCCCACTGGTGCAGACAGCCACGCTTATCTGGCCGCCATACCTTCATCCTCTTGGCCAAATTGCGTCCCCCGAGATTCATAACGGAGGCATCCCTTGGAATCGCTTGATGGGGTTTCCAAGCCTTATCACTGGGCAGCGTGTGGAGTCTTGAAGCTGGGTAGCCCACAGTACCGGTTGAACCCCTAGTGCACATTGATGCTCAGACGGGCAATGTATTGAGACAATATGCCCACGAAATGTGAGATTCACTGTTCTCGAGGAAATGAGATGCAGGCCAGATCCTGAACTACGGGCACCAACAAATGGGGCTGACCGCAACAGGTAGGGACAGGATTTACATTGCCTGGTCTTGGCAGTTGGCTGGCGCGGCATTCAATGGACATGAATTCTGGCGCCGATTCAATGGGAAGATAGTTTCGAATAGCTTCTCGCTTCTCTTGTTCTACTCGTTGGTGGGGTTTATTATGGGGGTATGGGTAGTTCAGTGAATTTCCCGGCGGGTCCGGAGGGTTCATCCACCGCAGTTTCTGTGGCGGACCATATCACTGGGCTGACTCTTCCTTCTTTTTCCTCCCTTGCTGTGGATGTGGCTGGTTTGGCGGGGTTGCCTGATTTCCCTGTCCCTAATGCCACCTCGGAGGATCGTGGTTCCTCGCGGTTGGGTGGGGTGCGGGGCTTGTTGGATGATTGCACTGACGCCCTTGTTGCTTTGGGTGTGCATCGGAACCGGTGTGCGGCGTTGTTGGTGGTGTTGGTCGAACGCCTCCAAGCGGCCGCCCGGGTGGAGGGTGCGGTGTTGGGGTTGGATGCCTGGCAGCGCCAGACCCAGATGATGGGCATCCGGGCTGAGGTGGCCGGGTTGCTGACCATTACCGAAGCGGTCGCGGGGAAGCTGATGGATCATGCCGCGGTCCTGGTCCATCACCTTCCGGCGACGATGAAGATTTTTAGTGAGGGTGGGTTGGGGTGGGAGCAGGCGGTCGTGATTGCTGAGGAGACGACCGTGTTGCGGGACGCCGGGCACCCACAGTCCGTCATTGATGCTTTCGAACAGGTGTTGTTGGGAAAGGCCGAAGGGTGCGCGGGGTCGAGCTTCAGGGACAAGGCCCGGCGGGCAAGGGAACGCACCTTCCCGGACTCCATGGCAGCCAGGACGCGGCGGGCGTTCAAGGACCGGTCCCTACGCGTGGGCCGGGGACAGGACGGGATGGCGTGGTTGAGCTTGTTTGGGCCTTCCCCGACGGTCGCTGCGATCTTCTCCCAGTGCACCACCACCGCCCAAGCCGCCCAAGGACCCCACGAATCACGGACCCTAACCCAGTTGCGCGCCGATGTTGCCGCGGCCCTGCTGTTGGGCCAGACCATGGACGACAACCACATCCACACCCCACCAACACCACCAGTGCCAGAACCGGCGGAACCCACGCCAGCGCCGGCGGAGGCTGCCGCACCGGCACACGCCGTACCGGCGGAATCGGCGGAGGCTGCC
>NZ_JBHUYE010000008.1:0-144352 GCF_042668835.1 Specibacter sp. NPDC057265
CCACACGCTACGACAAACTCGCCATCACCTACCGAGCCGGCATAGCCCTCTACGCAACGCTGATCTGGCTACGCCAATAAGGAGACACGTCCTAGGCGGGCGCCGGCACGCTGAGCCGTTCCAGCGCAGCCAAGGCAGCAGCCCGCCCCGCCCGGTTGGCCCCCAGCGTGGAGGCCGAGGCTCCGTAGCCCACCATCAGAAGCCGAGGCTCGCGGGCCACCTTGACCCCGTCCATGAGCACCCCGCCGCCTGGCTCGCGGAGCTTCAGCGGCCTCAAGTGGTCCATGGAGGCACGGAATCCGGTGGCCCAAAGGACGGCGTCCGCTGCGAACCCGGTGCCATCGGCAAACTCGGCACCAGCTGCGCCAAGCCGCTTCAAAGGCCCCCGCGACACCAGCGTCCCGGCGGAAATGCCGGCCATGTACTGTTCGGTGAGCGGCAACCCGGTCACGCCCACCACGCTCAAGGGGGGCAGCCCGGCGGCGGTGCGCGCGTTGACGCGGGCTTCCACATCCCTGCCCCAGTCGGGATCAAAGGCACGCGGGGTGAACTCCGGCGGACGGCGCGTGGCCCATGCCGTTTCGACGCCGGCGTGGGCCAGCTGCAGCAGGAACTGCACGGCGGAGGTCCCGCCGCCCACCACCAGCACCCGCTGACCTGCAAAGTCCTCCACCGACCGGAAGTCGTGGGTATGCACCTGCCGCCCTGTGAACTGCTCCACGCCGGGATAGTGCGGCCAGTGCGGCTTGTCCCAGGTGCCGGTGGCATTGATGACAAGACGGGTGACAAATTCGCCCTGCCCGGTCTCCACCACCAAAGGTGCCAGGGCCGGGGAGGAGGTGGCGGCGTCGTCCGGGGAAATGTTGCCGGCATGCACCTGGCGCACCTTGACCGGACGGTGCACGGGCAGATTAAAGGTCTTCTCGTAGTCGCCGTAGTAGCGGCCCACCACGGCCGACGCCGGCTCCCCGGGATCCGAGGGCGGCAGCTTCATGCCCGGCAGGTCATGGACGGCGTGGGCCGCGCCCAGCGTCAACGAGCTCCAACGGTGCAGCCAGGCCCCGCCGGGTGCCGGATTGGCGTCGAGCACCACAAAATCAATTTCCGGCGTGAGCCCCTGCCGGGCCAGGTAATACGCAGCTGAAAGACCGGCCTGTCCTGCGCCAATGACCACCACATCAAGCATCGTTGCCTCCTACAGGTACAAAACCGGGCCCGTCGCGGCGCTATTCCAACTGTGGTGCATGCAACTGCGGCCGCTTGCCGGAGACCAGCACGTCCACAAGCCAAATTGCCAGGGCGCCGGCAGCGTAGGCCAGCAGGTCAGGGGCGGAGAAGGTGGTGCCAAGGATCAGGCGCGACGGCGGAAAATCCACGGCAAGCTGCGCCGGCAGCCCTGTCAATTGCGCCAGCTCGATGAGCGCGCTGACGGCAAAGGCTGCCCACGCCACCAGGTGCCGGGCAGCACCTGGGAACAGCCAGGCCAGCACCAAATACGCCAAGACGGTATAGAGGGCATCGGCGAAGAGGGAGCCAAACCCGCCGGCAAGCAGAAAGTGCACGGCCAAACCCAGCGCGGCCACACACACCGCCGCCAGAAACAAACCACGCCGGCGGGAAATGAAACGTTGGGCTGCAACCATGGGTCTGAGTCTAATGGCGCAGGTGGAGCTCATGTCACAGGGGCTGGATGCTGCATAACAATTGCAGCTGCATTCTTGCCCCACATAACGGTTTGCAGTACTTTTCCCCGACACTGGTGCCATGCAAAGTGGCTGGTCATAACGTTAAACCACTCCCCTGTGGGTACTTTGCCCGTTCTAAGAAGATGGTTGGCATGAAATCAATTAAATCCATTCTGGCAGTTGTGGGGCTGCTGGCTGCGTTTCTCATCGCCGGGCCCGCTCCGGCTCAAGCCGCGTCATACTGCGGCATCACGTGGGGCTCGGCCGCCAAGTCAGCCGGTGTCGGTTCCAGTGCCACGGTTTCCAATGTCCGTACCGGAGAGCAGCTTTGCTTTGATCGGCTGGTCATCGATCTTCAAGGCCGGGCCAACGGATACTCAGTGGCCTATGTTTCCGCCGTGACATCCCCGGGCAGCGGGCAGAATGTTGCCTTGCGTGGCGGAGCATTTATTCGGATAACCGTCAAGGCACCGGCCTACAACTCCGCCGGCACCCCGACTTATCTGCCGTCGAACCGGAATGAACTGAGCAATGTGGCTGGTTATGCCACCTTCCGGCAAGTCGCCATGGCCGGCAGTTATGAGGGCAGCACCACGCTGGGGCTGGGTGTGCGTGCGCGTCTGCCCTTCCGGGTGCTGGTGCTTGCGGGGCCCGGTGATGCCACTCGGGTCGTCGTGGACGTGGCCCATCGCTGGTAGCTGCTGCAGGGCTCAGTTGCCGCCGTCGCGCTGTGTTGCAAAGGGCGACGGCGGCAGCTTGCTGTTGCTGCGGAAAAATCTGGCGAAGCCGGGCCCGGGAGCCGGAACCGCCGGCAACCGCCCCACTTGAACGGCGCCAACGCCCTATGCGGGCGTGGACGCGACGTTCGGCAGCGTGTTGAAGCTGTAGTGGTGGATGCCGGCCGGCGGGATGGGCAAAGCAGCCAGTTCCGCCGTCAAACTTTGCGGGTCGTAGCTGCCGCCACCCAACAGGCGCAGTCCCAGCGCACCCTTGCCGCTGATAAAGCGCAGTGAACCGCCCACGCCGATTTTTGTCGCCAACAAGATGAGTTTGGTCCGTGGCACCGTCCCGGCAACACCGGCCCACACGGGCAGCGCGATTCCCGCGCCCCGCACCCTTGCCATGTAACTGGAAATGACGTCCGCCGAAAAACACATTTGCGTGACGATGTAGCTGGCCAGCCCGGCTTTGCTCAGCAACGACTCCAGCAAAAGCCCGTCGGCAATGCCGGGATGCCCTTCGGGATATCCGGCAATGCCCATCGCTAAAGAGCCGCCACTGAAAACGGCCACGTCCAGCATCAGCTGGCCGCTTGAGGCGTAGGGGCCCGCGGCCTGGGCGCTGTCGCCGCCAACCACAAACACCCCATGGATGCCCTCCGCACTGCACTGGCGGACAATTGTTGCCAGTTGCTCCCTGGACTCAATGGCCCGGGCCGCCAAATGGGGCACCACTGTGTATCCGCTCCGGGCGAGCTGCACCGAGACCGCCATGGTCCGGGCAATGCCGTGGTGCGGCAGGCAGGTGACGGTGATGGTGGTGCTGCGGGGCAGCTGCGCCAGCACCGCATCCACAATGCCCTGGGTGGGAATGATTTCCACCCGGCCAGGCATCAGGGCGGGCACCCCGTGAACGTTCATGGTCAGTGGGGTTGGGGGATGAGGGAGGCGGCTTCCTGGCGGGTGTGGCCGGAGTCTTCGATGCCGTCGGCGATGTGGGCCAGGTGTTCGGGGATGTCGCGGCCTTTTTTGCGCATGGCAGCAGCCCAGAGCCGCCCGGCCCGGTAGGAGGAACGCACCAGCGGCCCAGACATCACCCCAAGGAAACCAATTTGTTCGGCCTCGGCGGAGAGTTCCATGAATTCCTGCGGTTTCACCCACCGGTCCACGGGCAGGTGCCGTTCGGACGGACGCAGGTACTGGGTGATGGTGATCAAATCAGTGCCCGCGTCATGCAGATCCTGCAACGCGGTGGAAATTTCCGCCCGCGTCTCCCCCATGCCCAGAATCAAATTCGACTTGGTGACCATGCCCAAATCCCGGCCCTGCGTCAA
Source organism: Specibacter sp. NPDC057265 (assembly GCF_042668835.1). Lineage (NCBI taxonomy): Bacteria > Bacillati > Actinomycetota > Actinomycetes > Micrococcales > Micrococcaceae > Specibacter > Specibacter sp. NPDC057265. Next base: position 3,739 of record NZ_JBHUYE010000008.1, read on the forward strand.
CACGTCCAGGGACCTTTCATACCGGAACGCGGGACGGATGCGTTTGAAGATCCGCGGCACGGTCTCCACATTGTGCGCGAAGACCTCCGGAGCCGAGGCACAGATCGCCGCAATGTGCTCCGGCTTGCCCGAAAAGTCCGGAATCAACAGCTCCACCCCGGTGTTCGGATTCAACTCATGGATCTTGCGGACCGTTTCGGCGTACAGCCACACCCCCTCATCAGCCAAGTCATCACGGGCCACCCCGGTCACCGTGGCGTAGCGCAAATTCATCTTCACCACCGAACGCGCCACCTTCGTCGGCTCAAACATATCCACCGGCGACGGCTTGCCCGTATCAATCTGGCAAAAATCACAACGCCGCGTGCACTCGGACCCACCAATCAAAAACGTCGCTTCCCGGTCCTCCCAACACTCGAAAATGTTCGGACACCCCGCCTCCTCACACACCGTGTGCAGGCCCTGGCCCTTGACCAGATTCTTCATCGCAATGAACTCCGGCCCCATCTCAACCTTGGCCTTCATCCACTCCGGCTTGCGCTCCACCGGAACAGCAGCATTACGCTGCTCAATCCGCAACAACTTCCGACCCTCAGGCGCCAACGTCACAACAAAACCCCTAACATTCCACCACGTTGACGGCGAGCCCGCCCATGGCCGTTTCCTTGTACTTGGAGGACATGTCGCGTCCCGTTTCACGCATGGTGATGATGACTTCATCCAGGGACACGCGGTGTTGGCCGTCACCCCAAAGCGCCATCTTCGCGGCGTTGATTGCCTTGGCCGCGGCAATGGCGTTGCGTTCAATGCAGGGCACCTGCACCAACCCGCCAATGGGATCACAGGTCAGGCCCAGATTATGTTCCATGGCGATTTCGGCGGCGTTCTCCACCTGCTCGGGGGTGCCGCCCATGACCTCGGCCAATCCGGCGGCCGCCATGGACGACGCCGACCCCACCTCGCCCTGGCAGCCCACCTCGGCGCCGGAAATGGAGGCCTGTTCCTTGTACAAAACGCCCACCGCGCCTGCTGCCAGCAGGAACTTGACCACCACGGCGTCGATCGCTTCCTTGGGCGCATGGCGCATGCCCTCGGTGTAGTGGGTGGCGTAGAACATGACCGCGGGAATGATGCCGGCGGCGCCGTTGGTGGGCGCCGTGACCACCCGGCCGCCGGAGGCGTTTTCCTCATTCACGGCAAGCGCCACCAGGTTGACCCATTCCTGCCAGAACTTCGGGTCCCGGTCCGGATCGGCCTCCCGCAGGCGGCTGTGCCAGGCGGGGGCCCGGCGCCGGACATTCAAGCCGCCGGGCAACAGCCCTTCACGGGCCAGGGAGGCGTTTTTACAGTCCTCCATGACGTCGCGGATATGCAAAAGACCTGCACGCACTTCCTCCTCGCTGCGTTCCACCAGTTCATTGGCCAGCATGACGTCACTGAAGTTGCCACCCGCTGCGGCGCAATGTTTTAGCAGCTCGGCGGCCGTGCGGAAGGGGTAGGGCAGGCGTCCCTTGGAGCTTTCCAGCTCTGCCACGGCCTCCTCCACCGCGTCCTCGCGGATGATGAAGCCGCCGCCCACTGAAAAGTAGGTGGCTTCGTGCAGCACGGTTCCCGCAGCGTCGCTGACGCTGAATTTCACACCGTTGGTGTGCCGGGGCAGGATGGTCAGCGGCCGCAGCACAATGTCCCCGGCGCCGTAGGCGAGCTCCACCACGCCGCCGAGCAGCAGCGGCTCCCCGGCGGCAAAGGCTGCCAGACGGGCCTCCACCTCCTCGGGCAGGATCAATTCGGGTTCGCGTCCCTCCAAACCCAGCAGGACAGCTGTCATGGTGCCGTGGCCGCGTCCGGTCGCTGCCAGCGAGCCGTAGAGGTCCACGTGCACGGCTGCCACCTCCGCCAGATGACCACCTTCCCCGAGTTCGCGGACAAAGGACGCCGCAGCCCGCATGGGCCCCACGGTGTGGGAACTGGAGGGGCCAATCCCCACGGAAAACAAATCAAATACACCAACAGACATACGAACACCTCATTTCATGCTCACAACCGTTTCCGGTCACCATTTCCAGGCACGGGGGCCCGGAAACGGCCGGGCGCACCATGACGGTGCATGCCCGGCCGGGTCCGTCAGGACAAATTCCCCACGGACGGGTACAGCGGGTGGGCGTCGGCCAGGGCCCGCACCCGGGTGCGCAGCGCAGAAAGGTCGGCACCGGCGTCGGCCATCAGGGCCTGGGCAATGATGTCGGCCACCTCGGCAAAGGCCTCTTGGCCGAAGCCACGCGTGGCCAGGGCCGGGGTGCCAATGCGCAGCCCGGAGGTCACCATGGGCGGGCGCGGATCAAACGGCACGGCGTTGCGGTTGACTGTAATGTCAATGTCCGCCAACCGGTCCTCCGCCTCCTGGCCATTGAGTTCGCAGTTGCGCAGATCCACCAGCACCAGGTGCACGTCGGTGCCTCCGGAAATCACTGAGATGCCCTTGGCGGCCACGTCCGGCTGCACCAGGCGTTCAGCCAAAATGTGAGCTCCCGCCAAGACGCGCTCTTGACGCTCCTTGAACTCCTCGGAGGCCGCAATCTTGAAAGCCACCGCCTTGCCGGCAATGACATGCTCCAGCGGTCCGCCCTGCTGGCCCGGGAACACGGCTGAGTTGATCTTCTTGGCAATGTCGGGATCGTTGCTCAAGATGATGCCGCCGCGCGGACCGGCCAGGGTCTTGTGCGTGGTGGAGGTGGTGACGTGCGCGTGCGGCACCGGCGAGGGGTGCAGGCCCGCAGCCACCAGGCCGGCAAAGTGCGCCATGTCCACCATGAGGTAGGCGCCCACCAGATCGGCGATGCGGCGGAACTGTGCAAAGTCCAACTGCCGGGCGTAGGCCGACCAGCCGGCCACAATCAGCGCCGGCTTGTGCTCCAGCGCCAGGCGCTCCACCTCGGCCATGTCCACCTGGTGCGTGTCCTCGCGCACCTGGTAGGGCACCACCTTGTACAGCCGGCCGGAGAAATTGATCTTCATCCCGTGGGTCAAGTGCCCGCCGTGCGCCAGATTCAGGCCCATAATGGTGTCCCCGGGCTTGATCAGGGCATGCATGACCGAGGCGTTGGCCTGGGCCCCGGAGTGCGGCTGCACATTGGCGTAGCCGGCACCAAAGAGGTCCTTGACCCTGTCAATGGCGAGCTGTTCAATGACGTCCACGTGTTCGCAGCCGCCGTAGTAGCGGCGTCCCGGGTAGCCCTCGGCGTACTTGTTGGTCAGCACCGAACCCTGGGCGGCCATCACGGCCGCGGCCGTGTGGTTCTCCGAGGCGATCATTTCCAGGCCGCTGCGCTGGCGGCCCAGTTCGGCGTCGATCTGGGCGGCGATCTCGGGATCGAGTGCGGCGAGGGGCGCGTCCAGGCTCGCGGCGGCCACCGGCGTGTAGCCCACTGCGGCGGCGCTCACAGCCCGCCGCCGTTCGCTGCGGCGTACTCTTGGGCGCTCAGCAGCGGACCCTCGGACTCTGCAGCCACCTTGAACAGCCACCCGGCCCCGTAGGGATCGGAATTGACCTGCGCCGGGTCATCCACGACGGCGGTGTTGACTTCAGTGACCTCGCCCGTCACGGGGGAAAACAGCTCCGAGACGGACTTGGTGGACTCAATCTCGCCGCAGGGCTCGCCGGCGGTGACGGCGGCGCCGACCTCGGGCAGATCCACATACACAATGTCCCCGAGGGCGTCAGCTGCCACGGCGGAGACGCCAATGGTGACGGGGCCCGCACCATTGCGGGCAATCCATTCATGCTCGGCCGAATACTGCAGTTCTGCTGCTACCTTGCTCATTTTCTTGTGATCCTTTGTCTAAAAAGTTACGGCTCAGGAAAAGTCGGGTGGGCTCCAGGGCCCCCCGTGCGGCGCCTACCTGGCCCGCTTGTAAAACGGCAGGGACACCACTTCGAAGCTCTCGGGCTTGCCGCGCAGGTCAACGTCGAGCACCGTGCCCACGGCAGCGTGCTCCACGTCAACGTAGGCCAGCGCCACCGGATAGCCCAGGGTGGGGCTGGGCTGGCCGGAAGTGACCTCGCCAATGGTGGCGCCGTCCTTGAGCACCGGGTAATGGCCCCGTGCGGCGCGGCGGCCCCGGCCCTTCAGGCCCACCAGCCGGCGGCCCGAACTGACGCCCTCGCCCGATTCCTTAATGGCTGCGAGCGCGGCCTTGCCAATGAAGTCGCTTTCCTTGGCCAGCGAGACCACCGGTCCCAGACCTGCGGAGTAGGCATTGCCGGAGGTGGAAAGCTCGTTGCCGTACAGCGGCATGCCGGCCTCCAGACGCAGGGAATCGCGGCAGGCGAGTCCGGCGGGCACCAGGCCATGGCCTGCGCCGTTCACCAGCAGCGCCTGCCACAGGGCCGGGGCGTGCTCATTGGGAACGTAGATTTCAAAGCCGTCCTCGCCCGTGTAGCCGGTGCGTGCCAGCAGCAGCTGCCGGCCGTCAAGGGTGACCTCCACGGCCGCGTAGTACTTCAGCTCCTTCACCAGGGAGTGCTGTTCCTGCGGCACCAGGGTCAGGACAATGGCTTCGGCCTTGGGTCCCTGCACGGCAATGAGGGAGGTCTGGGCGGAAACGTCGTCGACCGCCACGTCAAAGCCCGCTGCACGCTCGCCCAGCAAGGCCGCCACCGTGGCGGCATTGCCGGCGTTGGGGACCACCAGGAACTTTTCATCAGCGAGGCGGTAGGAGATCAAGTCATCAACAATGCCGCCGTCGGCGTTGCAGATCAGGGAGTACTTGGCCCGGCCCAGGGCCACTGCCGAGAGCTTGCCGGCCAGCGCGTAATCCAAAAATGCTGCCGCGTCCGGCCCCTGCACCCAAATTTCCCCCATGTGGGAGAGGTCAAAAAGGCCCGCGGCCGTGCGCACGGCATGGTGTTCGGCAAGTTCGGAGGAGTACTTCAAGGGCATCTGCCAACCGCCAAAGTCGGTGAAGGAGGCGCCTGCTTTTTGGTGTTCGCCGTAAAGGGCTGTGTGCTGCGTCATGGGATTTCCTTCGCGGTCCTAGTTCGCTGATGCTTCGGGTTCGTCTGCAAAGTCCTCAAGGGGCGGGCAGGAGCACACCAGGTTCCGGTCCCCGGCCGCGCCGTCAATGCGGCCCACGGGCGGGAAGTACTTGTCCTGGCGCAGGCTTGCCACGGGGAAGACCGCCTGTTCGCGGGAGTAGCCGCGCTCCCAGGCGGAGTCCACCACTGCCGCAGCGGTGTGCGGGGCATTGCGCAACGGGCTGTCCAGCAGGGTGAAGTCACCTTGGGCCAGCTGGTCGATTTCATGGCGGATGCTGATCATGGCGGTGATGAACCTGTCGATTTCCGCCAGGTCCTCGGATTCGGTGGGCTCCACCATGAGCGTGCCGGCCACCGGGAAGGACAGGGTGGGTGCGTGGAAGCCGTAGTCAATGAGGCGCTTGGCCACGTCCTCGGCGGTGACGCCGGTGGCGGCCGTCAGTTGGCGCAGGTCCAGGATGCACTCGTGGGCCACCAGGTCCCCGGCGCCGGTGTACAGCACCGGGTAGTGCTCGTTCAGCCGGGAGGCAATGTAATTTGCCGCCAGCAGCGCGGACTTGGTGGCCTCCGTCAGTCCCTTGCCGCCCATGAGCTTGACGTAGGCGTAGGAGATGGGCAGCACGCCGGCGGAGCCAAAGCGGGTGGCCGAGATGGGCACTCCCGCGGAGGAGGCCGAAGCGGCTGCGGAGGCGTTGGCGTCCGCGGGCATGAAGGGGGCCAGGTGCGCCTTGGCGGCGACGGGGCCCACGCCGGGGCCGCCGCCGCCGTGCGGGATGCAGAAGGTCTTGTGCAGGTTCAAGTGGCTCACGTCGCCGCCGAATTTGCCGGGCTGGGCCAGGCCCACCAGCGCGTTCAAGTTGGCGCCGTCAACATAGACCTGGCCGCCGGCTGCGTGGATGGCGTCGCACACCTCGCGCACATCCGCGTCGTACACGCCGTGGGTGGAGGGGTAGGTGATCATGATCGCTGAGAGCTGGTCCCGGTGCTTTTCAATCTTGGCAGCCAGATCCGCGTGGTCAATGGTGCCGTCGGCGGCGGTGGCCACCACCACGACCTTCATGCCGGCCAGGACCGCGGAGGCCGCGTTGGTGCCGTGCGCGGACTGCGGGATCAGGCAGATGGTGCGCTGCGACTCCCCCCGGGAGAGGTGGTAGCCACGGATGGCCAGCAGGCCCGCCAGCTCGCCCTGTGAGCCGGCGTTGGGCTGGATGGAGACCTGGTCGTAGCCGGTGATTTCGGCCAGATCCGCCTCCAGGGCGCCAATGAGTTCGCGCCAGCCTTCGGTCTGGGAATCAGGGGCGAAGGGGTGGATGGAGGCGAAGCCCGGCCAGGACATGGCTTCCATCTCGGCCGTGGCGTTGAGCTTCATGGTGCATGAGCCCAGGGGGATCATGGTGCGGTCCAGGGCCAGGTCCCTGTCGCTGAGGCGGCGGATGTAGCGCAGCATCTGCGTCTCGGAACGGTGGGTGTTGAACACCGGGTGGCTGAGGTAGCCGGTGCTGCGCAGCATGTCCGCAGGCAGGGCCGGCCCGGCGGGGGTGCTGACGTCAAAGCCGTCTCCGGCCGGTGCGGCACCAAAGACGGCGGCCACGCGGGCCACAATGTCCGCCGTCGTGGTTTCATCCAAGGAAATGCCCACGTGGTCCGCGTCAATGGGGCGCAGGTTGATCCCTGCACGCTCCGCCGCCGCCACCAGGGCGCCGCCGCGGCCGGGGACGCGGACGGTGAGGGTGTCAAAGAACGCCGTGTGGAGCAGTTCCACGCCGGATCCCTGCAGTGCCGCCGCCAGGGTGCGGGCATGGCCGTGGACCCTTTCGGCAATGGCCTTCAAGCCGTCGGGGCCGTGATGGACGGCGTACATGGAGGCCACAATGGCCAGCAGCGCCTGCGCGGTGCAAATGTTGGAGGTGGCCTTCTCGCGGCGGATGTGCTGCTCACGGGTTTGCAGGGCCAGCCGGTAGGCGGGCAGGCCCGTGCTGTCCTTGGACACGCCCACGATCCGGCCGGGCAGCGAGCGTTCCATGCCGGTGCGCACTGCCATGTAGGCGGCGTGCGGGCCACCGAAGAACAGGGGCACACCAAAGCGCTGCGCGGTTCCCACGGCAATGTCGGCGCCCTGTTCCCCGGGAGGGGTGATCAGGGTCAGTGCCAACAGGTCCGCGGCCACCGTCACCAGCGCGCCACGGTCCTTGGCTTCGGCAATGACCGGTGCATGGTTGAACACGCGCCCGGAGACCCCGGGCTGTTGGAGCACGAGCCCGTTGATGGTTCCTTCGGGCAGGCCCAGGGCAAGATCGGCCACTTCCACCTCAAAGCCCAGCGCCTCGGCGCGGCCCTTGACGATCGCAATGGTCTGCGGCAGCAGATCGGCGTCCAGAACCGTCTTGCCCTCGGCGGCGCCCTTGGCCTTATTGGCACGGCGCATGAGCAGCACGGCCTCGGCCACGGCGGTGGCTTCATCAAGCAGGGAGGCGTTGGCTACGGGCAGGGCCGTCAAATCGCTGACCATGGTTTGGAAGTTCAGCAGCGCTTCAAGCCGGCCCTGGGAGATCTCGGGCTGGTAGGGCGTGTACGCCGTGTACCAGGCAGGTGCTTCAAGGATGTTGCGCATGATCACCGGCGGGGTCACGGTGTCATGGTAGCCCTGGCCGATCAGCTGCACGGCCGTCTTGTTTTTCGCGGCCAGCGCGCGCAGTTCGGCAAGCACCTCCACCTCGCTCAGGGCCCCTGGCAGGTTCAAGGGTGCGTCCTGGCGGATGGAGTCGGGGACGGCGGTATCCACCAGGGCGTCCACGCTGTCATAGCCGATGGCCTTGAGCATGGTGTCGATGTGGGACTGGGCACGGGCACCAATGTGCCGGTCGGCGAACACCGTGGGCGTGGACTGGACGGGGTGGGACGCATTCGGCATGGGGGAACTCCAAGTTACGGCCGGTCCCGAAGGAACCGGCATGGGCTTAAGTTCCTCCCCGCTCTGTCGTGGACCTGAGAGATTCCGCAGCTGAATTTTTCGCTGCTTTGCACCTTCGGTGAGCTTGGGGGCGCCAAACTGCTTTCCAGAGTTGCCTCGCCATGGCGGTACGGGGGCCTGAGAGATTCCTGGGGAGGATTTGCTCCTACGGCGCCTCCACATTGCTGGGAGGACTCTCCCGCCACGGTTCAAAAGGCATATTAAAATGTGGGTGATCCGCAACACAGACTACAGTAGAATCCGCACCGAACCAAGCTGAAAGGCCCATTTTGCCTTTCGCGCGGACAGCCGCTAACGTGTGATTCGCATCACCTGCGTAATTAGCAGCGCCATTGATCCGCAGCGGGAGAGTCCTTCCGGAACCACCGGCAGGCGCCGAAGGAGCAAACCCTCCCCGGGAATCTCTCAGGCCCATGTACCGCCGCGGCGAGGCAACTCTGGAAAGCAGCTTGGGATCCTCAAGCTCACCGAAGGTGCAAGCGGAATCTGGAAGAATCAAGGAACCGCGGAAACTCTCAGGTCCACGACAGAGCGGGGAGGAAGCACATCTTCGTGGTGCACCATGCCACCTGAACGAAGGACCTTCCTTTGACCATTAAGCGCCCCCTCCCCGCCCCCAGCGCGGAGCCGCATCTTGAGCGCCAGCTCAGCAACCGGCACATCCAGCTCATCGCCATTGGCGGAGCCATTGGCACGGGATTGTTCATGGGTTCCGGGAAAACCATTTCCGCCGCCGGACCGTCGGTCATTTTTGTGTACATGATCATTGGCTTCATGCTGTTCTTTGTCATGCGGGCCATGGGGGAATTGCTGCTGAGCAACCTCAACTACAAGTCCTTCAGCGATTTTGCCGCGGACCTGCTGGGCCCTTGGGCCGGTTTCTTCACCGGCTGGACCTACTGGTTCTGCTGGGTGATCACAGGCATTGCCGATGTGATCGCCATTGCCGCCTATTCCGATGTCCTGTGGCCCGGAATGCCGCTGTGGATTCCGGGTGTGGTGACCATTGGCATTTTGCTGGTGCTGAACCTGACCACCGTCAGGGCCTTTGGTGAAACCGAGTTCTGGTTTGCCCTGATCAAGATTGTTGCCATTGTGGCCCTCATTGTGGTGGGCCTGGTCATGATTGGCACCCGCTTCACGTCCGACACCGGCACCGCCAGCTTCACCAACCTGTGGAGCCACGGCGGGTTCTTCCCCAATGAGTTCCTGGGTTTTGTGGCCGGCTTCCAAATTGCCGTCTTCGCCTTTGTGGGCATTGAACTGGTGGGCACCACCGCCGCCGAGGCCAAGGATCCCGAAAAGAACCTGCCCAAGGCCATCAACTCCATCCCGGTGCGCATCCTGCTCTTTTACGTCGGCGCCCTGATCATCCTGATGTCGGTGATCCCCTGGACACAGTTTGTGGCCGGCAGCAGCCCCTTCATTGCCATGTTCTCCCTGGCCGGGCTGGGCGCAGCGGCCACCATTGTGAACCTGGTGGTGCTGACCTCGGCCATGTCCTCGGCGAACTCCGGAATCTACTCCACCTCCCGCATGGTCTACGGCCTGGCCCAGGAAGGCGACGCACCCAAGCGCTTCGCCAAACTCTCCACGCGCAAGGTCCCCAACAACGCCTTGTTCCTTTCCTGCATCCTGCTGCTCTCCTCGCTGGTGCTCATGTACGCCGGCCAGGACATCAGCAAGGCCTTTGAAATGGTGACCACGGTGGCCGCCGTCTGCTTTGTGTTTGTCTGGTCCATCATCCTGGCCAGCTACCTCGCGTTCCGCCGCCGGCGCCCCGAGCTGCACCAGAACTCCAAGTTCAAAATGCCCGGCGGCAGGCCCATGGTCTACACGGTCTTTGCGTTCTTCGCCTTTGTCCTGTGGGCCCTGACCACCCAGCCCGAAACCCTGCAGGCACTGCTCGTCACCCCGGTGTGGTTCGTTGTCCTGGCCGTTGTGTGGGCGTTCATGCGGCGCCGGCCCAGCCATCTGGAACGCTATGCACGCTTCCAGGAAGCCCTGCAGGCCGAACGGGCCACAGCCGGGGAGGTGCTCGCCGGCGCCGTCGAATCCGGGCGGTGACGGACCCCTGACCGGGCGGCGCCCCTGCAGGGACAACGCCGCCCGTGCAGCGGCACGGCACGCTCCTGCCACAGCCTGGGGGCCCGGCTGTGCGGCCGGGGTCCGCCTGCACGCAGGAACCACCAAATGGACGCCTTTTGTGCCGGAGCTCTACGGTGGGTCATGTGATGGAAGCGAACTGTGGCTGAGCCTGGCGGGCCAGACTCCGGCAGGCCGGGGGCTTGGGACCCGTGGCCGGGGCACCCGAAGGGCAGCGCGGGCTACCGCCGCCTGCTGGCGGCGCTGGCCTGTGCCGGCGTGGCCACCTTCGCGCAGCTGTATTCCCTCCAGGGCCTGTTGCCGTTGATCTCCCGCGGACTGGACGTCACCGCAGCGCAGGCATCGCTGGCGGTCTCCATGGCCACGGTGGGGCTCGCCGCCGCTGTTGTGCCCTGGTCCTTCGTCTCTGACCGGTGGGGCCGTGTGCGCACCATGGGGCTGTCGGTCATTTTAGCCACGGCGCTCGGACTGCTGGTTCCCGCAGCCCCCACTTTGGAGGCGCTGCTGCTCCTGCGCTGCTTGGAGGGCGCGGCCCTCGCCGGGATCCCGGCCCTGGCCATCACCTACCTGACCGAGGAGGTCAGTGGCCGCCACGCCGGAGCCGCCGCCGGCGCCTACATTGCCGGGACCACGCTCGGGGGCCTCTTCGGACGGTTGTTGGCCGGTCCCGTGGCGGATTTGGCGGGCTGGCGCATCGGCACCCTCGCCGTCTCGGTGTGCGCTGCGGCTGCTGCCGCAGTTTTTTTGTTGTTGGCCCCGCGGCCGCGGGGTTTTGTGCCAACACGGGCGGAAGGCTTCGGCGCGGTCCTGGGCAAGCTGCTCCCGCCATTGCGCAACAGCTCCCTGCTGGCCCTGTATGCACAGGCCTTCCTGCTGATGGGTGCCTTTGTCAGTGTCTACAATTATCTGGGTTTCCGCTTGGAGGCCCCGCCATACCTGTTTCCGGCATCGGCTGTGGCGCTGCTGTTTCTGGCGTATCTGGCGGGCACCGTGTCCTCGCGGGCGGTGGCGGAACTGGCCGTTCGCTGGGGCCGGCGCACAGTGCTGCTGGTCTCCACGGCTGTCATGGTCACCGGACTGGCCCTGACCCTGGCCAGCCCGGTGACAGTGATCCTGGCCGGACTGGTGTTGTTCACGGCCGGTTTCTTCGGCGCTCACAGCGTGGCTTCGGGCTGGACCGGCGCCTTGGCCAACACTGGCAGGGCGCAGGCCTCCTCGTTGTACAACCTCAGCTACTATGCCGGTTCCAGCGTTGTGGGGTGGAGTTCAGGTCTGGTGTTCGAGCAGTTTGGCTGGACTGCCATGGCAGCTGTGTTGGCGGTGTTGGCAGTCTGTTCCGCCGTGGCTGCGGCTGCCCTCCTGCCCGGCGGCGCCTCGCGCGGACCAGGACCACTGCCGTCCGTGGAGCAGTAGGAGCGGACCCGGCAGAACGCGCCGGTTCCGCACCAGGTGCGTGGTCCGCACCTGGGGCCGTCAATCCCGGGCGGATGCCGCAGCTTCCGTCCGGGCGCCTGGAACCACGCAGGCACTTCACTTTCCCGCGCCCCTGGCAGGCACTGTTGGGCTGGGCCGCGACGCGCCGGCGTCCGGGTTATTTCACCCGGGCCTCGTCACCTGCGGTGCGCGGCAGCGCCACCGCCTCCAACACCGGGTACAGCATGAGCAGCGCCAGCACGGCAAAGGTGAGGTGAAAGCTGTCCACGGCAGGTGCCTCCGGGCCCAGCAGGGCCCCGGTGCCACGCAGCGTCAAGGCCGCAACGGCAATGCCCAGGCCGGTGGCAACCTGGCCCATGGTGGAGGAGAGGGTGTTGGCGCCGGCCATGCGCGCCTTCGGGACGTCCACGAACTGCAGCGTGTTGTAGGCGCTGAAGCCAATGGAGCGCAGCGCCCCGCTGAGGAACAGCACTGTCCCCACCACCACGGAGGGGGTGTGCGCAGTCAGGAAGGCGCAGGCGGCCAGCGCCGCGGCACCGCCCAAGGCGCTCAACGTCAGCACGGCACGGAAGCCAAAACGCCTGATCATGGGCGAGGTGGCCGGTTTGATCAAGACATTTCCGGCAAAGACAAACATGGTCATGAATCCGGCTTCAAAGGCGCTCCAGCCAAAGGCCAGCATGAACATCAGCGGCAGCAAAAACGGCACGGCGTTTACCACCAGCCGGTACATGCCGCCGCCGGCATTGCCCACCAGAAAGGTGCGGATGCGCAGCGCCCGCAGGTCCAGCAGCGGATGGCGTGCACGTTTGAACCACCACAGCGTCCCGGCCCCGGCCGCGGCTGCCAGCAGCAGCAACAACACCACTGCCGTCCACGGGGTGGGATCGGAGCCCACCAGTTCCATGCCCGCCACCAGGGCGGCCAAGGCCATCCCGCACAGAACGAACCCCACCCAGTCAGGTGGCGGCACCTGCCGGGCACGCAGCTGCGGCACCAGCTTCAGGGCGAGAAGGAAGGCCGCCACACCCAGTGGAAGGTTGAGCAAAAAGATCCAGTGCCAGCTGGCATAGCTCACCAGCAGCCCGCCCAGGACCGGGGCCAGCACCGGGGCCAGCAGCCCGCCCAGGACCGGGGCCAGCACCGGGGCCAGCAGCGCCGGCCACGTCAAATAGGCAATGGCCTCCAGGAATTCCTTCCGCTGCGCATCACGGAGCACCACCAGCCGCCCCACCGGCACCATCATGGCTCCACCCACGCCCTGGAGTGTTCTGGCGGCGCACAAAAACAGCAGATTGGGACTCAACGCGCACAGGAGCGAGGCCACGGTGAAAATCGCGATGGCTGCGGTGAAGACGCGGCGGGTCCCGAAGCGTTCGGCCAGCCAGCCACTGATGGGAATGCCCACCGCCAAGGTGATCAAGTAGGCGGTCATGGCCAGGTTGATGTCCACAGGCCTGACATTGAGGTCCGCGGCAATGCCCGGCGCCGCCGTGGCAATGATGGTGCCGTCCAGGATCTCCATGAACAGGGTTCCGGCCACCAAAAGCGCCAGGGGACGGCTGAAGGAAACGCCGGGCGCCGGCGTCGCACTTTTTCGTTTCACCTGCCCACCCTAACCAAGGCCGGGCGGACAGGCCGTCAGCTGAGGTGCCGGCCGGGGCCCAGGCACACAGGGGGCACCCGCCGCTTGGTCCAGCCCTACGCGGTCAGGCCCAATTGGCTCATCCGGCGCGAATGGTTGCGGGTCAGTGTCACCAGGATGGCCGCGACCTCGGCTGCGGCCTGCTCCTGCGTGCCGTCGGGATGCAACCCCACCAGGAAGCTGTGTTTGGCGCCAATGCGCTGGACCTGCGTCAGGGCCTCGCCCACCATGCGCCGTCCCCACAGTGCCAGACGGGAGGAAAGCCGGGGATCCTCCGCCAGCATCTTCTTCAACAGCGCGGTCAACGCGGCCAACTGCTCCTCGCTGGTCTTGACGGCGGCAATGGCGCTGCGGGTGGATTCGTCCAGGTGCTTGGCAATGGCTGTGTAGAACTCCTCGGTGATGGCCTCCACCACATAGGCCTTCATGAGCGATTCATGCCAGTCCGCCGGGCGGGTCCGCTCGTGGAAGGCGTCGACCATGCGTTGAAACGGAACCATGGCCAGCTCCGGGTCCATCCCCATTTCCCGCAACTTCGCGCACATGGCCTCGTAGTGGGCGTACTCAGCCACGGCCATCTTCCCCAGAACGGCGCGATCGGTCAGGGACGGCGAATGGCGCGCATCCGTGGCCAGGCGTTCAAAGGCCGAAAGCTCCGCGTAGGCCATGCCACCGAGCAAATCAATAATGAACTTGTCATAGCGGGCGCTCAATTCACCGGTGGAGACCAAGTCATCGGATCCGGCTGCGGAAATACTCATGGTTTCAAGGGTAGTCCGTGCCGCGCCGCCCTTGCCCCCCAGACGTGATCGTTTACGCTGAATTCGTGCCCTATTCCCATATTGGCGTCGACAGCAGCGCCGCGCAAAGGTCCCTCGCCCAAGCCCTGGCCGCGCTCGGCGGGGAATTTTCCCTGCCGATGGATTTCAGCCCCGAAGTGCTGGCCGAAGTTGAGCAGGTGATGGCCAACCATCAGCTGCCGGCCACGGACCTGCGCGCACTGCCGTTCATCACCTTGGACCCGCCCACCTCCCAGGACCTGGACCAGGCGCTGTATTTGGAGCGTGAAGGGGACGGCTACGTGGTGTATTACGCCATTGCCGACGTGCCGGCGTTCGTCCCCGCCGCCGGGGCCCTCGACGCCGAAACCAGGCGCCGCGGCCAAACCATCTACACGCCCGGCCAACGGATTCCCCTGCATCCGGTGCCCCTGAGCGAGGGGGCGGCCAGCCTGCTGCCCGACGGCCCGCGCTCGGCCTTTGTGTGGGAAATCCATTTGACGTCCGACGCCGAACAACGCGCCTGTTCCGTCCGTCGCGCCACGGTGGCAAGCATCGCCAAGCTCAGTTACGCCCAGGGGCAAAAAATGCACGACGACGCCAACGCACCTGCCGCCATTGCCGGCACCTTGGAGTTGCTGGCTGAAATTGGTCCCAAGCGGATCCAGTTGGAACGGGCCAGGGGCGGCGCCAGCCTCAACGTCCCGGCCCAGGAGGTGGAGTACGCCGACGGCAGGTATGTGCTGCAATTCCGCCCCAATCTGCCCATTGAAGACTGGAACGCGCAAATTTCCCTGCTGACCGGCATGGCAGCAGCCCAGATCATGATTGCCGGGAAGGTGGGGATCCTGCGCACCATGCCCGCCCCGGATGCCGAAGCCATCGCAGCCTACCGGCTGCAGACAGTGGCGTTGGGCCACCCCTGGGGCCAGGACCTGGCCTATGGCGAGTATTTGCGCAGCCTGGACACCTCCAAGCCCGCGCATTTGGCGCTCATGCATGCCGCCACCACCTTGTTCCGCGGCGCCGGATACACCCCGTTCCAGGGCGAAGTGCCCGCGCAGCTGCTGCAGGCCGCCGTGGGCGCACCCTATGCCCACGCCACGGCTCCCCTGCGCCGGCTGGTGGACCGTTTTGTCCTCGCCATTTGTGCCGCCCTGTGCGCCGGGGAGGAAGCGCCGGAATGGGCCGTGGCCGCCTTGGCGGAACTGCCCGACATCATGGCCGCGTCCAATCAGCTGGCCAACAGGGTGGACAGGGCAGCGGTGGACACCATTGAAGCCGCCATCCTGCGCCACCGGGTGGGCGAGGAGTTTCATGCCGTGGTGCTCGCCGGGCCCAGGAAAAACGGCACCGGCAGCAATGGCGCCGCACCCCGGAGCCCCATTCAAATAGAGGTCCCGGCCATCACCGCCTTTTGTGAGGGCGCGCTGGAGCCCGGCACCGAAGTGCGGGTCAAGCTGGTGGAGGCGGACATTGCCACACGGACCGTCAGGTTTATCCCCGCTGGGAGTTGACACGGGCACAATTGCCCAGATGCCGTCCAGATCCGGGGTCGTGGCGCTAGACTGGCAACTAGACATGGATGCCCGGTCGTTGAATTAAAGAATTTTTGCACTTCAACCCACCCGCCCCAGCGCGCGTCTAGCCAGTTTCTCCCGCATTGGCCGTTCCGGCCGCGGGAGAGCATGTTTTCTCAGCCCGCGATCGGCTTCCTCAAGATAGTGCCGCCGTGCTGCGGTTCCGTGAAGCCCACAGCCTCGCGTAGAGCCCGGCAGGCGGCACCTGTATAGACGAATTGAATGGTAAGCATTTGAGCATTGAGACAGACTCCCTCCTGCAGGCCGAGGACAGCAGCGAAAAGATTGAAATTGACGGTTCGCTCAGCAGCCCTGAGCCGGCCCGGCATGAAGAAAAGGAAACCTTCGCCAGTTTTGGGGTGCACCACGAGATTGTTTCCTCACTGACGGAAGCCGGGATCAACCACCCCTTCCCCATTCAGGCCATGACCCTGCCCATTGCCCTGGCCGGCCACGACATCATTGGCCAGGCCAAGACGGGAACGGGAAAGACCCTCGGCTTCGGCATCCCGGCGTTGAACCGCATTGTTGCCCCCAAGGACGCGGGATTCGGAGAGTTGGCGGCACCGGGCGCCCCGCAGGCCCTGGTCATTGTGCCCACCCGTGAACTGGCCGTGCAGGTGGCAGGGGATCTGAGCGTGGCTTCCAAGCAGCGCGGCATCCGCATTGGCACCATTTACGGCGGCCGCGCCTACGAACCCCAGGTGGAATCCCTGCAAAGGGGTGTTGAACTGGTGGTGGGCACGCCCGGGCGCTTGATCGACCTGCTGCGCCAGGGGCACCTGAACCTGAAAAGCGTGCGCATGGTGATCCTTGATGAGGCCGACGAAATGCTGGACCTGGGCTTCCTGCCCGACGTGGAGACCCTGATTGCAGGCACCCCCGTGGTCCGCCAGACCCTGCTGTTCTCCGCCACCATGCCCGGTCCCGTGGTGGCCATGGCCCGCCGGTACATGACCCAGCCCACGCACATCCGCGCGGCAGACCCCGAAGACGAGGGCCTGACCAAGCGTGACATCCGACAGCTGATCTACCGCGCCCACAACATGGACAAAATTGAGGTTTTGGCCCGCATCCTGCAGGCCAAGGACCGGGGCCGTTCCATCATCTTCACCAAAACCAAGCGCACCGCCGCCAAGGTGGCCGAGGAACTGGTGGACCGTGGCTTTGCCGCCGCCGCCATCCACGGTGACCTGGGCCAGGGTGCCCGCGAGCAGGCGCTGCGCGCCTTCCGCAACAACAAGGTCGATGTGCTGGTGGCCACCGACGTCGCCGCCCGCGGCATCGACGTGGACGACGTCACGCACGTGGTGAACTACCAGTGCGTTGAGGACGAGAAGATCTATCTGCACCGCGTGGGCCGCACGGGCCGTGCCGGCAACAAGGGCACGGCCGTGACATTCGTGGACTGGGATGACATGCCGCGCTGGGCGTTGATCAACAAGGCCCTGGGCCTGAGCGTGCCGGAGCCCGTGGAAACGTACTCCTCATCCCCGCACCTGTACACGGATCTGGACATTCCCGAAGGCACCAAGGGCCGCCTGCCGCGCGACAAGCGCACCCATGCCGGCATTGGCGCCGAGGTCCTGGAGGACCTGGGCGAGACGGGAAAACGCAACGCACCCCGCTCCGGCGGCCGTGACGGCGGCCGTGACGGCGCCCGTGATGGTGCCCGTGAGGGCCGCGGCGGAAACCGTGGCGGGAACCGCTCCGGTGCCCACCACGGCGAGAAGCGCCGGGAGGAAACGGCAGCCGGGGGCGCCGCCGAGGGCGAGAAGCGCGCAGGCGGCCGGAGCCGTCGCCGCCCGGCCAGTGAGCGGGCCGCACGCGGTTCGGTGGAAGCTGGCCCCGCCGCGGCCTCTGAACCCGCCGTGACGGCCGCAGGCGCAGCCAGCGACGCCGGTGCACCCCGCGCCCGCCGCACCCGCACGCGCACCCGCCGCCGCCCGGACGCCGGGAACGTCAGCGACGTCTAGCAACAAAAACAAAAAGCCCGCGGCTCCGGATAAGACCGGTTCCGCGGGTTTTTTGCACCCGGCCATGCCCCTGTCAGGGCAGGTAGGCGCCGCTGCCGGTGGCGGTGTCCACAATCTGCTCCAATACCTCCGGCGCTGTGACGTTCTCGCCCAGCAAATTGGGCTTCCCGGCGCCGTGGTAGTCCGAGGATCCCGTCACGAACAAGCCCCGTTCACGCGCCAGCTTCCGCAGCCATTGCCGGCCCTGCGCGGTGTTGTCCCGGTGGTCCACCTCCACCCCCAGCAATCCGGCATCGATCATGTCCTGGAAAACCTCCGGCGGGGCCACCCTGCCCCGCGTGGACGCCATGGGGTGCGCAAACACCGGCACTCCCCCGGCGGCCCGGACCAGCTGGACGGCAGTGACGGGGTCGGCGGCGTAGTGGCTCAAGAAATACGGCGACTGGGCTGTGAGTATGCTGGCAAAGGCCTCGTTCCTGTCAGCCACAATCCCTGCCGCCACCAGGGCATCGGCAATGTGGGGGCGCCCCACCGTCGCCCCGGGCGCCAGGTGCGCACTGACGTCATCCCAACTCAGCGGATAGTCCTGGGACAGACGGTCCACCATGCGCTCGGCCCGGCTCAGCCGGGCGTCCTTGGCGCGGGTGATTTCCTCCAGCAGCGCCAGATTGGACCTGTCATGCAGATAGGACAGCAGGTGCACGCTGACGCCGTCGGCGGTCTTGCAGGAAATTTCCATGCCGGGAATCAAGCCCACACCGTGCTGCCGCGCCGCCTCCAGCGCCGGCTCCCAGCCGTCGGTGGAATCATGGTCGGTCAGGGCAACGACGTCCAGGCGGGCGGCGGCTGCCGCGGCGAGCAGATCGGCCGGGGTTTGGGTGCCGTCGGAAACATTTGAATGCGCGTGCAAGTCAATCATCACCTCCCTAGCCTACGTCCACCACCGGCCCGGGGCATGCCGGCCGGTCCGTGCCAGCGGCCATGCCGGCCCCCGGCGTCGCCTTTGTCCCCTGGCGCACACGGTGGGAGACTTGAGGGGTGAACCAGACTGAGCAAAACTCCACGCACACCGACCCTTCCAACGAGCAACCCCTCGAGGAACGTGTTAACAACCGTTCGCAACGGCCCGATTCCGAGGCGTTCCGTTCCTTCATGGCCGCCAACTGGGCCTCCGCCGGGACGGAGCTGCCGGCCCGCGACGCCGTGGCTGACCATGCCGCGCGCCGCCGTCGGAGCATTTCAATGCAGTTCCCCAACGAACGCCTGGTCATTCCGGCAGGTCCGTTGAAGGTCCGCTCCAATGACTGTGACTACCGCTTCCGCCCGCACTCCGCTTTTGCCCACCTGACGGGCCTGGGCGTTGACCATGAGCCCGACGCCGTGTTGGTGCTGGACCCGGTGGCCGAAGGCACCGGCGACGACGGCGGCAACCACGCAGCCACGCTGTACTTCCGCCCCATGGCCGGACGCGACAGCCAGGCGTTCTATGCCGACTCCCGCAGCGGCGAGTTCTGGATTGGCCGCCGCCCCACCCTGCCCGAATTCCAGGCACAGCTGGGCCTGCCCACCGCGGACCTCATCGAGCTGGAGGTGGCGGTGACCAAGAACGTGGGCGAACCCTCCGTGGGCGGCACCTCCATCCGCCTGGTCCGCAAGGTGGATGAAAACATTGACGCCCTGGTGGACACGGCCCGCTACAACACCGCGGCAAATCCCGATGCCCTGGACTTCAGCGCCCTGGACGCCCTCGATGCCAAGCTCAGCGAGGCCCTTTCGGAGCTGCGGCTGATCAAGGACGAATGGGAAATTGAGCAAATGCAGGTGGCGGTGGCCGCCACCGTGAAGGGCTTCGAAGACATTGTCCAGGCCCTTCCCCGCGCCATCACACATCAGCGCGGCGAGCGCGTGGTGGAGGGCACCTTCTTTGCCCGGGCCCGCGAGGAAGGCAACGAGCTCGGTTACGACACCATAGCCGCCGCCGGCAACAACGCCACCGTGCTGCACTGGAACCGGAACACCGGCACCGTGAACGCCGGCGAGCTGCTGCTGGTGGACGCCGGGGTGGAGGCCGATTCCCTCTACACCGCCGACATCACCCGCACGCTGCCTGTGAACGGCACCTTCTCCCCCGTGCAGCGCAGGATCTACCAGGCCGTGCTCGACGCCGCCGACGCGGCCTTTGCGGTGGCCGTTCCGGGGCGGAAGTTCCGCGACGTTCATGCAGCGGCCATGGAGGTGTTGGCCGACCGTCTGGCCGCGTGGGGACTGCTGCCGGTCCCGGCGCAGGAAGCCCTGTCCCCGGCAGGTCAGCAGCACCGCCGGTGGATGCCCCATGGCACCAGCCACCACCTGGGCCTGGATGTGCACGACTGTGCCCAGGCCCGTGCCGAGATGTACCTGGACGGCATCATCACCGAGGGCATGGTTTTCACCATTGAGCCAGGGCTGTATTTCAAGGCCGAGGACCTGGCCATTCCCGAGGAGTTCCGCGGCATTGGCGTCCGCATTGAAGACGACGTCCTCATCACCGCCGACGGTCCCGTCAACCTCAGCGCGGCGCTGCCGCGCACCATTGAGGACATTGAGTCCTGGATGGCGGGCTTGGCCAGCTAGCACAAGGCATCCACTGCACGACGGCGGGGCCCACCCTCAACGGTGGGCCCCGCCGTCGTACGGCCGTCAAGACGGTCGGAGCCGGTCCGCTTCAGGGCTCGCAATAAGCTCCCTGAGGGCGGCAACATGCGCTTGGTACGCCCGTGCCCCGGCGGGTGTCAGGGTGGCCCACGTCTTGACCCGTCCCTTGCCGGTGGGTTTGTGCAGGGAGATGTAGCCGGCCTCTTCCAGAACCTTTAAGTGCTTGCTGGTGACGGAGTCGGCCACGCCCAGCATGTCCCTGACAACACTGAATTCCGCTGTGCTGACGCTGCTCAAAAAGGCGCAGATCCGCAGGCGGTTCGGGGCATGGATGACGTCGTTGAGCCCTGCGTTCATGAGGCGTTCCGCAATTGCCTGCGCAGGGAGGCATCAAAACGGCTCCCCAGGACATTGGTGGCCACAAAGACCACTGCCGCCGCCAGCCACGCGGGCCAATGCAGGCCGTGCACGGCGTGAAAATAATAGGACACCCCCATGGCCAGCACCATGATGAGCATGAGCGGCACCGTCCACCAGCTGGCCCTGCCCGCGGTGAGGCCGTTGATCCACATCCCGGTCCTGGCCTTGTAAAGCGACACCAGCAGGCCAAGGCCCGCAAAGTAGGCAAGACCCACGGCAATCTGCACGGCGACGCCGCCGGTGGTGAACGCGAGCATGAACACGGCCACCAACAGACCCAGCACCGGGTGGTACCACCACGGACTGATCAGGCGGTCGGCCGCTGCGGATCTGGCCTCCGCCACGGCATCAAGGGCTTGGCGTGCCTGCATTGAAGAATTGTTTTCCATACCGGAAAGTCAATCATTTTCCATCACGGAAAGTCAAGGACGGCCTGCAGTGCGCGCCGCCTGCATCCGCCAGCGGTTCCGCCGCCTGGAACCGGCGTGCCGCGGGCGCAAAAAAGCCGCCCGGGTGGGCGGCTTTCCTGCGTCTTGAGGCTTCTACTTGGCGGGACCGTCGGGATCTGCCCCCGGGGCGGGCGCCTGGGCCTGGGCAGGCTCCCCGGGCTGGGCGGCGGCAGCCTGGGCGGGCGCCTGGGCAGTATCCGCCCCGGCCGGAGGCGCCACGGGTTCCACCCGGATGCCGTACTGCGGACGCCCGTCGGGAAGATCCGGGAACTGGCCGCGGCTGGGGCCCGTCAGCGGGGCCTGGCCGGGGCGGTCGTTGCTGGTGGCGGCGTCATCGACGGCGGCATTGTCCCCGGCAACAGGGGCGTAGGGATCATGCCAGGCCTCGGGGCGTGCCGGAGCCGGGCCGGCCGGGGGCTGTGCAGGCGGGAGGTGCCCCCCGGGCACGGCGCCACCGGGCCGGGGCGCAATGACATTGGACTTCATGGGCAGTTGGGCCAACAGCCGCCGGGCGTCGCCGGCAACATCCGGGGCCACAATGACGTCATAGCTGCTGGCCAGCACCTGGTTGGTGGAGGTGAAGTCGCGCCTGCCGCGCTGGGCGGCGTAGCCAATAATGGCAAAGAGCATCCACAGCGCCGCGCCGAGCAAAACGGACGTCATCACATTCAGTGGCATCTGGCCGGCATTGGCTGCGGAGTCGAAAAAGGAGAGCATGACGCCAATGAAGAGACCAAACCACGCACCCGTCATGGCACCGGTCAACGCCACCCGGGGGTAGCTGAGCTTGCCGGTGACCCGCTCCACCATTTTCAGGTCATTGCCCACAATGGAGACGTAACGGACGGGGAACTTCTCATCCGCCAGGTAGTCCACAGCCTTTTGGGCATCCAAATATGAGGTGTAGGAACCAATAGTTTCTCCCGTGGGAACACTACGGCCCTGATCCGCGGTCGGGGTGCGTCCAAAAAGGTTAGCCATAGGCTCCATTGTTCACCATCTGCAGGGGCATTGGCTGGAGTATCGCTGGCAGTGAAATGACCAGCCGGTGGAGCTTGGCCGGCAAGCGGTGGTTGGGCCATTGCTCGGCGGGGGAAGTAGCCTGTATCTGTGAGCACTCAACCTACCCGCATCTTTGTGTCCCGATTATTGGGCCTGGACGTCTTTGACCCCATTGGGGACCGGCTGGGCAAACTGCGCGACGTCGTGGTGCTGGGCCGCGGCGGCACCAGCGCCCCGCATGCCGTGGGCATCGTGGTGGAGGTTCCGGGTAAAAAACGCGTCTTTGTGCCCATGACGCGGCTGACCTCCATGGATCAATCCCAAATCATCTGCACGGGTCTGGTCAATTTGCGCCGTTTTGAACAACGCGGTGCCGAGCAGCTGGTGGTGGGCAACATTTTTGACCGCAAGGTCACGCTGGTCGACGGTGGTGACATGGCTGTCATTGAAGACATTGCCATGGACCAGCAGCGCAATGGCGACTGGCTGGTGACGAAGATGTTCGTCCGCCGCGGTGCTTCCACTTCCCGGCTGCGCGGGCTGCGGCGCGGGCACACCATGTTGATCGACTGGTCCGAGGCCAGTGCCGATGACGCCACGGCCCCGCAAAGCGCCACGGTCTTCGTAGCCACGCACGAGGACCTCAAGGCGGCCGACTTTGCCGACGCCCTGCAGGAAATGTCCGACAAGCGCCGCATTGAAGTGGCCGGGGAACTTCAGGATGAACGCCTGGCGGACATCATGTCCGAGCTTCCCGAAGACGACCAGGTCACCCTGCTGTCCGCGCTGGACAATGAGCGGGCAGCGGACGTGCTGGAGGAAATGGATCCCGACGACGCCGCCGACCTGCTGGCCGATCTGCCCCATGCCAAGGCTGAGGAGCTGCTGCTGCTCATGGAACCCGAGGAGGCCAAGGACGTCCGCCGCCTGCTGCAGTACGCCGAGGGCACGGCAGGGGCCCTCATGACCCCTGTTCCGGTGATTCTGCCCCCGGAGGCCACGGTGGCCGAGGCGCTGGCGCATGTGCGCAGCGAGGACCTGTCCCCCTCCCTTGCCTCCGCGATCTTCATTTGCCGCCCGCCCCTGGAAACCCCCACGGGCCGTTTCCTCGGGGTGGTCCACATTCAACAGCTTCTGCGCAGCGCCCCGCCCGAAATGTTGGGCACCATCGTGGACAAGAACCTTGAGCCCGCCTCGGACCAGGATGACATCAGCACCGTCAGCCACATCATGGCCTCCTATAATTTGAATTCCCTGCCGGTGGTCAACAAGGAGGGCCGGCTGGTGGGAGCCGTGACGGTGGATGACCTGCTGGACCATCTGCTGCCCGAGGACTGGCGCACCCACGACGACGGCGCCCCGATCCGCAAGTTGGGAGGACGCATTGGCTGAGCGGCACCACATCAAGGGCGGTGGGCTGGATACGCCCATGGAGCTTAAATCCCGCTTCCTGCCAAGCCTCACCAGCGACCCCGATTTGTTTGGCCGCTTTGCCGAACGGTTTGCCCGCTACATGGGAACGGCAAACTTCCTGCTGTACATGACCATTTTTGTGGTGGTGTGGATTGCCTTGAACGTGGTGGGCCTCTTTGGCCTGCGGTGGGACCCCTATCCCTTCATCCTGCTGAACCTGTTCTTCTCCACGCAGGCCTCCTACGCCGCGCCCTTGATCCTGCTGGCCCAAAACCGCCAGGACGACCGGGACCGTGTCCAAATTGAACAGGACCGTTCCCGCAACGAGCGCAACCTCGCCGACACCGAATACCTCACCCGTGAAGTTGCCGCGCTGCGCATCTCGCTGCGTGAGGTGGCCACCCGTGACTTTGTCCGCTCCGAACTCCGCGGCCTGCTGGAGGACCTGGTGGCCCTGCAAAACGACGCCGACGCCGAGGAGGCGGGCGAGGCCCACCACAACCCGGCCACCAGCACCAAGACGCCGCCTTCCCCGCGGTCCACAAATTCCTAAGGCAGCCATGACCACCCACTCCACACTGCTTGCCGCCCTCGCCACGGTCATTGACCCGGAGCTGCGCCGTCCCATCACCGATTTGGGCATGGTGGAATCGGTCCAGGTGGAAGAAAACGGCCGGGCACGCGCCGTCATCCGCCTGACCGTGGCAGGCTGCCCGCTGCGCGAAACCATCACCGCCGACGTCACCGCCGCCTTGTCGGCGTTGGCGGGCGTGGCCGGCGTTGATGTGGAGCTGACGGTCATGACGCCCGAACAGCGCGCGCAGCTGAAGGAGCGGCTCAAGGGCGGTGCCGCCGAACGGGGCATCCCCTTCAACGCCGAGGGCTCCTTGACCCGGGTGTACGCGGTGGCCAGCGGCAAGGGCGGGGTGGGCAAATCCAGCGTGACGGTGAACCTGGCCTGCTCCCTGGCGGCCCGCGGCCTGCGGGTGGGCATCGTGGATGCCGACATTTATGGTTTTTCAGTGCCCGGGCTGATGGGCATCACCCAGGCACCCACGCGGGTGGATGAGATGATTTTGCCGCCGGTGGCCCACGGCGTGAAAGTCATTTCCATTGGCATGTTTGTGGCCGGGAATCAGCCGGTGGCTTGGCGCGGGCCCATGCTGCACCGGGCGTTGGAACAGTTCCTTTCCGATGTCTACTTTGGTGATTTGGACGTCCTGCTGCTGGATTTGCCGCCGGGGACCGGGGATGTGGCCATTTCCGTGGCCCAGTTGCTTCCCAAGGCCGAAATTCTCGTGGTGACCACCCCGCAGGCCGCAGCGGCCGACGTGGCCGAACGCGCCGGCGCCATTGCCGTGCAGACTGGCCAGAAGGTGGCGGGCGTCATTGAGAACATGTCAT
This sequence comes from Specibacter sp. NPDC057265, assembly GCF_042668835.1. Lineage (NCBI taxonomy): Bacteria > Bacillati > Actinomycetota > Actinomycetes > Micrococcales > Micrococcaceae > Specibacter > Specibacter sp. NPDC057265. Next base: position 28,587 of record NZ_JBHUYE010000008.1, read on the forward strand.
TTTTGACCCTGCCCGACGGCAGCACCATGGAGTTGTTTGGCTCCGGTGGCGGCACCCTTTTGGCCCAGCGCCTGACCCGGACCGTCAACGCACCGGTGCAGCTGCTGGGTCAGATTCCCTTGGATGTTGCCCTCCGCGAAGGCGGCGACGCCGGCATGCCCATCGTGCTCGCAGACCCCGGCTCGGCCGCCGCCAAGGCCCTGGCAGGAATTGCCGAGGCCCTGGCGCAGCGTCCCCGCGGCCTGGCCGGGATGAAGCTGGGCGTCACCCCCGTTTAGCAAAGCCGCCTGGACGCAGGCCGGCCGCGCAGAGGGCCATAACCGGCATTAAGCAGCATTGCCTCCGCACAGGGTGGGGAGGCAATGCTGTGTTCTTGACAAATTGCCGGCGCCGGCCCGGGACAGCTCAGGTGGCTTCGACGTCGTACGGAGCCAGCTGCCCCGGTGCCAGCCGCACCACCTCAGGCGCGGCAGGGATGGCCTCCGGCGTTGTCACGGCCTTGCCCGAATCCTTGCCCAGCACGGAGGCGAGAGCATCGCCGGGGGCCGCCTTCAGGGACTTCAGGGTGTCCAGATCACCGTCGTCAAGGAGCGCTTCGCGAATGATGCGGCGGGGGTCGTACTGGCGCGGGTCAAGCTTCTTCCAGTCAATGTCATCAATATCAACCCCGGCCTCCTCCTTGATGGTTTCACGCGCACCGGAAGCCATCCTGCGCACTTCGCGGATGAGGTTCTTCAGCTTCTCCACATACCCGGGAAGCCGGGTGGGGCCAATCACTAAGAGCGCCAAAACGAGAATGAGGATCAGCTCGGGGGTATTGATACCAAACACGTTAGGAAGATTACCCTCTCAACAGTCAAAGCAACGATTCTTGCGCGGTAACGCTGGAACTTCCTGGTCTCGTCGCGCGCTCTCCCACAGCCAAAACACCGGCGGGGCCGGGCTGCCGTCCCTACGCCATGCGCGGCAGTGACAGCAGCGGCTTGCGCACTGCTTTGCTGCCGCGGTCCCTCCCGGGCGCACGGTCGGCCAGGGATTCGCGCAACATGGCCCGGCCCCGGTGGATGCGCGAACGCACGGTGCCCAGTTTAATGTTCAGCGCGTGCGCCACCTCGTCATAGGACAGGCCCTCCATGTCGCACAGGACCACCGCGGCGCGGAAGTCCGGAGGCAGCGCCTCCAGTGCGGCGGCCACGTCGGCGTCCAGATTGTTGAATTCAAAGCTGCGTTCCGGGCCGGGATCATTGCCGGGAAGCCGGGCGGCCGCATCCTCGGACAAAGCATCGAAACGAATCCGCTGCCTGCGCCGGGCCTGGTCAAGGAACAAGTTGGTGGTGATCCGGTGCAACCAGCCATCGAGGGTGCCGGGCTTGAAATTGGCCAGGGACTTAAAGACCCGCACAAAGACTTCCTGGGTGAGGTCCTCGGCGTCGTACCTGTTGCCGGTGAGGCGGTAGGCGAGCCGGAAAACCTTGGCTGAATGGTTTTCCACCACCTCATCCCAGCTGGGAGTGCTCCATTCGCTGCGCCCGGGAACGGCGCCGGGGGCAGTGTTGGCGGGGCCGGCTGACTCGTTCATGGCAGCACCTCACGTCTTTGGTCCTTGCCGGGACCTCAAGATCCGGACCAAGAGAAGTCTCTCGGGTAGCAACAGTGTGCCAAATCAAGCTGGCATTTGGCTGAACGGTCCCATCCTGACCGCGGGGCCAACAGGCAGTAGGCTAGGGTGATCCACCGCGAGAGTTGAGGAAACGCCCATGAGCGCCGATAAATCCACCAGCTGGTCCTATGCAGAGGGCCTCCCCGTGGAGGACGTCGTTTTGCGGCGTGCCCGGGAACGTTCACATGAACTGGGGCTTTTTGCCGTCAGCCCGGGGGTGGCCGCCGCGTTGACGGTGTTGGCAGCGGTGTCCAAGGCCCAGACGGCCGTTGAGGTGGGCACCGGGGCCGGCGTGTCCGGCGTGGCACTGTTGCGCGGCTTGAGCCCCCGGGCCGTGCTGACCACCATTGACCCCGACGTGGATCATCTCAAGGCCGCCCGCGAAGCATTTACACACGCGGGAGCGCCCGCCAACCGCACCCGCACCATCTCCGGCCGGGGCCAGGACGTGCTGCCGCGGCTGACCGACTCCGCCTACGATCTGGTGTTCATTGACGCGGACAAGCCCAGCTTCCCCGACTATGTGGAGCAGGGCGTGCGCCTGCTCAAGCCCGGGGGGCTGCTGATTGTCAACGACGCCCTGGACAAGGACAGGGTTTCCGACCCCGCCATCCGGGAAAGCAACACCGTGGTGCTGCGGCGCGTGGGGAAGATGGTGCGTGAGAACGAAGCGCTCATGACAGCCATGCTGCCCACGGGCGACGGGCTGCTGCTGGCGGTCAAGCGCTGAAGCCACACGCTTGAATCTTCCCGGCAGACCCCAGGCCGGGGATTGAAACAAAAAGCAATGGGCGGAACAGCTTGCGCCGTTCCGCCCATTGCGGGATGAACCTTATTCGGTGACGCCCACCAGGCATTCCTTGAGGCTTCGTGCCTCATCTGCGTTCATCTCCACGACGAGCCGGCCGCCGCCCTCCAAAGGAAGCCGCAAAATCAAGCTCCGACCCTCTTTAGTAACTTCCATTGGACCGTCGCCGGTTCTGGGTTTCATGGCCGCCATCAGGAGTTCCCCTTTTCGTAGTGCATACCCGCGCATTCCGGATTCCCGGCATGCCGTCAGTGTTGTACTGCTCACAGCCCATTATTCCGCACTTGTGGGCCCCGGTGCTAATCGGCACAAAGGCATGCGGGCGCGTGTCGGGCCAGCGGGCAGCCCACTGGCGCTCCTAGGGCGGCCAGGTCTGCCCGGTGGTGATCGCCACCCATTGCCACAGCCACTCCACCCAGACAATTTGCAAGAGGGTGAACATGGCCAGCACGCACCACCTGTACGCCCGTGCAGGGGAAAGGAACACTGCCGCCAGTGCCAGCGGGAACATGGGCAGCAGCATCCGGAAAGTGCTTGACTGCGGGTGCAGCACCGCCAAAAGATACAGCAGGTACATGCCCGACCAGCCCAGCAGCTCCGGCCCGATCCGGCGTGCGGCCCTGGCATTGAAGCACAGGGCGGCAATGACCACCAGCAGCACCGGCAGCACCGGTCCCCACAACGGCCCCACCAAGTCCACGCCGGCCTCGAACCAGGGCTTGAACAGCACCAGTCCGCCACCGCCGCGCCACGCGGTTTCGGTGTCGGTGTAGGCGTTGCGCTCCCCGGTGACCCACCAGGCGGTGAGCATCCAGGCAAAGGCCATGACGGCACTGAAGGCGGTGAGCACCACTGCGGCAATCACGTCCCGGGCCGGGAAGGGCTCCTGGTGGCGGCGGCGCCAGCGCAGTGCCAGGTGCAGGGCAACCACTGCGGCGAAGGGAACGCCTGCCGGCCGTGACACGCACAGCAAAAACACCACCGGCATGGCCGCCCAATATTTGCCCCGCACCAGCAAGTGCAGTGCCGCGGCCAGGAAAAACAAGCCCAGCGACTCCGCGTAGGGAACCTGCAGAATCGCCGAGACGGGGAAAAAGGCGCAAAAGGCCACCCCCCACAGGGCATTGGCGGGCGCGGCAAAATTGCGGAACAGGAGGTAAATCATCAGCATGGCCGCCAGGCCCGCAACAGTTGCCATCATGGCGCCGGCGGCGGGCCAGCCCCAGCCCGTGATGGCAGCCAAGCCGCGCACCAAAAGTGGAAAAGCCGGATAAAAAGCCCACTCATTGGCATACGCCGCGCCGTCGGGGTCCCGGGGAATGGCCTGGGGATACCCGTTGTTGAAGATTCGTTCATACCACCCCGCGTCCCAACGGTTGATGAACGTCAGGTAGCCGGGCTGGCGCCCGCCCCAGGGCGAGTCATCGGCGTGCCAGGCGCTCCCCAGAAAAATTCCGTAGGACACCAGACGTGCCGCGGCGTACACCAGGGTGACCTTAAGCCACCATGGGGCCCGCCGCAGGGGCGCCAACAGCCGGCGCAGCAGCAGGTACAGCCGGTCATTGATGGTCTGCTTCTGTCGAGCACCGGGAGCCCGGCCCGCCACAAACGCCCCTGCACCGGGTCCGCGGCTCACCCGGGAACACCCTGGCGGCCACCAGCTGCAGTGGGCGCCAGCCAGCACTGGGGTTCGTGGTCATTGACCACGCCCACGGCCTGCATCATGGCGTAGGCGGTGGTGGGTCCAACAAAGGAAAAACCCAGTTTCTTCAAGGACTTGGCCAACTGCAGCGATTCAGGCGTTTGGGCGGGAATTGACCCGCCGGGAGGCCGCGGCGCATCCCGGGCATGGGCGCGCAGCAGTGAAGCCAGCGTGGTTCCCTGGGGCAGGGCCAGCAGGGCCCTTGCATTGCCAATGGTGGCATTGATCTTCAAACGGTTGCGGACAATGCCTGCATCCGCCAGCAGCCGGGCAACATCGTGAGCATTAAAAGCTGCCACCTGTACGGGATCGAAGCGGCAAAAAGCGGCCCTAAAAGCTTCCCGTTTGCGCAGGATCGTCAGCCAGCTCAACCCTGCCTGAAAGGCCTCAAGGCTGAGACGTTCAAAGAGTTCCTGCTCACCGGCGACGGGCCGGCCCCATTCGGTGTCGTGATAGATCCGGTACTGCTCGTCCTTGTCCAGACCCGGCCAGCGGCAGCGCGGCTTCTCACTGTCCACCGGGGGCTGCCTCCTTGGACAATGTTGCGGCCGGCTCCGTCATGTCAGGCTTTTCCGGGGCAGGAACAGCACCGGGTGCGTGCCTGCCGGGTTCAGCTGACTCCAACTGCGCGATGCGCCGGTCCTTGGCTGCCAGCTCATCACGGAGCCGGTCCAGAACCTCATCGACCTGATCCATCCGGTAGCCGCGCAGACCCAGCGAGAAGCGCACCTTGTCCACATCAGCCGGTGTGGGCTGCTGCGGCAGCAGCACCGGCGGTAAAGTCGCCACCGGGGACAGCAGCCCGTCGCGCCGGATGGCGGCGTCCGGGTCCTGTTTGTTCAGCCCCACCACGTACAGGGCCACGGCCGCCGCCACCATGACGGCTAGGAAAATCAAGAAGTAGGTCACTAGACCATGGTGCCAGATGGCTGGCGGCCACTCTTTTTCGTGAAGTCCGCTGGGGCAGGTGTTGCCAAGCCGGCTCCCGATCCCAGGGCCGGGACAGGGGCTAGACCCTGTCCCCGGCCTTGCCCTTCATCACCATTTCCACCGCTTCCTCGGCGGTGTCCACCAGCGAAATGATGTCAAGGTCCCCGGCGGAAACGAAGCCGTGCTCCAACATGACCTCCCGGATCCAGTCCAGGAGCGGGCCCCAAAAACCGCTGTCCACCAACACGATCGGGAATTGCCGGACCTTGCTGGTCTGCACCAGAACCATGGCCTCAAAAAGTTCATCCAGGGTCCCCAAACCCCCGGGCAAAACCACAAACCCCTGGGCGTATTTCACAAACATGGTCTTGCGGGCAAAGAAGTAGCGGAAACCCACCCCCAAACCGACCCATGCATTCATGCCCTGCTCAAAGGGAAGTTCAATGCCCAAGCCCACCGACAATCCGCCAGCCTCCGCAGCCCCGCGGTTGGCAGCCTCCATGGACCCGGGGCCGCCGCCGGTGATGACGGCAACGCCGGCCTCCGCCAGGCGGCGCCCCACCTCAACCCCGGTGGCGTAGTGCGGGGAATCCGGCTTGGTGCGGGCAGAGCCGAAAACGCTCACGGCCGGGCCAATTTCAGCAAGGGCATCAAAACCCTGCACAAACTCGCTTTGGATGCGCATGACCCGCCATGGATCGGTGTGCGTAAAACCGCCGCTGGGCGGGCTCTCCAGCAATCTGGAATCCGCCGTTTCGTGGCCCTGGCTGTTTTGCCGCCACACGCCAAAGGGCTGCCCTTGTACATTGAGGTGGTTTGATCCTGTGGGTGCGCTCATTGCCCTAGGGTACTGGAAAACCGCCAGTGGCCCGACTCACAATATCTCGTTAGCGTTACGATCCAGCCCCAAAGCGGCATTTCCTTTACCCTGCCGCGGGAATGTCGATACATTCGTTGCATGACAAATCCCGTACACGCTCCTGCGCTGGTGGAGTTGCAAGCTGTCAACAAGCATTACGGTGCGCTTCACGTACTTCAGGAGATCAATCTCCAAGTTGCCAAAGGCGAGGTTCTGGTTGTCATTGGCCCCTCCGGGTCAGGCAAGTCGACCCTGTGCCGGGCCATCAACCGGCTTGAAACCATTGACAACGGCTCCATTAAAATTGAGGGCAAGGAACTTCCCAAGGAAGGCAAGCAGCTGGCAACGCTGCGGGCCGACGTGGGCATGGTGTTCCAGTCCTTTAATTTATTTGCCCACAAGACCATTCTTGAAAATGTGACCCTTGGCCCCATCAAGGTCAAGGGCATGAACAAGGCCGACGCCGACAAGCTCGCCATGGGCCTGTTGGACCGTGTTGGCGTGGGACATCAGGCGGCGAAAATGCCGGCCCAGCTCTCCGGCGGACAGCAGCAGCGGGTGGCCATCGCCCGGGCCTTGGCAATGAAGCCAAAGGTCATGCTCTTTGACGAGCCCACCAGCGCCTTGGATCCGGAAATGATCAACGAGGTCCTGGACGTCATGGTGGAACTGGCCAAGGATGGAATGACCATGGTGGTGGTCACCCATGAGATGGGCTTTGCCCGCAAAGCCGCGGACCGCGTGATTTTCATGGCTGACGGGCAAATCGTCGAAGAAGCCACACCCGATCAGTTCTTCACCAACCCCCAAACCGCCCGGGCCAAGGACTTCCTGTCCAAGATCCTGACCAACGGCTAAAGACACTCCCCAGTTTTAGGCCCCTGCGGCCACTAGTTGCACCGGCCCTGCGGGGCCGTTTACGAAAGGAATCCCATGAAAATGTTTTTTGGCAAAAAGGGCCTCGGCGTCGCGGCCATCCTCACGGCGGCAGCACTGTCCATGACAGCCTGCGGTGGCGACACCGCCGACTCCGGCTCCGACTCCGGCGAGTCACCGGCATTTGAAGTTGCCACCGACGTTTCACTGACCGGCAGCCCCACTTTTGATGCCATCAAGTCAGCTGACAAGATCCGTATTGGTGTCAAGGAGGACCAGCCCGGTCTGGGCTTCCTGGACGCCGCCACCGGCGAGCGCACAGGCTTCGACATTCAAATCGCCACGTGGATGGCAGCCTCCCTGGGCATGGCCCAGGACAAGATTGAATTCAAGGCCATCCCCTCGGCCAACCGTGAATCCGCGCTGGCCAACGGCGATGTGGACCTGTACGTGGGCACCTACTCCATCACTGACAAGCGCAAGGGCCTCGTTGGTTTTGCCGGCCCGTACTTTGAAACAGGCCAGGGCCTGTTGGTGAGCAAGGACAACTCGGACATCACCAGCGAGAAGGATCTCGACGGGAAAAACGTCTGTTCCGCAACGGGTTCCACGCCGATTCAGTACATCAAGGAGAACTTCCCCGCGGTCAAGACAACCGAGTTCGACATCTATTCCAAATGCGTCGACGCCCTCAAGACCGGCAGCGTTGACGCTGTCACCACCGACCAGGCCATCCTGTTGGGCTTTGCTTCACAGGATCCTGACAACCTGAAGGTTGTGGGCGAACCCTTCACCGTGGAGAAGTACGGCGTTGGCCTGCCGCTGGCGGACACGGAGCTGCGCAGCTTCCTGAACACCACGCTCACCGAGGGCGGGGACACCTGGAACAAGATCTACGACGAAACCCTGGGCAAGTCAGGCACCAAGGTTGAACAGCCGGCAGTAGAGCAGTACTAACACGTCCTGGCTGGGGTGCGGCGCCGAAGGTTTCGGTGCCGCACCCCAGCTTGTCCCCTTCAATTCACTGAAAGCGACACTGCCCTGTGAATGTACTTATCGACAACAGCGACTTGTTCCTCACCGGGTTCAAGAACACCGGAATCCTGTTTGCTTTTTCCGCGTTGTTCTCCCTGGTGCTGGGCACAATTGTCGCTGGCATGCGCGTCTCGCCGGCGCCTGCCATGCGTGCCACCGGCACGCTTTATGTAAATGCCGTCCGCAACACCCCGTTGACCTTGATCCTGGCCTTCTTTGCCTTGGGCTACCCCCGACTTGGACTGCCCCCGGTCAACTTCCTGGTGGCGGCCATCATTGGCCTGTCCCTGTACACGGCAACCTATGTCTCCGAAGCCATCCGTTCAGGCATCAACACGGTTTCCGTGGGCCAGTCCGAGGCTGCCCGCGCCATTGGCATGCCGTTTATCCAAACCTTGACCCTGATCGTGTTGCCGCAGGCATTCCGCTCGGTGGTTCCGCCCCTGTTCAGCGTCTTCATTGCACTGTTGAAAAACACCACCGTCGCCGCGGGCTTCTCCGTGGTTGAAGCCGGTTACATCCGCGCCGCATTGAGTGAGCGCGGTGAGCCGCTGCTGCCTGGTCTGCTGTGGGTGGCCCTGATCTTTGTGGTGCTGGTGCTTGGCATCCTGACGCCGCTGCAACGCTACCTCGAGAAGAAGTGGAAGGTGGCGCGATGAGCTCGGTGCTTTTTGACGTTCCCGGCCCCAAGGCCCGCACCCGGAACATGTTCTTAAACGTCATCACCGCAGTGGTGGTGGCGGCCATCATCGGCTTTATTTTGTACCGCTTTAATGAATCCGGCCAGTTCACCGCCAAGAAGTGGGAGATCTTCACCTTCCCGCGGGTGCAGCAGACTTTCCTGGAGGCCATTGGCGCCACTTTGAAGGCTTTTGGTGTTGCTGCGGTGGCCAGCCTGGTGCTGGGCGTCCTGCTGGCCTTTGGGCGCCTGGCGCAGAGCAAGTGGCTGAGCCTGCCGTGCTACTGGTTCACTGAACTGTTCCGTGCAGTGCCGCTGTTGATCCTGATGATGATCATGTACTACGGCCTGCCCTCAGCCGGCGTGGAGGGCATCACGCCCTTCATTGCCGTGGTGGTGGGGCTGACCCTGTACAACGGCTCGGTTCTGGCCGAAGTGTTCCGGGCCGGCATTGAATCCCTGCCCAAGGGCCAAAGCGAAGCCGGCCTGGCCATTGGCATGACCCGCGGCCAGGTGCTGCGCGGCATTTTGCTGCCCCAGGCCGTGCGGGCCATGCTCCCGGTCATCATTGCCCAGCTGGTGGTCATCATGAAGGACACCGCCCTGGGCTTCCTGATCACCTACAACGAGATCCTGTACTACGCCACGTTCCTGGGATCCCAGGGCCAGTACGGTTCCCCGCTGGTTCCGGCGCTCATGGTCGCGGCAGTGGTCTACGTGGGGCTGTGCCTGATCCTCTCCGGCGTCGCCAAAGTGGTGGAGTCGAAAATGTCCTCGCGCGTCAAAGCCGTCAAGGCCAAGACCAAGGGCATCCAAGTGGGTTAGCCCAGCAAGGCATGAAAAATGCGGTGGATGAGCGCATCCACCGCATTTTTCATACCCTTTTCAGGGCGTGAGCCACCGGAGGAGCGCAGCCAGGCATTCACGCACAGCCTCCGCATGCACATGCTCATTGTCGCTGTGCGCCAACAGTGCGTCCCCTGGCCCGAAGTTCACTGCCGGAATGCCCATTTCACTGAGCCTGGCCACATCCGTCCAACCGTACTTGGGCAGCGGGGCGCGTCCCACGGCGTCGACAAAGGAGGCCGCGGCCGGTGCTGTGAGGCCGGGGCGGGCACCGGATGAGGAGTCCGTGCGGATGAGTTCGAACCCGGTCAGCAGCCCACGCACGTGGGCCTCTGCCTCGTCGGGGGTTTTGTCGGGGGCAAAACGGTAGTTCACCTCCACCACGCAGGCATCGGGAATGACGTTTCCGGCAGTGCCGCCATGGATCTTTACCGCATTGAGCGATTCGCGGTAGTCCAGCCCCTCCACGGTGATGGTTGCCGGCTGGTATGCGGCCAGACGGGCCAGGATGGGCGCTGCTGCATGAATGGCGTTCTCCCCCATCCAGGCCCGGGCGGAGTGGGCAGCCACCCCCCGCGTTGACACCTCAAAGCGGATGGTGCCATTGCACCCGCCTTCCACCGTGCCATTGGTGGGTTCAAGCAGGATGCCAAAATCGGCATCCAACAACTCCCGGTTCTCCCGCACCAGGCGCCCCAGCCCGCTCTTTGCCGCCGCCACCTCCTCGTGGTCATAGAAAATGTAGCTCACGTCCTTGCTCGGCTCCCGCAAGGTGGCCGCGAGGGCGAGCTGCACGGCCACCCCGCCCTTCATGTCCGTCGCTCCGCGCCCGTACAGGACATCCCCGTCCCAGGAGCTGGGCACCGTGCCGCGCGCACCTGCAGTGGTGGGCAGCGGCACTGTGTCCAGGTGCCCGGCCAGGATCACCCGCTCAGCCCGGCCCAGTTCCGTGCGGGCCACAATGGAGTCGCCATTGCGGGTCACGTGCAGGTGCGGCAGGGAGCGCAAGGCAAGCTCCACGGCGTCGGCCAGTTCCTTTTCATTGCCTGAAACGCTCTCAATGTCCATCAAGGCAGCTGTCAGCGCGGCCACGTCGCCGTGCAGGTCAAGCACGGCCGTCCGTGGGGTGGAGGGCGTCTGCCGGGCGGGGTGGGGGGTATGGGTCATGGGCTCAAGTTTAGCGGGGCAAAAAAAGATTAAAACTTTTTCAATCCAATTCCAATCCAACTTCCCCCCGGGCTCCGAAGTACTACCTGACAGCCCACCGCCGGATGAAATGTCCGGAAGCGGTGCGGGACGCATGACGGAATTCCTTTCCGCTTTCACACAATGGAGAATCATCATGAACAGCACCAAGAAGTTCGGTACCCGCAAAAACCTCAGCATGGGCTTGGGCTTCCTTGCCATTGCCGCCCTGGGCTTGACCTCATGCAGCTCGGGCAGCACCGATGCCGAGGCCACGTCCGAGGCACCCATGGCCAGCGCGGAAGCCACCATGGAGAGCACCGCCCCCATGGCTCCGGAGTCCACCATGGCGATGGACCCGGCCAGTGAGCTGGTGGGTGCCGGTTGTGCATCCTACGCCGCGGCAGTTCCCAGTGGCGCCGGCTCGGTTGCCGGCATGGCCATGGATCCGGTAACCACGGCGGCGTCGAACAACCCGCTTTTGAAGACGCTCACCGCAGCCGTCACCGGCCAGCTGAACCCGGACGTTGACCTGGTTGACACCTTGAACTCCGGCGAATTCACCGTCTTCGCACCCGTTGACGACGCCTTCGCCAAGATCCCGGCCGAGACCATCGAGGGCCTCAAGACCGACACCGACACCTTGACCTCCATCCTGACCTACCACGTGGTCCCCGGCCAGGTCTCCCCCAGCGAGCTCAGCGGCATGTACGCCACGGCCCAGGGCGGCGAGCTGGAAGTCACCGGCAGCGGCGACAACTTGATGGTCAACGACTCCAAGGTCATCTGCGGTGGCGTCAAGACCGCCAACGCGACCGTGTACCTGGTTGACACCGTCCTGATGCCCCCGGCCAAGTAACCATTGCGCCGGCACTAAGGAAATACAGCAACACGTGGAAGGAATTGGGTCCATGGAGCCAGGGCGTGGCAAGGTTGATACCATGCGATTGCCTTGGCTCCGGCCTGTGGAGCCTCTGGCGCCACCCACCCACGAAGAACTAATCCGCCTCGTCGCCCTCGGCGACGAGGCGGCGTTTGAGGAACTGTACGACGCGGTCGCGCCCAGGGTCTACGGATTGGTGCGCCGCGTCGTGCGGGACCCGGACCAGAGCCAGGAAGTGACGCAGGAAGTCTTCGTGGACGTGTGGTCCCAGGCGGCCCGTTTCGACGCCGACAGGGGCAAGGCCATTTCCTGGATTCTGGTCATAGCCCACCGCAGGGCAGTGGACAGGGTCCGGGCCAGCCAGGCCAGCATGGACCGCGACCTGCGGCAGGGCATCAAGGAGTTTCAGGAAAGTTACGACGACGTCGCGGACATCGTGGAAACCCGCATTGAAAGTGAACGTGTCCGCAAGGCAATGGAATCCCTCACCAATTCCCAGCGGGAAGCAATCAGCTTGGCCTACTACGGTGGATGCACGCACCAGGAAGTGTCCGAGCTGCTGAAGATCCCGGTCGGTACAGTTAAGACAAGAATACGGGACGGCATGGTCAGGCTCAGGGACCAGTTAGGGGTGGCATGATGGAAAAACAACTGCATTTGCTCACCGGTTCCTACGCCCTGAACTCCCTGACGGATGATGAGCGCAGCGACTTTGAGCGTTCAGCACTCTTTGACCCTCAGACCTTGGAAGAGGTCCGCAGCCTTAGCGAGACGGCGTCCCTGCTGGCCTATGCCACACCCGCCGAGGCTCCTCCGGAAGCTTTGAAGGCCAACGTCATGGCCGCCATCCGCAACACCCGCCAGCTCCCTGCCAGTTCAGTGGTGCGTGACATCTCCTCAGCCCGCAAGCAAGGTGCGCGGGAACGCGGAGCGGGCACTGCGGCGGGCGCCGCAGGCGGATCCGCACAAAACCGACGCTGGGTGCCGGCACTGAGCGCCGCAGCAGCGCTGCTTTTGTTCGGTGGCGTGGGCGCTGGCAGCTGGGTGGCCGGCCAAAACTCGGTCAGCAATGACCCGCAGCAACAGGTGGCCCTGGAACAAATGCAGGAACAGCTGAACCAGACCGAGGAAAACCAAAAGACCATGCTGGCCATCATGAGCGCAGCTGACACCAAAATCGCCACCACACCGCTGGCCGGTGGCGTCACAGTCACGGTTGCTTCCTCGGAAGCCGCCAACCGGGCAGCTGTCATGGTCAATGAAATGCCTGAACTGCCGGCGGACAAATCCTATGAACTGTGGCTCATCTCCGCCGCAGGGGCCGTTCCGGCAGGCTTGATGGGCGGCACGGAACAACCTGCCCTGCAGATCCTGGAGGGCCAACTCGGGGCCGCAACGCACGTGGGGATCACCGTGGAACCCGCCGGCGGATCCGACGAGCCCACCACCACGCCGCTCTTGGTGCAGGAAATTTAAACCGCGCCTCCTTCCAGCCAATCCAGAAGGCCCTTGGCTCCGAAGTACTTTCAGGTATTTCATCGGGGCACCGTACGGCGTCCACCCAAGAGTTCAGAGGAGTTTGCCATGGGCAGGCGGAACACAGCGACAAAACGAACACCTTGGCGGGAGCTGGGTGCAGGTGCCCTGATGGGGGTGATCAGCGCCGCGGTCCTGTTTGGCATTGCCGAACTGTTGGCGGCATTTTTTGCCCCGGCCGCATCCCCCCTGGGGGCGACGGGGTCCACCTTCATTGACTTCACCCCCAAATGGTTGAAGAACTTTGCCATCGAAACCTTTGGCACCAATGACAAATTTGTGCTCCTGCTCTCCATGGGCATTGCCGCAGCTGTGCTGGCAGCCATCACAGGCATCATTGCCCGGCGCTCCCTGCGCCTGGCCACGGGCATCATTTTTGCCCTGGCCGTGGTCATGGGGATCTGCATTGTGACCCGTGCCTTGGCCGGGCCGTTGGATCTTATTCCGCTGGCCATTGGCACCCTGGCCGGGGTGCTCTCGCTGCGTTTGCTGGCAATACCGGCAAGCCAGGGGTCCCCCGCGGGGTCGCCGGCCACCGCCGCCACTGATGCCCCTGCCCCGGTGCAGGACGGCACGGCCCGGCGCACCTTCCTGATCCGCTCCGTTGGCCTGGCCGGCGTTGCGGTCCTTGCCGGCTTGGGGACATTGGGCGGCGAGGCCCTTTCCGCCGGACGCAGGGCAGCCAGGGCCTTCCGGGAATCATTGACGCTCCCGGCCCCGAAAATCAAGGCCCCGGCACTTCCGGCCGGGGTGCAGGCACCGGTGGAGGGCCTGACGCCCTTCGTCACCCCCAATGCCGACTTTTACCGGATTGACACCGCACTGGTGGTGCCGGAGGTGGATCCCAGCAACTGGTCGCTGCGGGTGCATGGGATGGTGGAGGAGGAATTCGAGATCACCTTTGACGAGCTTCTGGCCTCCGAACTCATTGAATCCCACGTCACCTTGACCTGTGTCTCCAACACCGTGGGCGGCAATTTGGCCGGCAATGCCAAGTGGCTCGGGTTCCCCCTGCGTGAGGTCATGGCCCGCGCCAAGCCGCTGGCGGAAGCGGACATGGTCCTGTCCACCAGTGTTGACGGCTTCACCGCCTCCACCCCCCTGCCGGTCCTGCAGGATGACAGGGACGCGATGCTGGCCGTGGGCATGAACGGCGAACCCCTTCCGCTGGAGCACGGTTTTCCCGTGCGCATGGTGGTTCCCGGCCTGTACGGCTTTGTTTCGGCCACCAAGTGGGTGGTGGACCTTGAAGTCACCACCTTCGCCCAGACCAAGGCCTACTGGAGCACCCGCGGCTGGTTGGAGCGCGGCCCCATCAAGATGTCCTCCCGCATTGAGGTGCCCCGCGCCTTGGGCCGCATTCCGGCCGGCACCGTCGCCATTGGCGGCAGCGCCTGGGCGCAGACCAAGGGCATCTCCAAGGTTGAGATTCAGCTCGACGGCGGTCAGTGGCAGGAAGCCGAGCTGGCCACGGAAGCCAGCGTGGACACCTGGCGCCAATGGTCCTTCCTGTGGAATGACGCCCCGGCAGGAAACCACAAGGTGCGGGTCCGGGCCTACGATGCGGACAACGAGTTGCAGATCGAGGACCAGGCCCCGCCGGAGCCCGACGGCTCCACCGGCTGGCACACCATCAACTTCACCGTCACGTGACACGTCCCCGACGCCGCGAGGCAGGGTTATCGCGGCACGCCGGATAAACTGTTGACATGACTGAGACGACTGCCTCCACTGAACTGTCCGCCCACGGCTTTGGCCTGGCCACCATCACCGGCTCGGGCGCCATCCTGGATGTCTGGTTCCCGGCTCCCGCACTGGGTGTGGCCGCCGGCAGCCTGGCCGATGCGCCCGAGGCCGAGCCGGCCCTGGTGGCTTTGGCACAAGCAGGTGCCGACGAGGACCGTGACGTAAAACAAAGCGTGGTCTTCGCCCAAATCAAGCTCGACGCCGAACCGGTCGACGCCGTTGACGCCTACCTGCGCCTGCACCTGCTCTCCCACCGCCTGGTCGCCCCCAACAGCATCAACCTGGACGGTATTTTCGGGAAGTTGAACAATGTGGTCTGGACCAACTTTGGTCCGGCCGCCGTGGACGGCTTTGAGCTCACCCGGGCCAAGCTGCGCCGCCGCGGGACCGTCACCGTGTATTCCGTGGACAAGTTCCCCCGCATGGTCGATTACGTCATTCCCACCGGCGTGCGCATTGCCGACGCCGACAGGGTCCGCCTGGGCGCGCACCTGGCCGAAGGCACCACGGTCATGCACGAAGGCTTCGTGAACTTCAACGCCGGCACCCTGGGGACCTCCATGGTGGAGGGCCGCATTTCCGCCGGCGTGGTGGTGGGCAACGGCACCGATGTGGGCGGCGGCGCCTCCATCATGGGCACCCTTTCCGGCGGCGGGCGGGAGCGCATCGCCCTGGGCGAGCGGGTGTTGTTGGGTGCAAACTCGGGCGTGGGCATCAGCATTGGGGACGATTCGGTGGTGGAGGCCGGCCTGTACGTGACAGCCGGCACCCGCGTGCGCGTCCCCGGACCCAAGAACGCCGATGGTGAGGACACCGTGGTGGTCTTAAAGGCCAGCGAACTCTCAGGCGTGCCGAATCTGCTCTTCCGCCGCAATTCCACCGACGGCGGCGTTGAGGTTTTGCCCCGGAAGGGCACCACAGTGGCCCTCAATGAGAGTCTGCATGCAAACTAGCTCCTCCCGGGCCCGGCGCCTGGTGGGATGGTTGGGCGTGCTGGTGGTTTCCGCCGGGCTGCTCATTGGCGGCGGCATCTGGTTGACCTCCGGCATTAGGGACGCCCTGGCCCCGGGACTGTCATTTGGCTGCACGGCGGTGGTCAACGGCACGGAGTTCAAGCTGGCTTTGGACCAAAGCGAAAATGCTGCCTTGATTGCTTCGCTTTCAGCCCGGCGTGGCATGCCGGCCCGGGCGGCGTCCATTGCCTTGGCCACTGCCCTGCAGGAATCCAAACTGCGCAACATTGACTACGGCGACCTCGATTCAGTGGGCCTGTTCCAACAGCGACCGTCCCAGGGCTGGGGAACGGTGGAGCAGATCATGGATCCGGCGTATTCGGCCAACGCCTTTTACGACGCCCTGGCGGAGGTTCCCGACTACGTCAATCTGCCCATCAATGACGCGGCGCAAATTGTGCAGCGTTCAGGCTACCCCGAGGCGTACGCGCAGCACGAACCGCTGTCCCGCGCCTTTGCCTCGGCCTTGACCGGCCAGTCTCCCCAGGCCCTGAGCTGCACGCTGCCCGCCGCCGGGGCGGGATCATCCAGCCCGGAGGCAGTCATGGCGGCGGCGCAGGCAGCCCTGGGACCTGTGCCCGTGCGGACCGGGGACTCGGACACCACGGCGGGGACCGGGGCTGTGCTGACCTTTGACGTCACCGAGGCCACGGGCTGGGCCACTGCGCACTGGGCCGTGGCCCATGCCCAGAGCCTTGGCATTGAAACTGTCAGCCATGCGGGCCTGCTGTGGGACCGCAATGCCAATGCTGAAACCCACAACCTGGGTTGGCAGCAGGGCAGCAAGGTGCCCGCCGCGGAAGTGTCAGTCACACTTGCGCAGACGGCAGCTGGTTAGGAGTCAAACCAGCTGCTCCACGACGGGCCGGACGTAGCTGCAAAAAGCGTCCTGGTCATCAAGCAGCTTTGAGCTCATGATGATTTTGTCGGGCTCAATGAACCATGCCCGTGGTTGGGCCAGGGGCACCTCCAGAATGGACAAGGTGAAGTCCCGGGCATTGCGTCCCAATTCCATTTCCCGGTTTTGCACCAGTTCAGCCAGAATCCTGTGTCCACCCATGGTCTCCCGCTGTGCCGCCATCATGGCGTACTGCTGCGCCCGCTCCCCCGCCCAGCCCAGCGCCGAGCCGTAGTGGGCCCGCGCCACCCGCTGCAGTGCGGGCATGGTGCCAAGTTCCGGAAAGTCCGGGGCCGTCAACGCCGGAGCCTGCGGAAAACCCTCCACCAGCTGCTCCCACCAGAATTCCCACTGCCGGCGGAGCGCCGGGTTGCCGCCCACATCGCTGGTCAGCATGGAATGGTCAGCCGCGCGCACCGTCGGCGCCACATGCGACAGTGCCGGGTTCCCGGCCCCTTCCAGGCCCGCCACGTCCCGCAGGTACAGGGCCACCAGCATGGGGTGGCAGGTGTCCATGGTGATGCGCCAGCCAGGGCCGCCAGTATGATGCACGTCTCCACCCTCCACCCGCCGCAGGGATGCCGCGGCACATGGCCTAGGTTACTCCCACCGGGCCAAGTAATCACGCATCGGCGAAGATGCGCTTCGCCCCGATACGCGGCGGCCCAACCCCTGGGTTGCGGCCGGAAGTGCTCAGCCTTGAAGAAGTTCTGCCAGGTGGCGGCGGAGTGTGGCCTGGCCCTCCTGGGGCGCGGCCCAGGCCGGTTGCAGCACCAGCCGCAAACTTAGACCATCCAGGAGTGCAATGAGCCGCTGCGCCTCCTCCAGCGCAACCAGTCCCGCAAGGGCAAGCGGGCTTTCCAGCAGTCGCAGCAGCACCCGTCCCACCACGGCTCCGGTGGCCCGGTAATCATCCTGGGCAGCCTGGGAAAGTGCGGCGGTGGTGCGGGCCTCAAGCATGAACTCCATGTGGACCGCGGCATCTGCCCGGCGCCGTTGATCCAGGGGCAGGAGCTCCTCCAGCACGGCCGCGCACGCATCCACCAATTCCTGCGCACCGGCAGGCAGTTCCGTTTCCTCCAGGACCACAAGCCGTTCCAGCGCCCGCAAGTGGATGCGTTCGGAGTTCACCATAAAGGCGAACTCCATGAGTTCAGCCTGATTGTCAAAGTAGTGCCGCACCGAGCCCAGCGCCAGGTCCGCGGCATCAGCGACGGTCCGCAGCGAAGCCTGGGCCAGGCCCCGTTCGCCCACCACCGCAAACACGGCATCTGCTATGAGTTCACGGCGGGCATCGGCATTGACAATTTTAGGCACACCTCTGTTTTAGCACACTTGTGTGGCCACAGCTGTGGCTGTATTCCTAACCGCGCGTGGCGGCGGCTTTTTTCCGGTCAAGGACCAGCAGCACCAGCAGCACCACCATGATGACCAGTGCGCCTATAAACCACGGCAGGAACACGGTTTTACCCACCAGCACCAAAATTCCCAGCACCAGCACCACAATGGGGAAGGCCAGGGAGAAGGTGTGCAACAACAGTTTCAACATGGGGTGGTTTCCTGGTTCGGGGATGGCGGGCGTGCTTACCGTGAGGGGTACATGCGTTCCGGTTCGCCTGTGTACAGCTGGCGGGGCCGGCCAATTTTGGTGGCCGGGTCCTTCATCATTTCGCGCCACTGGGCAATCCAGCCCGGCAGGCGGCCAATGGCAAAGAGCACCGTGAACATCTTCTCAGGGAAGCCCATGGCCTTGTAGATCAGGCCGGTGTAGAAGTCCACATTTGGGTAGAGCTTGCGGGAAATGAAGTACTCATCCGTCAACGCCACCTCTTCCAGACGCATGGCAATGTCCAGCAGTTCGTCATTGCCGCCCAGCTTCTCCAGAATTTCGTGGGCTGTGGCCTTGACGATTTTGGCGCGAGGATCGTAGTTCTTGTATACGCGGTGTCCGAAGCCCATGAGCTTCACACCGGCTTCCTTGTTTTTGACCCGCTCAACGAACTTCTCAACGGGTTCGCCACTGGCCTGGATCTGGCGGAGCATGTTCAGCACCGCCTCGTTGGCGCCGCCGTGCAGCGGGCCAAAGAGCGCGTTGATCCCGGCCGAGACGGAGGCAAACATGTTGGCATTGGCCGAGCCCACCAGGCGCACGGTGGAGGTGGAACAGTTCTGTTCGTGGTCCGCATGCAGGATCAGCAGCAGGTCCAGGGCCTTCACCACCACCGGGTCCAGCTCGTAGGGTTCTGCCGGCAGGCCAAAGCTCAGACGCAGGAAGTTCTCCACCAGGTTCATGGAGTTGTCCGGGTACAGCATGGGCTGGCCAATGGACTTTTTGTGCGCATAGGCGGCCAGGACGGGCAGCTTTGCCATCAAGCGGAAAGTGGCCATTTCCACTTGCTCGTCGTCAAAGGGATCCAGGGAATCCTGGTAGAAGGTGGACAGGGCCGAAACGGCCGAGGACAGCACGGGCATGGGGTGCGCGTCACGGGGGAAGCCGCCAAAGAAGCCCTTGAGGTCCTCGTGCAGCATGGTGTGGCGCCGAATCCGCTGGTCAAAGGCTTCAAACTCCGCCGGGCTGGGCAGGTTGCCGTGGATGAGCAGGTAGGAAACTTCCAGGAAGTTGGAGTGCTCGGCCAGCTCTTCAATGGGGTAACCGCGGTAGCGCAGGATGCCGGCGTCGCCGTCAATGTAGGTGATGGCTGAGGAAGTGGCTGCAGTGTTGACAAAGCCGGGGTCGTAGGTGACCGCTCCGGTGGTCTTCAACAGCTGCGAAACGTCATACCCGGCGTTGCCTTCAACAGCGTCCAGGCGCGGCAGTTCCAGCTCTTTGCCGTCATAGCGCAGCGATGCGCTCGTGGAGTCAGTCATGGAGTCCCCTTCATGAGGTGGCCTTCGTGGGGCCTTGGTTGGTTCAATGCATGCGTTCCGTCCACGTCCCACCCGCGTCCTCGGAGGGGACAATGCGGGAAAGTTCAAAAGTCACAGAATGCGTCCGGTGGCCTGGACGGTTACCTACGAAACTACCGCTTTAAGGCCATTCAACACTAATCCTGCCTCCCCTGACAGCTCCGGCGGCGCCAAATAGTGCCCTACTTTGCCTCCAGGCGCCGAACGGCAGCGTCAATGCGTTCATCACTGCCTGTCAAGGCCACGCGGACAAAGCCCTGCCCGGCCTCACCGTAAAAGGTGCCGGGCCCGGCCAGGATGCCCAGATCCGCCAGCCTGCCGATGGTAATCCAGGTGTCTTCCCCGGCCGTGCACCACAGGTACAGGCCAGCTTCGGAATGGTGGATGGTCAGCCCAAAGGCCGCCAATGCGGCACTGAGCTGTTCACGACGGCGCCGGTACAACGCCTTCTGGGCACGCACGTGCCCGTCCTCCCCCAGCGCCACACGCATGGCTTCCTGGACGGGGTGGGGCACAATCATGCCGGCATGCTTGCGGCTGTTGACCAGATTCGCCACCAGCGCCCCGTCGCCGGCGGCGAAGGCCGCCCGGTAGCCGGCAAGGTTTGACTGCTTGCTCAGGGAGTAAATGGCCAGCAGCGACTCATGCGAACCACCTGAGACCCGCGGGTCCAGCACGCTGGGCACCGGCTCCCCGCCATGCTCCGGATCCCACCGGCCCCATCCCAACTCGCCATAACATTCATCGGAAGCCACCACGGCGCCCAGCTCCCGCGCCGTGCGCACCAGCTGCGCGAAGTCGTCCACTCCCCGCACCATGCCGGTGGGATTGCCTGGGGAGTTGACCCACACCAGCCGCACCCTGGCGCGGGTCGCGGCGTCGAGCTCATCGAGGGAATCCGCAGCGACCGCCTGGGCGCCGGCAAAGACGGCACCCATGTCGTAGGTGGGGTAGGCCACCTTGGGCCGCACCACCACATCGCCGGCGCGCAGGCCCAGCAGCAGCGGCAGCCAGGCCACCAGTTCCTTCGAACCCACTGTGGGCAGCACATTGGCCGGATCCAGTCCGGTGACATTGCGGCGGCGCGCAAACCACTCCACCACCGCTTGGCGCAAAGCCAGGCTGCCGTGGGTGGTGGGATATCCGGGGGCGTCGGCGGCGGCCCGCAGCGCATCCTGGATCAAGGCCGGTGTGGGATCC
This sequence comes from Specibacter sp. NPDC057265, assembly GCF_042668835.1. Taxonomy (NCBI): domain Bacteria; kingdom Bacillati; phylum Actinomycetota; class Actinomycetes; order Micrococcales; family Micrococcaceae; genus Specibacter; species Specibacter sp. NPDC057265. The sequence continues at coordinate 49,350 of NZ_JBHUYE010000008.1, forward strand.
ACGGGGGTGCCAATGGATAAATTCACCACGCCATCCGGGTGCGCCGCTGCACGCAGCTGGTAGGGGGCCAAGGCGTCCCAAGGGTACTCCGGCAGCTGGAGACCAAAGGGGCGCGGGGGCTGCTGGGCCACTGTCATGGGCGGGGTCTAGTCCTGGTTCTGGGGCGGCAGTGCCGCAATGATGGGGTGGTCGGTGTGGGTGTTGCCAATTTTGGCCGCACCCCCCGGGGAACCCAAAACATCGAAAAATTCCACATTGGCCTTGTAGTACTCGGCCCATTCATCCGGTGTGTCATCTTCGTAGTAGATGGCTTCCACAGGACATACGGGTTCACAGGCACCACAGTCAACGCATTCATCGGGGTGGATGTAGAGGGAGCGTTCACCTTCATAGATGCAGTCAACGGGGCATTCCTCCACACATGCCTTGTCCTTGACATCCACGCACGGCTGCGCAATTACATACGTCACGAACCCCAACCTTCCTCAAAAAATCATGTTTTCCGGCACCCAGTGCCACCGGTGTTCTTCATTATCCCCCACCGCCGGTGCCTGGCGCATGTTAGGGCGACTTAGTATGAAGTGGTGAACATTGCACTTGACCGCCTTGCCCGCCTTCCGCTGGGTACCCGGGTGGTGGTCCGGCACCGAATTGATGGCGCTTTAAGCGACGCCTTGGGCGAGCTCAGTTCCCGTGACCATTTTGGCTGCACCATCACCACCCGCACCGGTGAGGTCAGGATCGCCTTCGGGGACGTTCAACTTGCCAAGGCGGTGCCACCGCCTCCGGCGCCACGCAGCAGACGTCTCGACGGCTAAACCGGCGGGCGTTTGACCTGCGCCGGCCTTTGTTTGCGAGGGCCCAGCACTCGCCGCGCCAGAAGGGGCACCAGCAAAGCGCACAGGGCAATGCCGTAAAGCCACAGCTGGCCCTGCATATTGGCAAAAATCAATCCCGAACCATCCAATTGCAGTGACAGCAGCCCGGCTGTGAGATACGCCGCCGCGCCACACCACACCCCCATCCAGGCATTGCGGCTCCACAGGCTCACGAAAAAGCTGACGGCGGCCATCAAAAGCAGGGCCAGCAACGCACCCACGGGCAGGGCGGGCGTCCCCGGCGCGGGAAACCACAAATGCCCGTGGAGGGAGGTTCCCAGCAAGCCGGCACCCACCCCGGAGCAGGCTGCGGCAGCAAGGGCCGCCGGGCGCCGCGGCGCGGGTCCGTGGTCAGGCGCCGGCGCCGTCTGCCTGGTCGGCGGCGCATCCTTCGGGAGCATCAAGGGCCCTGCAATCCGTGGGGGGCGTAGGGATCCACCGGCGTAAATTCCTCCACCGCACTGATCTCATGCCATTGGTTGTTGGAGAGGGCGAAACTCCCGCCTTTCACAGTGATCTGGGTTCGGTGCGCGCGCATGGCAGCTGTTTTGGCCGCCACATCCCCCTGCACGGCAATCCGTGGCGCACCGGCAGCCAAGGGACGCTCCGGTCTGTCACTGACAATGGCGTAGACGTGGGGAACCCGCCAGCCCGGCGCGGCAACGGCGCCGGATCCCGGTCCGGGGGCGGCAGCCAAAGGCAGCGCCGCCATGGTCATTTGGTGGGCGCGGACATGGTCGGGATGGCCGTAGCCGCCGTCGGCGGCATAGCTGATGACCACCTCGGGGCGCAGCGTGCGGACTGCCTGTGCCAGCAATGGCGCCAGCTGCTTCAGGGGGGCACGGGAAAATGAGCCGGGCAAAACCGTGTCGGCGGCTGTGGCCCGCCCCTCCGGGCCCCATTTCATCCCGGAGTCACGGAATGTCAGCTCACCCGATGCAGGAGCCGTCGCGCCGCGCCCCAGCCAAAGATGGTCGGTGACGCCCAGGGCCTGCAGCGCGGCGGCGAGTTCACGCTCCCGTTCGCGGGCCAGCCCGGCACCCAGCGACGCGGCACTTTCCTGGGCGGCACCGGCGTCGTGCGCAAGGTGTGGGGCTTTGACCTCCAGATGGGCCAGTTCGGGCGGGATCACCTCGCCGAGCTCACCGCGCGTGCAGCTCAGCAGCACCACACGTGTCCCGGCCGCGGCGGCGGCCGCCATGGTGGCACCGGTGACAATGGTTTCATCGTCTGGATGGGCGTGGATTAAAAGCATGGTGGTGCCGGGGCCGGTTCCGGGCAGCAAAGCGGGTGTTTCCATGGCAACCAATCTACTCCCCGCCGGCCACGCCACCGTAAAGCGGCAGCCGGGTGCGGGCATGCCAAAGGGCCGGCGTCCATGGATTTCCACGGCCGCCGGCCCTTTGGCATGTGCCTGCCGCTACACCAGGAGGGATGCTCCGGGAATGGCGTTGAGCAGATCCTGCGTGTAACGCTGCTGCGGATTGTTAAAGACCTCGTCCGTGGTGGCCTGCTCCACGAGCCGGCCCTTTTGCATCACCGAGACGTTGTCGGCAATCTGGCGCACCACTGCCAGGTCGTGGGTGATGAACAGGTACGTCAGCCCCAACTCCTCCTGCAGCTCGTTGAGCAGGTTCAGCACCTGCGCCTGCACCAGGACATCCAGTGCCGAGACCGCCTCGTCACAAATGATGACATCCGGGTTCAAAGCCAAGGCACGGGCAATGGCGATGCGCTGGCGCTGACCTCCGGAGAGTTCATTGGGGAAGCGCCGCATGGTGGATGCGGGCATGGAGACCTGGTCCAACAGCTCCCGCACCTTCTTTTCCCGTGACTTGGCGTTGCCGATCTTGTGGATCTTCAACGGCTCCTCAATGGTCCTGAAAATGTTGAACATGGGGTCCAGGGAACCGTAGGGGTCCTGGAAGATGGGCTGGACGCGGCGGCGGAAATTAAACAACGCCTTGCCCTTGAGCGAGTTCACTTCCACGCCGTCGAACAGGATGCTGCCCTCGGTGGGTTCCAACAGGCCCAGGGCCATTTGTGCCACCGTGGACTTGCCGGAACCCGACTCCCCCACAATGGCCATGGTGGTGCCGCGCTTGACGCTGAAGGACACATCATCGACAGCCCTGAAGTCGCTGCTCTTGCCCAGCGCACCCCGGAGTTTGAAGACCTTGCTGAGGTTCTTGATCTCCAAAATGGTGTCGCCGCGCTCGGCCGCCTTGCGGTTGTGACCCTCCACAGTGGCCGCGGCGACGGCTTCACGCTGATGCATTTCCTGCACACCGGCTGCGTCGCCAACCTCCACCGTGGTGGCGGCGGCAGCTGCTGCCAGCGCCTCCTTGGCCTTGCCCGACTGCAGACGCTTGGACGCCAACGACGGCGCGGAATTCACCAGACGCTGCGTGTACGGGTGCTGCGGGTTGCGCAGGATTTCCAGTGCCGGCCCGGATTCCACCACCTGGCCCTTGTACATCACCACGAGCTTCTCGGCGCGCTCGGCGGCCAAGCCAAGGTCGTGGGTGATCAGCAGCACGGCCGTGTTCAGCTCGGTGGTCATCCGGTCCAGGTGGTCCAAAATTTGGCCCTGCACCGTCACGTCCAGTGCCGAGGTGGGTTCGTCGGCAATGAGCAGGCGCGGCCGGCAGGCCAGGCCAATGGCAATGAGCGCGCGTTGGCGCATGCCGCCGGAGAACTCGTGCGGGTACTGCTTGGCCCGGGCCTCGGCGTCGGGCAGGCCCGCCTCGGAAAGGACTTCAACGACCCGTTCCTTGTGGTTGGCTCCGGCAAGGCCGTTGGCCTTTAACGTTTCCTTGACCTGGAATCCAATTTTCCACACCGGGTTGAGGTTTGACATGGGGTCCTGGGGAACCATGCCAATGGAATTTCCACGCAGTTCAATGATCCGCTTGGAGCTGGCATTGGTGATGTCCTCACCGTCAAAGATGATCTGCCCGCCGCTGACGCGCCCATTGGAGGGCAGCAGGCCAATGGCGGCCAGGGCCGTGGTGGACTTTCCGGAACCCGATTCGCCCACAATGGCCACAGTTTCACCGGGCATGACCGTCAGGTGGGCATTCCGTACTGCGTTGACGGGCCCGCCCTGGGTGTCGAAGGTGATGGCCAGATCCCGGATTTCCAGAAGCGGCTGATCGGCGTTGGAAGCGGCGCCGGTGGTTTTGTTCATGTCAATGCTGGACATGCCAGTCACCTCTTCCTTGCTTTGGGATCCAGGGCATCACGCAGGGCGTCACCGAGCATGATGAAGCTCAAGACAGTCACCGACAAAGCGGCGGCAGGCCAGAGCAGCACGCCGGGGTTGTTGCGCACCTGTGGCTGGGCCGCTGAAATGTCATTGCCCCAGGACATCACCGACTGCGGCAGTCCCAGGCCCAGGAAGGACAGGGTTGCCTCGGCCACGATGAAGGTTCCCAGCGAGATGCTGGCCACCACAATGATCGGTGCCAGCGAGTTGGGCAGCACATGCTTGACCAGCGCGCTGAAGCGGGACAGCCCCAATGCCTTGGAGGCAGTGACGAAGTCCGCATTGCGGTTCTCAATCACGGCGCCGCGGGTGATGCGGGCGATTTGCGGCCAGCCAAAGGCCACCAGTGCTATGACCACTGTCCAAACGCTTTTGTTCTCGCGGAAGTACGGCAGTTGGTTGATGATGATGGCGCCGAGGATCAGGGGCAGGGCGAAGAAAATGTCACCCAGACGGGCCAGGATGGAATCCAGCCAGCCCCCGTAGTAACCGGCCAACGCACCCATGGTGCCGCCAATGATGAGCACCCCAATAGTGGTGAAGATGCCCACCGTCAGTGAGGCGCGGGTGCCAAAGATCATGCGGGCATACACGTCACAACCCTGCAGGGTGAATCCCAGGGGATGTCCGTCACGGGCAGGTTCCGCGGAGTTGCCCAGGTCGCAGCTGGTGGGTTCCACGCTGGCAAACCACTGCGGGAACGCCGCAACCACCACCACGAGCAGAATCAGAAGGGTGGAAATGATGAACAGTGGCTGCCTGCGGAGATTCCGCCACGCCTCAGCCCACAGGCTGACGGGCGCACCGCTTTCCTCCACCTTGTCAACGGCGGCCAGGGGGGTTTCCTCCAGCGGCGCCACGTAGTGCTCAATGACGCGCGTGGAGGTCTTGCCAAGGCGCGGGGCCGGGACATTCCTTGGTTCATTTTCAGGAGTGAAATTCTCAGACATAGCGAATCCTCGGATCGAGCACGGCGTACAAAAGGTCCACCACCAGGTTGGCCACCACAAAGACAATGACCAGGATGCCCACCACGGCAACCACTGTGGCGCTCTCACCCTTCAGGATGGCCTGGTAAAGCAGATTGCCCACACCAGGGACATTGAAAATACCTTCGGTGACAATGGCGCCACCCATGAGGGCGCCCAGGTCGGCACCCAGGAAGGTGATGACGGGAATGAGCGAGTTGCGCAGGATGTGGACCATGACCACGCGGCGCCGGCTCAGACCTTTGGCAGTGGCCGTGCGGACGTAGTCTGCATTCATGTTCTCGCTGATGGAGGCACGGGTCAGCCTGATCACATACGCCAGGGACACCAGCCCCAGGACCAGCGCGGGCAAAATGAGTTCATTCCATGGCGCGGTGCCGCTGACGGTGGGACGCGCCCAGCCAAGCTGCACGCCCACAATGAGCTGCAGCACAAAGCCGAGTACGAAGGTGGGGACGGCAATGACCACGAGGGAGGCGATCAGGACGGTGCTGTCAAACAGCTTGCCCTTGCGCAGGCCGGCAATGACACCAAAGAGCACGCCAAAAACTGCTTCAAAAGCCAGTGCCATGATGGCCAGGCGTGCAGTGACGGGGTAGGCGCGGGCAATGACGGTGGCCACTTCCTGACCGGAGAAGGTCTGCCCCAGGTTCAAGGTCACCAGGTTTTTCAAGTATAGGCCGTATTGGACCCAGAAAGGCTGGTCCAGGTTGTACTGGGCGCGGAGGGCGGCCTCCACAGCCGGAGCCATGGGCTTTCCGCCGGAAAGCGCGGCGATGGGATCACCGGGTGTTGCAAAGACGAGGAAATACACCAGCAGGGTTGCCCCGAAGAATACGGGAATCAACTGCAGGAAACGACGGAGCGTGAACATCACCATGTGATTTTCACCAGCCCCAGCCGTGGGGGGCACAATTCATTCATGAAGTTACCTGTTCATTAGCTGTCTGTGCGGGAACCATAACACGTAGAGCTCTACGTCCCGCCCAGATGCAATCTTTGGGTGGCAGAAAAACGCCCTGCACAGGCAAAGAAGGGGAACCCGGTTTAAGGCCGGATCCCCCTTCTTTCACCTATGGCAGGTTGTTGCTTGGATGGTGGCGTTGCTTACTTGGCCACGACTTCGTAGTACAGCGGAACACCGTTCCAGCCGAACTCAACGGCATTGACGTTGTTGCTCCACACGCCCTGGACTGCCTGGTACCACAGGGGCACAACCGGCAGGTCCTTCAGGAGAATTTCCTGCGCCTCATTGAAGCTCTTGACACCTTCTTCAACGCTGGTGGCCGCCAGGCCTTCCTTCAGCTTGGCGTCGAATTCCTCGCTGCTGTAGTCGCCGTCATTGGAGCCGGCGCCCGTGCCGTAGAGCGGCCCGAGGAAGTTGTACAGCGACGGGTAGTCGGCCTGCCAGCCGGCGCGTGAGGCACCCGTCAGTTCCTTGGTGCCCACCAGGGCACGCATTTCCTTGAACGTGGCAATGGGGTTCAGCTCGGCCTTGATTCCCAGGTTGGTGGAAATCTGGTTGGCCATGGCCGTGATGTATTCCTTATTGCCGGCACCATCAATGTTGGAGGAAATGGTGAAGACCTTGTCGGCGGGCCACGGGCTGATGGCGTCAGCCTTGTCCCACATTTCCTTGGCCTTGGCGGCGTCGAACTTCAAGACTTCGCTGCCCGGGAGTTCAGCCTCGTAGCCGTCAATGACGGGTGAGGTGAACTCGGTGACTGCCTGCTTGTTGCCGTAGAAGATCTTGTCAATGATCTGTTGGCGGTCAATGGCCATGGAGATGGCCTGGCGGCGCATCATCCCGGCCTCACCCTGGAACTCGGGCAGGTAGGACGGAATCGTCATGGTGGCATTGCCGGCGTAGGGCTGGTTGACGAAGCGGCCTTCAAAGTCTTCCTTGAAGTTCTGCAGGCCGCTCGGCGGCACCTGGTCCAGAATGTCAAGGTTGTCACCCTGAACATCGGTGTAGGCGGCATCGGGGCTGGAGTAGATGGTGAACGTCACGCCGGCGTTCTTGGCCTTGCGCGGACCATCGTAGTTCTCGTTGGGAACCAGCTCAATGGACACGTCGTGCTTCCAGCCACCCTCGGCCAGCTTGTACGGGCCGTTGCCTACGGGGTTCTGACCAAATTCCTGAGGATTCGCGTACGCGGACTCGGGCAGCGGGTAGAAGGCGGTGTAGCCAAGGCGCAGCGGGAAGTCGGACTCGGCCTGGGCCAATTCCACGGTGAAGGTGGTGTCATCGACAACCTTCAGCCCTTCCATGGTCTCCTCGGTGGAGCCCTCGGCGGAGACCTTGTCAAAGCCCTTGATGGACTCGAAGAAGTAGCTGTTGAGCTGTGCATTCTTGGCCGCGGCACCGAAGTTCCAGGCATCCACAAAGCTGTTTGCGGTAACGGCCGTGCCGTCGCTGAAGGTCTGGCCACCCTTGATCTTGATGGTGTAGGTGATGGAATCGTCGGTTTCAATGGACTCGGCGATCTCGTTCACAGTGGCGCCCTTGGCGTCATAGCTCACCAGGCCGGTGTACAGCAGGTCCATGACCTTGCCGCCGCCGACTTCATTGGTGTTGGCCGGCAGCAGGCCGTTCTGGGGTTCGGTGTTGTTGGCCGTGATGACCTTGCTGGCATCCCCGGCAGTGTCGCCGGAATCCCCGCTGTCATTGCCGCCGCCGCATGCGCTTAGTGACAGGGCCAATACGGCAGCCACACCCAGTGCTTTGTAAGTCTTTGCGAAACGCATTCCGCCTCCTTGTTTGAGATTGACTCGAGTCAAACCCCGGTTGTGCCGGGTGGCGGAACTCACCATCGAATTCGCACGTGTTTCAACTCATACCCCCCAAGGCTAACGGCTAAAAACTACTGGCAAGTAGTTGAGGTCACATTATTGGCAGATCTTTATAGAGATGAGATCTAGCAGCTGGGTGCCGTTGCACGCAAAAGGGCCTGCATCCTTTGTAACAATCAAAAGGATGCAGGCCCCTGCGGCAGCCATGCGGGCCGGCCGGCCTGCCGGCAGCTTGTGCCGTTATGCCTTGGCGCGGGCGCGGTACTGCTTGGCGCGGTCTCCGGCGTTCAAGATGACCTTGCGGATGCGGATGGCTTCCGGGGTGACCTCAACGCACTCGTCTTCGCGGGCGAATTCGAGGGACTCTTCCAAAGTCAGCACGCGCGGAGGGGTCATGTTCTCGAAGGTGTCCGAGGAGGCCGCACGCATGTTGGTGAGCTGCTTTTCCTTGGTGATGTTCACGTCCATGTCATCGGCGCGTGAGTTCTCGCCAACAATCATGCCCTCGTAAACTTCCGAGGTGGGCTGCACGAAGAAGGTCATGCGTTCCTGGAGCTTGATCATTGCAAACGGGGTCACGACGCCGGTGCGGTCGGCCACGATCGAACCGTTGTTGCGGTATTCGATCGGACCGTGCCACGGCTCGTAGCCTTCGGCCAGCGAGGAAGCAATGCCGGCACCACGGGTGTCGGTCATGAAGCGGGTGCGGAAGCCAATCAAGCCACGGGCGGGCACGATGAACTCCATGCGGCACCAGCCGGTGCCGTGGTTGGCCATATTGGTCATGCGGCCCTTGCGTGAGGCCATCAACTGGGTGACATTGCCGAGGTATTCCTCGGGTACGTCAATGGTCATGTGTTCCATCGGCTCGTGTGTTTTGCCGTCAATGGTCTGGGTGACCACCTGCGGCTTGCCCACCGTCAGCTCAAAGCCTTCGCGGCGCATCTGCTCAACGAGGATGGACAAAGCCAACTCGCCACGGCCCTGCACTTCCCAAGCATCGGGGCGCTCGGTGGGGAGGACCTTCAGGGACACGTTGCCGATCAGTTCCTTGTCAAGGCGGTCCTTGACCTGGCGTGCGGTGACCTTGTGGCCCTTGACGCGCCCGGCAATGGGAGAGGTGTTGATACCGATGGTCATGGAGATGGCCGGCGGGTCAACGGTGATCAGAGGCAGCGGCTGGGGGTTGTCAATGTCGGTGAGGGTTTCACCAATGGTGATGTCCTCGATGCCGGCAACGGCAACAATTTCACCGGGGCCGGCGGACTCGGCAGGAACACGGGTGAGTGCCTTGGTGGCCAACAGTTCGGTGATCTTGACCGGCTTTACGGTGCCATCCTGACGGCACCAGGCAACGGTCTGGCCCTTGCGCAGGGTGCCGTTGAAGATGCGCAGCAAAGCCAGGCGGCCCAGGAACGGGGAAGCGTCCAAGTTGGTGACGTGCGCCTGCAGGACACCTTCCGGGTTGTAGGTCGGGGCCGGAATGTGATCGATGATGGTCTTGAACAGCGGCTCAAGATCCTCATTGTCCGGTGCGGCGCCGTTTTCAGGCTGCGCGGTGGAGGCGCGGCCCAGCTTGCCGGAGGCGTAGACAACGGGAACGTTCAAAACGGCGTCGAGGTCCAGATCCGGAACTTCGTCAGCCATGTCCGAGGCCAGGCCCAACAGCAGGTCCATGGATTCGGCCACAACCTCGTCGATGCGGGCGTCGGGGCGGTCGGTCTTGTTGACCAGCAGGATCACGGGGAGCTTTGCGGCCAGCGCCTTGCGCAGCACGAAGCGGGTCTGCGGCAGCGGGCCCTCGGAAGCGTCAACGAGCAAAACGACGCCGTCAACCATGGACAGTCCACGCTCAACCTCGCCACCAAAGTCGGCGTGGCCGGGGGTGTCAATGACGTTGATGGTCATGTCCAGGCCATTGGCGGAGGGGCCGCTGTAGGCAACGGTGGTGTTCTTGGCCAAAATGGTGATGCCCTTTTCGCGCTCCAAGTCACCGGAGTCCATGACGCGCTCGGCAACGTCACCGTGACTTGCAAAGGCGTGGGTCTGCTGCAGCATGGCGTCGACCAGGGTGGTCTTTCCATGGTCAACGTGCGCCACAATGGCGACGTTGCGCAGGTCATTGCGCTCGGCGGTGTTGAGTGAAAGATCGCTCATAGGTGAAGACTCGTTTCAGTTGGGCCCAGCTGCAGACCCGGAAAGGGCAAAGCAGAAAGTCACGTTTATGTTTGGCCGAGAAAGTCGGCAGATAACACCATTCTAGACGCAGTGCCAAATACGGCCTAGTCACTTTATCCCATGTGGACCATGTTTTGACACACGTCCAGATCACCGGCCCCCACCCACAGGGCTTTCGTACCGGATTTCCGCCCTGAAAACGCAGGGCGCCAACAAAATGAGGGTGATTAATATCACTGGAGTGCCGGGGTGCAGGGAATTTTTTGCCGCTGCGCTTGGCGAAAACACACAGGCAGGGCAGACGCGAGCTGCCAGTTGCTTTGCAGGGCCTGGCCCTGCTGTGCCCACTGGCGGCGTGCTCTACTTCACGGCTGCCCAGTTGGCCACACTGTGCCAAGGCCCAATGTCCAGAGGCGAGTAGCCCACGCCTGTGACGTTCCGGCTGGTGGCGCTGAGTGAAGTGCGTTGAAACAAGGGCAGGCCGTACCCGGACTCAATGAGCAGCTCATCGATTTTCCGTTTCAGTTCGCCCTGTTTCTTCGCTTCCGTGGTGCTGCCAAGCTCTTCGGTCAGCTGATCCACCGCCGGGCTGGAAAAGTTATTGAGGTTTGAGGCCGCGCCGGTGCGGAAGAGCTGCGGCAGCTGCACGGATCCGGTGGGGCTGGCCGTCCAGCCATACAAGGCGGCATCAAAGGCACCGGCCTGCAGGGCTCCCATCCACTCGCCGGCACTTTTTCCTGCATCCGTCACGGTGAAGCCCGCGGCCTGGGCCGCATCTGCCACCAGCGCATACTCCGCTGCACGTTCGGGGTCGTCCCTGTTGTAAAGGATCCGCACCGTGGGGCGGGCGCCGTCGAGCATCTCCTTGGCTTGGGCAAGGTTCTCATCCTGGGCGCCGCCGTCGGCAGCGGCGTTGACGGTGAAACGCTCAATGCCATTGTTGGCCACTGATTCTGCATAACCGTCCTGCGCGGGATGGAACAGGAAGGAATCACGCATTTGCGCCGCGGGGTCCAGGGAGCTGGCCACCTGCTCCACCAGTTCCTGGCGCGGCACTGTCATCAGGAACGCCGTGCGAAAGTCAGGCTCGGACAGCACGCCTTGAAAGTTCAGCACCAGCTGGTCAAAGCCCAGCCCCGGTCCCTGCTGGAGCTGGACGCCGTCGGCCGCGTTCAAGGCGGCGAGCCGTGCAGCGGAAGCGGGCGGGGAAATCACGTCGGCGGCGCCGGAGGTCAGGGCATCCACCGCCCGGTCGGGATCGGCTTCATATTTCACGCTCAAGGTCTCGAGCCGGGGTTTTGAACCCCAGCTGTAGTCTGCGTTGGGAGCCAGGACCAGCTCCTGTTCAGGGGTGATGTCCTTGACCAGATAGGGGCCGTTGGACAGTGCCAGCGAGGGATCGGGCATGCTTTTCGTATCAAAGCCGGTGTTCCAGAAGTCCGCAACCTTGCGCAGTTTCGGGTTGTCCGGCCGCGGGTCGGCGGGGTCCCCCTTGGGTTGGCCGCGCAGCATCGCCGTCAGCGCCGGCGCGTCCACCAATCCGGTGCGTCCGGCCACAATGTGTGCCGGAACCACCACCAGGGCACCAAAGGCGCTCTCCCAGTCGGAAACCGGCGTGGAATATGTCAGGGTCAGCGATGATCCGTCATCGCCAATCTCGGGAACCCCGCTTTGGGCCAGCATGGAATGGTCCCCCGCCACATGAAAATATGCGTTGCCCCGGGCCACGGCAAAGCTGCTGTCCAAGGTTGCGTCATTGAAATAGCCGGACAGCGCCGCCCATTGCAGGAACAGGTCATCCGCTGTGACGGGGGCGCCGTCGGACCATTGGACGCCGTCTTTAATGGTGTATTTCACTGTGAGGGGGCGGTCCTTGACCTTTTCCACCTTGCCGAATTCCTCATTTTTGGAGATGTTCAACTTCTCATCAACCGTGAAGAAACCCGAGTGGGTGGCTGCGGCGATCCTGGTGTTTGTCGCAGTGCTCCCCGTAACGCTCAGGGCGTTGAAGGAGGTGAAGGGTACGGATTCCAAGACTGTCACGGTGCCGCCGTCCACAATGGTGGCGCTGGGGCTGGGGAGGACCGGATCAGGTCCGGCCGGAGTGCATGCCGCCAGGGCCAGCGCTGCAGCTGCGGCCGCGGTCAACATCTTAAAAATGCGTCCGGACCGCATTCCACCTCCAGTTTTTAATGCACGGCGATCATCCGGAACTGCAGGTGCATTGCGCCGGTCCCGGGAAGAGCTTCAGTCTGCCTAGGTTACCGCAGCCTGGGGCCAGCGGACGTGGAAAAACCCTTTGTGAAAGGCGGGCAACACTGGGCACGGACGGCCATGGCAGGGACAATGTTGCCATGGGCCTTCATATTGAAAACATTTGCATTGATTCAACCTCGCCGCGGGAGACTGCGGAATTTTGGGCAGCTGCCTTGCAGTGGGACATGGCCCAAGGTGACGGCGGGGAAAGCGACGACGACGAAGTGGCGCTTGCGCCGCCGGCCGGCAGCGACGGGCCAGGGGCCTTTTGTGAGCTGTTGTTCCTGCGTGTCCCGGAACGGAAAGCCGGGAAGAACCGGCTGCATCTTTGCCTGCGCCCGCAGGACCAGGACGCGGAGGTCAGCCGCTTGGAAGCCTTGGGCGCGCACCGGGTGGATGTGGGGCAGGGCAGTGAAGTGGGCTGGGTGGTGATGGCAGATCCGGAGGGCAACGAATTTTGTGTGCTGCGCACCCCTTGAACCTTGATCCCCGGCAGCGCGGTTTGGTCAGTGCGCCGCGGAGTCCCGGGTAGGGGCCAGCCGCTTGATGAGCGTCATGGCTGCGACCGCAATCAAGCCTATGACCAGTCCCACCACGGCTGACACCGCGGTGTCCCCCAACCACGTCACCACGGCGCCGAGGGGTTCCAGCGCATGCTCCAGCTGGTGCAGCAGGTCCACCGGCAGGTGCCAGCCCACTTCGCCGAGGTTCAAAATGGCCAGGTGCCCGCCCACCCAGAGCATGGCCACAGTTCCAACAATGCTGATGACGCGGAACACCGCCGGCATGGAGTGGACAATGCGGGTGCCCCAGCGCCGGGTACCGGAATTGGCGCTGCCTTCCATCTTGATGCCAAGGTCATCAATTTTCACCAGCAGACCCACGGCGCCATATACCAGGGCCGTCATGACCAAGGCAATGATTGCCAAGGTGGCCAGGCGCATCCAAAAACCCAGGCCCGGGTCAAGGTTTGAGAGGGAAATCAGCATGATTTCGGTGGAAAGAATGAGGTCGGTACGGACGGCGCCGGCCACCAACGCCTTTTCATCCCTGGCGCCCTCATCCTTTTTTGCGTGGTGGTGCCCAAACCACTCGCTCACCTTTTCCGCGCCTTCAAAGCACAGGTAGGTGCCACCGATGATGAGCAGGAACGGCAGCACCCAGGGTGCGAAGGCCGTCAGCAGCAAGGCGACGGGAATGATGAAGCAAAACTTGTTGATCAGACTGCCGCGGGCAATCTTCCACACCACGGGCAGTTCGCGGGCAGGCGTGAGGCCCTGCACATACTGCGGAGTGACGGCGGCATCATCAATGACCACGCCCGCTGACTTGGCCGATGCCTTCAGGGCCGCGGCAAGAATGTCATCGACAATGGCAAGTAAACCTACAGACATGCGGCTCTCCTTGGTGGCTTGGCAGGGCATTAACTGTACCGGGCAATCCTAAACGCATCCCGCACGCTGCCAAGGTCCTAGTTGCGGGGCCGGGAAGCCAGAGGGCGGGCCGCCGTGGCACGGTACAAGGGCAGATAGGCCACGGCGAACCCCACCACCAGCGATCCCAGGGCCCCAAAGATCATGTCGACTATGGTGTCCACATAGGCAATGTAAATTTCATCGCTGATGTAGACGTAACCCAGCCACTCCGCGATTTCCCAGAGGGCACAAAGAGCCAGGCCCACGGTGGTGGTCAGGACAATTCCCACCCTGGGGGTGAAGTCAGCGGCGCGGGGGTCCGGCACTATGCGCAGGGCGGCCAGCAGGATGTAGCAGCCGGCCGCCAGCACACCCGTGCAGGCAAAGTGCACCACCACATCCCACCAGGAAATGCGGGTGTACAGGTCAAAAACGTTGCTGCCTGCCGCAAGCAGCACCGTACTGGTGAACAGCAGATCAGCCCACAGACGCATGCCTAAGAATCGGGGTGCCACCACTGCCGGCAGCGCAAAGGCGAGGATGGCGGCGTCGGTCCAGGCCAAAAAAACGGCGGCAAGCATGACGCCCAGCAGGGCAATGATCCGCAACAGCTCGGCCGTGTATTCGCCCGGGGTCCGGGGCGGGCGTAAAAAATTCCCTATCATGGGTTCCCGTCTGCGGCCGGGAAACTCAGCACGCTTTGCACGGGGAGGTGGTCAGAGGCCCAGCCATCAGCAAAGCCTTGAGGATTGATGGCTGCCCTGAGGACCCTGACTTCAGGGGTGAGGAGGATCCAGTCAATGCGTTTACGGCCAAGCCGCGGTTGCTGGTAGTTGGGAAAGGTGCCCCATTCTTTGCTCTCCTGGGACGCCGCCACGGCCCAGGAATCCACGAGTCTCCCCGCAGTGAGCAGCTCACGCAGGGGCGCACTGGTGGCGCCGGCATTCAAGTCGCCCATCACCACTGCCGGCAGGCCCTTCTGGGCGACCAGCCGCCCAATGGCCTGCGCGGAGTGGACGCGTGAAGTGCGTGAAATGTGGTCAAAGTGGGTATTGACCACCAAAAACCGGGCCGGGCCCTCGCGGTCCTGAAAGGTTGCCGTCACGAGCATGCGTGGAATCATATTGCCCCAGGATCTGGAACCTAGGCGGTTGGGCGTGCTGGAAAGGGCCAGCTGCTCCCAGTCCAGCAGCTCCAATCTCTTTTCATCATAGAAAAGCGGGCTGCCTTCCCCGCTGCCGTCGGCATTGCGTCCATGGCCCACGGACCGGTACCGCGAGCCCATTGATTCCGCCACAAATTCGCTTTGCTCCGGCAAGGCCTCCTGCACACCCAGCAGGGAAGGCCGTTCAGTGCGCAGCAATGACCGCAGCCGCGGGGCACGGCCCTCCCAGCTGTCGGCTGCACGTGCTGTGCGTTCGGGCACTTTCCGCCGGATGTTCCAACTCATCACGTGCAGTTCCGGTCCACTGACGGGGCCAATAAGGGGCGTTTGAAGCCCGTCTTCCACCGGTGCTGCGCCAGTGGATGCGCAGTGGGCGCTCAACGGCCCAGTCCGGCAGCGCGGCTGATCCTGCGGCCCCATCGCCGGGGCGGGAAATCGTGTGGCCAGTGGGCAAGGACGGTGCGGAACCCGCGTGCCAGGCGGCGCCGGAAGGCGGCTGCGCTGTGGAAGGGGCGCATCGACATGCCCATGGCGGCGCCTTTCAGGTAGCGGATGCGGTGGCCTTCGCCCAGGTGGAAGGACAAATCCATGTCATCGTGCAGTTCAGGGTCATCCCGGTGGGCAGCGGCGCGCACCGCGTCCCACGCTTCCCTGCGCATGGCCATGTTGGAGCCAAACAGAGGCCAATGCCCCAGGGCCGGCGCGGTGGCGAGCACGTAGGCCAACAAATACAAGGCAGCCAGGGGTGCGCGCAGCAGTTTGGGTCCGTCAATGAACCGGGCGTAGCCGCTGAAGGCCGACACGTCGGGGCGCGTCTCGAAGGAGGAAACCACCTCGGCAATCCAGGAGGGGGCAGGGACGCAGTCGGCGTCCAGGCGCAGGATGAGATCCCCGGTGGCGGCGTCGTAGCCGCAGGAACTTGCCGCCGGGATTCCGGGAGCCAGGCAGCTGATGACAGTTGCTCCGGCACAGACGGCAGTCTGCGCCGAATCGTCGCTTGAGCCGTTGTCAACCACTATGAGCTCATCCGCGGGCCTGGATTGCCGGGCGAGCGCGGCAAGGCATCTGGCCAGTTCGGCACTGTCATTCTTCACTGGAATGACCACCGACACGCGTGCCTGGTGGTTCACTGGGCGTGTGCCGTCCCCGTGTACATGCATCTGGCCCTCGTTTTCGCTTCGGCTGCTCCTAGGCTAGCGTCTTTGCGCCACGTGAACCAAAAGGTGGACGACGCCCGGAGCTGCCCTTTCCAGGGCCATGCCGGACCGGGTGCAGAAGCACCGCGCAGGCGTTGTTTCTGCACCCGGTCCGCGGCAGCTTTTGGCCACGGAACAGCTGTTGAGTGCGGATCCGCAGGTCCAATTCCACCCCCGGCCGCACACTTGCCGGAGAACTGAAACCGGCCCTTGGCGTGCCCAATGGGCATCTTGGAGCGCCGACATGCCTCCATGAACATTCCGTGAACCCTTGCTAAACGGTGCCCCGGCGCGAGGTACTGTCATTGTTTGAGCCGCTGCACAACTTCGCGTCCGCTGCTGTCCCCGGAGGCCAGCGCGCCCTGGATGGAAGCGGTGTGGCGGTGGTCACCCGCCAGCAGGATCCGCTCCCCCGTCCACAGTGGTTGGCGATCCTTCAGCGGCGGCAGCTGTTCAGGGAGCGTGTGGGGAACAACATGGTGGGCCAGTACCTCCCAACCGCTGGGCGAGGTTTTGTAAAGACGTGCCAACTGCCGTCGCAGCTGCCCTTCCTCTGCAAGCCCGTCGGGCCGGTCCAGCAGCGTGGTGGCCTCCACCAGGATTTCGCCCCGGGGCGCATAGCTGGGTGCCGCACTGGAAACCACTGCCGTATGCCAGATGGGTCCGGCCGCTCCCTGGCCCGGGGCCGTGGCATCCAGCATGATGAATGGGGATTCGGCCACTTCATGGGGCGCACGGAACCACCACGTGGTCAGGCCGTTGCTTTTCACGGCCGGTAGTTCAGTGACTTGTGGCAAATCATGCCCTCCGACGGCGATGACGGCGGCCCTGCCGCGGACTTCACCATGGTCGGTCAGCACGCTGACTCCGCCGGAGTTCTGCCGCACTTGACGCGCCGCAGTATTGAGGCGCACTGGTTCCAACAGCCAGCTGGCCAGTTGCTCCGGGAGCGCCTGCATGCCCGCACGGGGCAGGCCCGGAGTGCCGAGGGCAAAATAACGCACCAGATCACGTACGTAGTGGGCTGAACTTTCCCCCCTGCTGCTGGCAAGGACACCGGAGAGAAAGGGGTCAAGCACATCCCGGCGCAGCCTGCCTTTGAGGCCCGCTGCGTCGAAGGAGTCATGCAGGGACTCATCGCGGCCGCGGCTTCGCAGCGGGAGGAAGGCCGGTGCCAGCCAACGGGCCAGGGCCAGCAGCTCCGAAGCCGGGGTCAGTTCACTGCGCAGGGTTTCCAGCGCGTGCTGTGGATGTTTCAGCGGATGGGCCAGGGTGGTGGCGGTGTCGCCGCTGCGCACAACGACGCCCGCGCCGAATTTTTGCAAACCAAGGCTGTCGACATCAATCCAGCTGCGCACCGCCGGGTAGGCCGGATTAAGCAGCTGAAAACCCCTGTCGCACAGGAAACCGTCAATGTTCTCGGTCCGGATGCGGCCTCCGACGGCATCTGCGGACTCCAAAACCACTACACCGTAACCGCTGCGCTGCACCCTGCGGGCACATTGCAGACCGGCCAGTCCCGCGCCAATGACAATGACATCGCTTTCCATGGGGCTCCAGTTGTTCGGTTCCAGCGGTTGGGCGTGTGACCCATGGTAGCCCTGGCCGAGGCCTGCCCGCCCGTCAAGTCGGCGGCCGGTTTGAAAAACACTGTGGCCCGCCGTCCTGTTTCCGGGTCCGCAACCCCTTGCCTAGGTGGACTGGCGGACCATCAGCTCGGTGGGCATGGTGATGACCGCCGGCCGCTGCCCGGCAATGACCTCCAGCAGCAGCCGCACCATTTCCCGGCTGATGCGCTCAAAGGGCTGCCGGACAGTGGTCAATGCCGGAATCGACGACGCGGAAAGGTCAATGTCATCAAAACCGGCCACCGCAACGTCGCCGGGCACGGCCAACCCTGCCTCAGCCAACACATCCATGGCACCAAGCGCCATGAGGTCGTTGCCGGCGGCGACGGCGTCCAAGGCGGGTTCGCGGCTGTAGTCACCGTAGGCCACCAGCGCTTCTCCGAAGAGGCCGCCACGGTGGAGGCCAACGGGCGGGAAATGCTCACCGGGGAAACTGTTGCCGGCACCGTGGCTGTACCGGCCGGCCAGGTGCGCGTGGTTCATATGCAGCCTGCCGCACAGTAAAGGACCCGGACAAGGGGCAGGCCCCTTGGCTCCCCTGCCCCAGACTATGGACACCTGGCTGAGGTTTCAGCCTCACCCAGGTGTCCTTCCCTGCAAGGCACCGGCGCTAAAGCACAGTGTTCAAGCGCTCCCCTGGGGCATTCCCTGCGCCTGCTTCTCCAATGGCCACGACCAGAGGACGTCGGCCGCTCCACCAATGCTTTCCTGTTCGCGGACAATCCGGCGCAGCTGGGATGCCCCCCGCTTCGTGCTCGGGGTGATGGGCGAGTGCCAGACCCAGTCTTTGGGGATGACGTGCAGGGCAAGCGACTCAAACTCCCCCCGCTGCTCCACGGCATGCACCAGCACCACCGCGAAGCGGCCTATCCCCCACCAATACCTTGGCGTGCGCAGCAGCGCCGATGTCTCAACGAGCCTGCGTCCGTAGCCGGCGTCCGCCTTGAGGGCCATCTCGGCATGGAACCCGTCTCCACCGTGGAAGTGTATGCAATGCAGTTCAAGGTTCCGCGCCAGCTCCGCCAAGGATGCCGATTCCTGCGCGTCCCGGCCAGGCTGCACCGCGGCCACCGCAAGGGGAAAGATGGCATGGGCGCCACGGTCAATGACAGGCGCACCCAGCGCGGCCCAGGCAATTGGACGGCCCTTGACGCCTTCAAGTGCTTGCAGGACCTCCAGGCAGTCGGTGATCACGACCATCGGCCCACCCCAGCCATCCGTCATCGTCATGTCCGGTTCCATACCTTTGGTCATGGTTTTAGACTATGCGTCAATTGGCTGCCCGGCCCATGCGTTAGCGTGGGGGCATGAACACGATCGACGGTCTCGAAGAGTTGCTGACTGCCTTAAATGCCGGACAGACAATACCCGGGGGCTCCCCGCACCACCGGGCCATGCACGCAGCCAGCCAGGAGGCCCTGCGCATCACCGCCACCTTGAACGGAAGCTACCACGGCCCCGCTGAGGTGCGGGATTTGATCAGTGAATTGACGGGACACCCGGTGCCCCATTCCTTTGCGCTCTTCCCGCCCTTTAGCGCCGACTTTGGCAAAAACATCAGCCTTGGCGAGGACGTTTTCATTAACAGCGGCTGCCGCTTCCAGGACCAGGGCGGCATTGAGATTGGTGCCGGCTCGCTCATTGGCCACAATGCCGTGATCACCACCTTGAACCATGACATGGTGCCCAGCAGGCGGGCCGACATGCATCCGGCGCGCGTGGTGATTGGGCGCGGTGTGTGGTTTGGCGCCAATGTGACAATATTGCCGGGCGTGGCCATTGGCGACGGCGCGGTGGTGGGCGCCGGCGCCGTGGTCACCAAGGACGTGCCTGCCGGGGCAGTGGTGGTGGGCGTCCCCGCAAAGCAGGTGGGCACGGTTCCGGAAGGGTGACCCGCCGTACGTCAACCGCTAGGCAAGAAGGATGTTGGCAATCAGCTTGTCGAGCCTGCGAATGTCAACGCCCTTTCCAACCTTGATTCTGATTTGGTCGGCACGAGTCCGCGGGCGCCACTCACCAGCTGCTTTGGGCCCTCACGCCGCTTCCAGCTGGGCCGCCGGCCCGCACCTGGGCGCGGGACCGCCTGCAGGTGGCTAGGCTGGGTGGATGGCAACAGTTATCCTCGTGCGGCACGGCCGCACCACAGCCAATGCAAGCGGAGTTTTGGCCGGCCGGGCCGACGGCGTCAGCCTGGACCAGGTGGGCCGGGAGCAGGCGGCCGCCACCGGCGTCCGGCTCGCGGCGGTGCCCCTGGCGGGGGTGGTGTCTAGCCCCCTTGAGCGTTGCCGGCAGACCGCCCAGTTCATCCTGGACCGCCAGTCCGGCACTCCGCACGCACCCCTTGACCCCGATCTCACCGAGTGCGATTACGGCCAGTGGCAGGGCCGCCTGCTCAATGAGCTGATGACCGAGGCCCTATGGCCTGCCGTGCAGTCGCAGCCGTCCGCCGTCGTCTTTCCCGGCGGTGAATCCCTGGCCGCCATGGCGGCCCGCTCCGTGGCGGCGGTCCGGCGTCATGATGCGGCATTTGAGGCCGAGCATGGGCCAGGGGCCGTGTGGGTGGCGGTGAGCCATGGCGACATCATTAAATCGGTCCTTGCCGACGCGCTCGGCATGCACCTTGACCTGTTCCAGCGCATCAATGTGGGCCCTGCCTCCATCTCGATCGTGCGCTATGGGGCCGGCCGGCCCAGCGTCCACGCGAGCAACACCGACGCCGGTGATCTGTCCTGGTTGGCCAACGGCATCCAAGCGGGGGATGCCCCGGTGGGTGGCGGCGCAGGCCAGCAGGCACCATGAAGCCGATGGGCCTAGAATACTGACATGCCTACACGTGTTCACGAATTTGTTTGGCCCGACCGGGTGGTCATTGGCACCATTGGCGTTCCGGGGGCGCGCACCTTTTACCTTCAGGTGCGTGCGGGGAAGGCGCTGGTGAGCATTGCCCTGGAGAAGCAGCAGTCGACCCTGCTTGCGGAGAAGATCGACGAGATCCTGGACCAGCTCATCACCGTGGACGGTAACCCCTTCAGCATTCCCACGGGCACCCCTTTGGAACTGGTGGACAACGAGCCCCTTGAGGCCGTCCAGGAGCAGTTCCGCACGGGCACCATGAGCCTGGGGTGGGACCCCACCACCGCCCAGATCGTCATTGAGGCCCACCCCCTGGCTGAAGAGGATCTTGATCCCGACGCCGATGACAACGCATTTCTCGAGGATACGGACGACGATTCCGAAATGCTGCGTGTGAGCATGCCGGTGGGCACCGCCCGCGCCTTCGCCATGCGCACCCGCGAGGTTGTGGGTGCCGGGCGCCCCACGTGCCCGCTCTGCGGCTATCCCGTGGACGCCGACGGACACAGCTGCACCATTCCTGAGTCCTGATGCCGACGCCGGAGCTGGTGACCGCGCAGCTGGACCTCACCGGCCGCATCACCACGGCTTCCAACGCCACGTTTTTGGGCAGCATCGGCGACGTCACGGTGGTCTACAAGCCCATTGCCGGGGAAAGCCCGCTGTGGGACTTCCCGCACGGCACGCTGGCGCAGCGGGAAGTGGCCGCGTTCCTGGTCTCGGAGGTCTTTGGTTGGGACGTGGTGCCCCGCACCTGGCTGCGCGGCGGTCCGCTGGGCGAAGGCATGGTGCAGCTCTGGCAGGAGGAGGATCCCGGGCAGGACGCCGTGGACTTGATTCCAGCCGATGAGGTGCCGGACACCGGCTGGAAGCAGGTACTTGAAGGCCGAGATGGAAGCGGGCGGACGGTTGCCCTGGTGCACGAGGACTCGCCGGCGCTGCGGCGCATGGCCGTGTTCGACGCCGTCGTGAACAATGCCGACCGCAAAGGCGACCACATCCTGGCCATGGCCGGCGGACACCGGCACGGCGTGGATCACGGCCTCACCTTCCACCAGGACCACAAGCTGCGCACGGTGCTGTGGGGATGGCTGGGCGAAGCCTTCACTGCGGAGGAGCTTGCGGGCATTGACCGTGTCCGCACGGCCCTTGATGGTGAATTGGGCGAGGCCTTGGCGGAGCTGCTGACGGCCGAGGAAATTGCTTCCCTGGCCGTGCGCTGCTCCCGTCTGCTCTCCGCCGGCCGGTTCCCGGCCCCAAGCGGTGAGATGTCAGCGGTGCCCTGGCCGCTGTTCTAGGAATTGCCGGAGCAGGGGTTTAGTAGTGGTAGCGCGCCTGAAGAACGACCAGGTCATCGCCGTCGACCAAATACACGAGCCGGTGCTCTTCGGTAATACGCCGGGACCACGCACCTGGCGCACCGTACTTCAGCTGCTCGGGCTTGCCTATGCCGGCAAAGGGATCACGAAGGCAGGCGTCCAGAAGTGTATTGATCCGCTTGAGGATCCGGCGATCAGCCGTTTGCCAGTGCTTGTAGTCTTCCCAGGCCGACTCATCCCAAGCGAGGCGCACTCACTCCTCCCGATCAAGTTCATGCGTCTGGGTTCCACCGGCGGCGGCCCGCTCGTAGGCATCGATCAGCCGCCGGGCGTTGGTAGGGGAACGGAACAAATAAGCAGTCTCCTGCCACGCCGCATATTCGTCGGCCGGCATGAGAACGGCGTTCCCCTTGCGGGAGACAAT
The DNA here is from genome assembly GCF_042668835.1 of Specibacter sp. NPDC057265. Classification (NCBI taxonomy): domain Bacteria; kingdom Bacillati; phylum Actinomycetota; class Actinomycetes; order Micrococcales; family Micrococcaceae; genus Specibacter; species Specibacter sp. NPDC057265. The sequence goes on from NZ_JBHUYE010000008.1 coordinate 71,712, forward strand.
CTCAATGGCAGTGCGGTCGTCATTGACCTGCTCAATAAGCGGAAACAATGTTTTCCGGGCCTCACTGGCGCTGATGGACATCAGCCACTCCTTCACGTTTGATTTAGCCGTACCACTTTATGGTACCAGTCAGTCGATCAGCAGTCTCGTGCGCTTTCGTCGACAGCCGTCAAAATTGCCCATAAAGATGACACGGCTTTATTCCCACTCCATAAAATTCAAACGCCTCACGGAACCAGGTTCCGTGAGGCGTTCAACATGCCCAAGGGGCAGGACTTGATCTTGATCAGAAGCGGTTTCTAGACGTTGAAGCGGAACTCCACCACGTCGCCGTCGTGCATGACGTATTCCTTGCCTTCAATGCGGACCTTGCCCTTGGCCTTGGCCTCGGACATGGAACCGGCCTCGATGAGGTCGTCGAAGTGGACCACTTCGGCCTTGATGAAGCCGCGCTGGAAGTCGGTGTGGATGACGCCGGCGGCTTGGGGCGCGGTGTCGCCACGGTGGATGGTCCACGCGCGTGTTTCCTTGGGACCGGCGGTGAGGTAGGTCTGCAGGCCCAGGGTGTGGAAGCCAACGCGGGCCAGCTGGTCCAGGCCGGACTCCTCTTGGCCGTTCATTTCCAGCATCTCGCGGGCTTCCTCCTCATCCAGTTCCACCAGATCGGATTCCAGCTTGGCGTCCAGGAAGATGGCGTCCGCGGGTGCCACGAGTTCGCGCAGTTCCGCCTGGCGCTCCGGGTTGCCCAGGATGGAGTCGTCCACGTTGAACACGTAAATGAAGGGCTTGGCCGTCAGCAGGCTCAGTTCCTTCAAGTGCTCCATCTCCAGCTTGTCGCTTTTGATGGAGGAGAAAATGGTGTCGCCACGCTCCAACACAGTCAAAGCCGCCTGCACGGCGTTCAACTCCGCCGCTTCACGCTGCTTGAGCTTGACAGCCTTTTCCAGACGGGGAACGGCCTTTTCAATGGTCTGCATGTCCGCAAGGATCAGCTCGGTGTTGATGGTCTCCATGTCGGAGCGGGGATCAACCTTGCCGTCGACGTGGATGACATCGGGGTCGTCGAACACGCGGATGACCTGCGCAATGGCCTCCGCCTCGCGGATGTTGGCAAGGAACTTGTTACCCAGCCCTTCACCTTCCGAGGCGCCCTTGACGATCCCGGCAATGTCCACGAAGGAAACGGTTGCGGGCAGGATGCGCGCTGATCCAAACACTTTGGCCAGTTGGGCCAGCCGGGGATCGGGCAGGCTGACCACGCCAACATTGGGCTCGATCGTGGCGAACGGGTAGTTCGCTGCGAGCACGTTGTTGCGTGTCAGTGCGTTGAAAAGGGTTGATTTGCCGACGTTGGGCAGTCCGACGATGCCAATAGTAAGAGCCACGGTATGTGATTCTACCGGCAGGGCCCCGTTTCGCCTTATTTGCACCGAATGCGGGGCCAACTGCCAGGTGGCGGCTAAGAATTTCCGCCACGTGGGAGTGGGCCCCGCACCCGGCAAAAACTAGCTGACGGGGCGCTTTCCGTGGCCACCGAGGCCGTTGGAGCTGTCTCCGGCGGCCTTCATGGTGGCGCGCAGTTCCTTCGGCAGGGAGAAGAGGATGTCTTCCTCGGCCGTGACAACTTCCTCCACGTCCCCGTAGCCGTAGTCGGCCAACAGGCGCAAGACGTCCTGCACCAGGACTTCCGGCACGGAGGCTCCGCTGGTGACACCCACGGTGGCCATGCCCTCAAACCAGGACTCGTCGATTTCATTGGCGAAGTCCACCCGGTAGGAAGCCTTGGCGCCGTATTCCAGGGCCACTTCCACCAGACGCACGGAGTTGGAGGAGTTGGCGGAGCCAACCACAATGACCAGGTCAGCCTGCGGGGCAATCTTTTTAATGGCCACCTGGCGGTTGGTGGTGGCATAGCAAATGTCGTCGCTGGGCGGGTTTTGGAGCTTGGGGAAACGCTCGCGCAGGATCTCCACAATTTCCATGGCTTCATCCACCGACAAGGTGGTCTGTGAGAGCCATATCAAGTTATCCGGATCCGCCACCTGCACCGTGCGCGCTTCCTCCGGATTGTTCACAATGGTGGTGCTTTCGGGAGCCTCGCCATAGGTTCCCTCAACTTCCTCATGGCCCTCATGGCCAATGAGCAGGATGTGGTTGTTGGCTTTGGCGAAGCGGACGGCTTCCTTGTGGACCTTTGTCACCAGCGGGCAGGTGGCGTCAATGGTGCGTAGATTCCGGTCGGCGGCGGACTGCACCACGGCGGGGGAAACACCGTGGGCGGAGAACACCACGAGCTCACCCTCGGGGACTTCCTCATTTTCCTCCACAAAGATGGCGCCCTGCGCTTCCAGCGACGACACCACATGCACGTTATGGACAATCTGCTTGCGCACGTAGACGGGAGCGCCGTGGTGCTCCAAGGCCTTTTCCACAGCAATGACCGCCCGGTCGACGCCGGCGCAATAGCCCCGCGGCGCGGCGAGCAGGACCTTCTTTTCTCCGGTGACGGGTGCTGCGGCAGCGACCTCTTCGGGCGTCCTGCGACGGCGCGGAACCACGGGCATGGCGAGGGAAACAGCGGAGGCACTCATGCTCCCATCTTACGTGGTGCGCCTGTTCCCCACCATGAGAGCTACAACACCGGCGACAAGCAGCACGGCGGCCACGATGAAGGTGGCTGTGATACCTTTTTGCCAGCTTTCCCCGGCCAGGGCGCCGAGCTCCACACCCAGGGTTTCAATGGCCGCCGGGCCCGCCATTTGCTGCCGCAGCCCGGTCTGCACCATCCCTGCGGCCAGCCACCAGCCCAGGGCCACCACGGCAAGTCCCACCCCAAGAAAAATTGTGGTCGCGGCCCGCCGCTTGGCCACCACCAGCGCCAGCACGATGAGTGCAACGGCGATGCCCGCCAACCACGGGCCCCAACCACCCAGCGTGGTTGCCGCCGGCAGAAGCCGCGCCAGTTCCGGCTGTTCCACGTCAACCACCAATTCCGGCGGCAGGGGTACGGGAATGCCCACCTGTTCGCTCACGTTCCCAATCACCATGCCCACAATGGGGGCAATGTCCAGTTTCACGTCCGCTGCGGTGCCGGAAGTTTCCGCTGCCGCAAAGGTCAGGCGGTGGCTGCGTTCCAGGGTCTGGGTCCACGCTGGTTCGTAGGCCGGATCGGTGTAGATCTGCTGCGCGGCCGAGGTGACCAGTGATGCGGCAAGGTCGCTGAAGGGCGGGGTCAGATTCAGGGCCGCGGTGGCCCGCGAGGAGACAAGTTCCGTCAGCCCGCCTTGGAATTCAGCATTGCCGCCCAGCGGTCCGGCCAGTTTGGCAAAGCCTGCCTCATCAATGATGTTGCGCTGCAGCCACAGCGATGGACCGGCAACAGCTGCCACCAGGAGCGCAATGATGACCAGCAAGGCGGAAGCGGCAGTGCGCATAAGTGACCCCAGACGTAGAGCGGCGTGCAATGGATCCCAACTTTAGTACACCGCTGTGGAGAACAAACCGTCCGTGTCAGTGCGTGCGGATAGAGTTATTGGCACAGGCTCCAGGCACAACGTCCGGCATCAGGCACGGCACCGAGTTACAAGGACGGCGATTCTTACCATGACGGAAACCCCGGAACGGAAAGTCCTTCCGCCCACGGCGGCGGAAACCTCCCCGGATAATCCTTGGCCGCTGCAGCTGTTGAGCCAAAAGCTCAAATCCCACATTGAAAAGGCCCCGCCGGCCTGGGTGGAGGCGCAGATCATTGAGTTGAACAAGCGGGCCAATGTCAGCTACCTGACCCTGCGCGACGTCGATGCGGAAGTGTCCCTCAGTGTCACGGTGTGGGGTTCGGTCCTGGGCCGGCTGGAGGTGCCGTTGGAACGTGGATCCCGCGTGGTGGCCCAGCTGAAGCCGGACTTTTGGCTGAAAACCGGCCGGCTGTCCATGCAGGGGCAGGACATTCGCCCGGTGGGCGCAGGTGATCTGCTGGCCCGCATTGAACAGCTGCGTCAGGCACTGGCTGCCGAGGGCCTCTTCGATGTGCGCCGCAAGAAGCGTCTGCCGCTGCTGCCGCACAAAATTGGGTTGATTACCGGGCGCAACTCCGACGCCATGAAGGACGTCACCCGCAACGCCTCCCTGCGGTGGCCTGCCGTGGAGTTCGAGGTGCGGGAAGTCCCCGTCCAGGGAGTCAACGCCGTCAGCGGCGTCCTGGCCGCCTTGGCCGAGCTGGATGCCGACCCGCAGGTTGATGTGATTGTCATAGCCCGCGGCGGCGGCTCACTGGAGGACCTGCTGCCGTTCAGCCACGAGCAGCTGGTCCGCGCGGTGTCCGCCGCCACGACTCCGGTTGTTTCCGCCATTGGCCATGAGGCCGACCGTCCGCTTCTTGATGAGGTTGCCGACCTGCGTGCGTCCACCCCCACGGACGCCGCCAAACGCATCGTTCCGGACGTGAGCGAGGAACTGCGCCGGGTGGAGCAGGCACGCACCCAGCTGAACCGGCGCATTGAGGATCTTTTGGGCCGCGAGGCTGAGCGTCTGATCCATTTGCGGTCCCGCCCCGTCCTGGCCAACCCGGCAGTGATGATCACCGTCCGGCATGACGACGTCACCGCCTTGGGCGCCCGCGCCCAGAATGCGGTGCTGACCCAGGTCCGGCGCCATGGTGACCAGCTGCAGCACCTCCGGGCCCAGGTGCGCGCGCTATCCCCGCAAAAAACCCTCGACAGGGGCTATTCAGTGGTGCAGTTGGCGGATAAAAGCATTGTGCGGGATCCAGCGCAGGCACCAGCGGGGACACCCCTGGCCATCCGGGTGGCGGCCGGAACCCTGGCAGCGGTCGCCGCCGCCCAAGAAGCAACAGCCACCGACAGCCAAACCGTTCAAACAGCACCAGCAAAGGATCTCCAATGAGTGAAACCCAGCAAGTCCAGGCCAAGTCAAAGGCAGCGGACCCTGAAGATGTGGCGGCCCTGAGCTACGAACAAGCACGGGAACAACTCATGGCGGTGGTGAACCAGCTTGAGGCCGGCAGCTCCAGTCTGGAGCAGTCCCTGGCTCTCTGGGAGCGCGGCGAAGCCCTCGCCCGGCGCTGCGAAGAGTGGCTGCAGGGCGCCAAAGCACGTCTTGATGCTGCCCGCGCCGACAAATCCAACGACGCATAACCCTGCCGAACAACGCCGTGCCGCGCCGGTTCCGGCGTGCCTCAAGCCTTGCTGAGCCGTAACCGTTCCCGGGCCAAATCGAAGTCACCCGAGGGCCACTGCAGCTTTAACGACTCCAGGGCGTGGATCAGGATTTCCTGCACGGCCAGGCGGGCGTACCACTTCTTGTCCGCCGGCACCACATACCACGGCGCATGCCCGGTGGAGGTTTTGTCAAAGACGCGCTGGTAGGACTCCATGTAGGCGGGCCAGAACGCACGTTCGTCCAGATCGGTGGGACTGTACTTCCAATATTTGGTGGGGTCGTGCAGCCGGGACGTCAAGCGTTCAAGCTGCTCCTCCGGGCTGATGTTGAGCATGATCTTGACAATGGTGGTCCCCGCCTCCGCCAGTTCAGCTTCAAAGGCGTTGATGGCCTCGTAGCGCCTGTCCAGTTCAGGGCCATCGGCCCAGCCATGGACCCGGTGGATCAACACGTCCTCATAGTGGGACCTGTCAAAGACACCCAACATGCCCGGGCGTGGCGCTGCGGGGCGCACGCGCCAGAGGAAGTCATGCGCCTTCTCCTCCTCGCTGGGGGCCTTGAACGAGGTCAGCTGGACTCCCTGGGGATCCACCAAACCCACCACGTGGGAAACAATGCCACCCTTGCCGGCAGTGTCCATGGCCTGCAGGATCAACAACAGCGAGCGCTTCCCGCCGAAGCGGCTTTCCGCGAAAAGCTGTTCCTGCAGCTGCGCCAAAAGCGGAGCACGCGCGGCCAGGGCGGCCGCACCGGCAGCCTTTTTGCCCGCGAAGCCGGGAGCTGCATGGCATGGTTGGGCGGCCAGGGAGAAACCGGGCCCCACGCGCAGCAGTTGGGCCGGGTGACCGGTGAATTCGAAGGGCAGCGCCATGGTGGTGGACCTTTCCTAGGGCTTGTAGGTGCTCAAAAATTCGGCAATGCGGCCAATGGCCTCTTCCAGGTCCAAAAGGTTGGGCAAGGTGACAAGACGGAAGTGGTCAGGGCGGATCCAATTGAAGGCACGGCCATGGGAGACCAAAATCTTCTGGGACTGCAACAAATCCAGGGCAAACTTCTCATCATCCTTGATGGGGTACATTTCCGGATCAAGTTTGGGGAACAGGTACAGCGCACCTTTGGCCTGGTTGGTGCTCACGCCGGGAATGTCATTGAGCATCCGGTAGGCCAGGTCGCGTTGATCGCGCAGACGCCCACCGGGCAAAATCAGGTCCTCAATGCTCTGATGCCCGCCCAAAGCCGTCTGGATGGCGTGTTGGCCGGGGGCATTGGCACAAAGGCGCATGCTGGCCAGCAAATTAATGCCCTCAAGGTAGTCGGCGGCACGGGATTTGGGTCCGGAAATGGCCAGCCATCCCGAACGGAACCCACAAATGCGGTAGGCCTTGGACAAGCCGCTGAAGGTCATGCACAGCACGTCCTCGCCCGTGATGCTGGCCGTGTTGATGTGCTCGGCGTCGTCATAGAGGATTTTCTCGTAGATTTCATCGGAGAAGACCACCAAACCGTGTTTGCGCGCCAGATCCACCATGCCCTGGACAATATGTGCCGGGTACACGGCTCCGGTGGGATTGTTGGGATTGATGATCACCAGGCCCTTGGTGCGGGGGGTGATTTTGGCCGCCAAATCCTCCAGGTCCGGCCACCACTGCTGGTCTTCATCGCAGAGGTAATGCACCGGGCGGCCACCTGCCAGGCTCACCGACGCCGTCCACAGCGGGTAGTCGGGGGTGGGGATGAGCACCTCGTCGCCATTGTTCAGCAGCGCCATGAGGGACAAGGTGATGAGTTCGCTCACGCCGTTGCCCAGGTAGACGTCGTCGACGTCGATGTTTTGGATGCCGCGGGTCTGGTAATACTGCACCACTGCTGTGCGGGCCGAGAAAATTCCGCGCGAATCCGTGTAGCCCTGGGCGTGGGGCAGGTGCCGGATCATATCCACCAGGATCGCGTCCGGCGCTTCAAAGCCAAAAGGCGCCGGGTTCCCAATGTTGAGCTTGAGTATCCGGTGGCCTTCGGCCTCCATCTGCTGGGCCCGCTGCAGGAGCGGTCCGCGGATGTCGTAAAGGACATTATGGAGCTTGGTGGACTGCGTGAATTCTGCCATGCACCCAATATCGCACATTGACCCCGGTGATGCCGTGCCAACGTGCCGACAAGGCCCCGCCAGAGGCTAGGAGCGGGTTTCGATTAGTCCTTTTTGAACCAGCCATGCCTCGGCCGCCGCGGCCATGGTGCCGAAATGGCGGTCCTGTGCCAAGCGGTTCAAATTGGCCATTTCACCTTCGGTGAGGGCGCCACTGACCTTGTCCACCACTGCCTGGACTTCATCGGTGACCCGTGCCGTGGACACCACAGGCACCAGATCCTGGGCAGGGAAGGCGTCTTGGGGATCACCCAGCACTACGAGGGCGTTGTCGGCAATGGCGGGTGAGGAATTGTGCAGGGTGGCCAGCTGAATGTCATCTCGAAGCAGCGCCCACAGGGTGCTCTGCGCCGAATAGCCCACCGAGGGGGTCAGTTCCTTGAATTGCCTGGGCACACAGTTGTAATCGCTGCTTAGGGCGGCAAGGCCCCGGGGGTGGCTGCGGAATGCCGCCGAACCTCCCATATCCACCTTCGCGCAGGTGCCGGCCAGATCGGCCATGGTTTTAAGCCGGTACTTTTCCGCTGTAACCGCCGTCACCACCACGTTGGTCTTGTCCTGGGCCTTCACGGGATCCAAGAGCTCAACCCCGGCCGGCAGGGATTCCTTCAGCGCCGACAAGACCTGCGCCGAATCCTTGGTCCAGACCCCGGGCAAGGATCCGTCCATGGCCTGCCGGGAGAAAACCGGGGCAATGTCAACGGTGCCTGCCGCCACCTCGGAAACGGCACCGCGTGCTGTGCCGGCCCCTTCATGCACTTGAGCCGTGGCACCGGCGGCGTTCAGCGCGGCCACGTACAGCTGGGCAACGAGCACGCCCTCCTGCGTGTCCACCCCCGCGGGCACCTCGGCCGCGGCGACCTGGAGTGGGATTTCCCCAATGGTGTTGGACAGGCTGGGGATTGCCACGATGGGCTCGGGGGTGCACCCGGTCCCCACCATCAACAGCGCACCGAGGGAGAATGCGGCAATGAACTTCCGGCGCACTCTGAACTCTCCTAGGTGATTGAAGCCGCTTTTAACCCCGGCAAGATGCCGGGACGGCTGTGGCGGCTTAGCCTAAATCCTCCACATAGGTTACCTTGGCCTGGCCCAGATTGGCTGCTTCGCGGAGCTCTCCGTGGCAGCCGCCACGAACAAGCTCCAACACTGTGAGGTGGTTCAGGCCTGTTTTAAACAGTGGTTTGGGCATGTACAGGGTGGTTTGGGGCCCAATCTCCCAAAAGCGTCCCAGCAGGAAGCCGTTGAGCCACACCATTCCCTTGCCAAAGCCGGGAAGGGCCAGGTGGCTGTCCGCCGCCGCCGCAACATCCACCACGCCGTGGTACCAACCGGCGGCTTGTTCCCGGGAAACCCCTGCGCCCGGGCTGCCCAGTTCCAGCAGTTGTTCCAGTGGCAGCTCCAGGTCAATGGCGCGCTGCTCCCAATGGAAAACGTAGCGCTGGTTGATCAGGACGCCGTCGAGGATGCCCTTGCCCTCGCCAAAGTGGGGTCCGTAATTAATCCGGCCCTGGTTTTCAACCAGGATTTCCAAGCTGCTCAGCCCACCGGCGCCATTGAGTGGCAGCCCCTGCGCACCGTCGGCATCGCTGAGGATCCCGGCGAAGGCGCCGTCAATCCAAATGTAGGCACGGTCGTGGAGGCCACGGATTTTCAGGACGGAGCGCCCGCGCGGAAGCACCGCGCGGGCGCTGTAATGCACCAGGCCGCGGTCGAGCCCCAGTTGTTCAAAGGAGAGCGGTTTGATACTGGGCACAGCTGCCGCGGCCCTGGCAAAATCAAGCAGGGGCGTGCCGGGCTTTAGCTCAAAGTCCGCGGCCGGAAGGACGGGTGCGGGCCGGACAAGGTGGTCCGGCACCGGCACCGGTTCCCGGCCCGAGGCGGCAAAGAACTCCTGGCGCAGGGCGTGGAACTTCGGAGTCAAACGGCCGTCTTCGGCAATGGGTGCGTCGGAGTCGTAGCTGGTGACCGTGGCTTGGATGCCTCCATCATGGTTCGCTCCCGAAGCCAGGCCGAAGTTGGTGCCGCCGTGGGCCATGTAGAGGCAAATGGAGCCACCCACGTCCAGGATCTGCCTGACCTCGGCCGCCGCGTCCGCAGCGCCGCGCGTGTGGTGGTCCTCACCCCAGTGGTCAAACCAACCATTCCAGAATTCCACAGTGAAAAAGGGTTCACCCGGGCGCCTGCGTTCCCACACGCTGTTCGCTTCCGCGCCGCGGGATCCCAGGGTTGCTGCCGCCCAGGTATCGGGCAGGGCGCCGCCGTCAAGGAAGTAGTCGGTGCCGCCGTCGGCGGTGAACAGCATTTCGCTGATGCCCCGGTCCCGCAGCGCCTGCCGGTTCCAGTGCAGATAATTTTGGTCGTCGCCGTAGCTGCCATATTCATTCTCCACCTGCACAGCCACAATGGGTCCGCCGTGGCAGGCCTGCAGCGGCGCCAGGACGGGCATCAAGGCATCAAACCAGTTGGCCACCATCGAGGTGAACAGCGGATCGGAGGAGCGCAATACCACATTCGGTGTGGATGTGGCCCAGGCAGGGAATCCACCATTGTCCCATTCAGCGCAAATGTACGGCCCCGGACGGACAATGACGTCCAGCCCGGCCTCACCTGCCATGGTGATGAAACGGGCCAAATCCTTCCACCCGGAGAAATCCGGGGCCGCGTGGGCGGAGGGCTGGTGGAAGTTCCACGCCACATAGCTGTCCAGGGTATTCACACCCAACGCCACCAGGCGTTCAATGCGGTCCTGCCACTGGTCCGGATGGATGCGGAAGTAATGGAGGGCACCGGCAATGATGCGGTGCCCGGTGCCGTGGCGGAAAAGCTGACGGTCGGCATAGCTCAAGGCGGCACCGGCAGCCGCGGGCTGTGGCTGGGCCGGAATGGCTGGGGGCGCAGCTGCCCCGGACGCTGGCACGTTCAACTTAACTCCTTGAGGGGCGGGAATCTTCAGATGATCTTGTTATGGATAACAAGCGTAACGTCATTAGAGCCTGATGTCAGGGAGGATGGCCCGCTGGGGGGATTTCCAGGCGCGCCCGGGGCCGGGTGCGGGTGCGGGCCGTAGAATTTAGGCAGCATTGCGTTGCCTGACGCATGAGTTGTCCCACCCCTAGGAAAGCAATGAGCTCGCAGCAATACACCCGCGGCCCGGCAATGCGTGATGTGGCGGCAGCTGCCGGCGTCTCGGCCCAGACGGTCTCCCGCGTCCTGAACGAGCACCCGAATGTCCAGGAAAGCACCCGCCGCCGCGTACTGGCGGCAGTTGAAGACCTGGGCTACCGCCGCAGCCACACGGCCCGCGCGCTGGTCACGGGGCGTTCCAAAACCATTGGGGTCCTGACGCTGGCAACAAACAACTACTCCCGCTCATCCCTGGCCCTGGGCGTGGAACTCGGGGCCCGGGAGGCGGGATACACGGTGAACTCGGTGACGGCGGACCTTTCCGCGCAGGGCTTGACCGACGCCGTCAGCCGTCTGGTCTACCAGGGCGTGGATGGCATCATCATTGCTGCGCCGCTGCTGGATGCGGCCGAGCAAGTGCAGCGGATCACCGCACGGATCCCCACGGTGAACACTGACGGTTCCGCCATCCCGGGGGACCGCCAAGTGGGCGTGGACCAGGATGTCTCCGCGGTCCTGGCAACCCAACATCTGCTGGATCTGGGCCATAAAACGGTCTGGCACATTTCCGGTCCGCGGGAATGGTCCGACGCGGCCAGCCGCCTGGCCAGTTGGCGGCGCACCCTGCAGGAAGCCGGCCGCGAGGTCCCGCCGGAGCTGCAGGGCGACTGGAGCCCCGAATCCGGGTACCGCAACGGCATGATCCTGGGCCGGATGGAAGAAGTCACTGCCATTGTGGTGGGCAGCGACGAGATGGCCTTTGGCGTGCTGCGGGCGCTGGATGAATGTGGCCGGCGCGTGCCGGAGGATGTGTCGGTGGTGGGCTTTGATGACATTGATTTGGCAGCTTTTTCCACACCGCCGTTGACCACCGTGCGGCAATCCTTTGAGGACACGGGCCGGCGCGCCGTGCAGCGCCTCGTGGCCAATATTGTCCACCCGGAACTGGCCACCACCACCGAGCTGCGGGCGCCCAAGCTCGTGGTCCGCGCCAGCACAGCTCCCCCGCCGTCCGCGCCCTAGACCGGCATTGATTCCCTGCCTGGACCGGCGGGAATCAATGCCCCCGCCCGGCCACCAGCAACGGAATGCCCAAAATGGGATCCTGCCGGAGAATGTGGACTTGATGCATCCCACGCTCTGCCAGGGCTTTGGTGAACGCGTCCTGCAATGCCGGGACATTGCTGCCCAGCCCGCCACCCAGAACGACCGGCGCCGACAGCTGCAGCTGTACCGCCACAGCTTCGGCAAGCTCCGCCAGAGAGTCCGCGGCCCGGTCCAGCATTGCACGGGCCGGGGCATGGCCGGCATCGGCGGCCGCCACGACCACCGCGGACGCCGCCGCCCAGTAACGGCGCGAGGTACCGCCATGGAAATGCGCAATGAGCTCACCGGGCACCCGCAACTCGCAGTGGCGCAGCAGCTCGGACGTCAAGGTATCCACGGCGTTGCCGGCATCCATGCGGCGCAGGCTGTGGCGCACAGCCTCCCGGCCCAGCCAATAGCCGCTGCCCTCATCGCCGAGCAGGTAGCCCCATCCCCCGGCCCTGGCCTGCTCCCCCGCCGCATTGATCCCCCAGGCGGCGGACCCCGTTCCGGCAATGACTGCAGTGCCTTCCGTGTAGCCGGCAGCCGCCAGCAGCAGGCGCGTGTCATGGACCACCGTCACCTGCGCCCCCGGCACCAGGGGAGAGATCAAGCGCCGGAGTGCGGCGGCGTCGTCGTCGGTGTCAATGCCTCCGGCACCCACAAACACCTCCACGGCACCGGCACAGTCCAAAGCCGCAAACAGGGCGGCCAGGTTTTCGGCAGCCACCGCCGCGCTCACGTTTTGCACATTGGTGCTGCCCACCGTGGCATCACCGGTGACGGATCCGGAAGTCCAGACCATGCCGCGCGTTTTGGAGCCGCCAATGTCAAGGCCCACAAAGCGCGCCGGAAGCAGCTGCGGGGTAAGGGTAGTGTGTTCCACCTGCCCAGACTAATGCCAACAACGCCGCACCAGGACGCTGCAGGGGCGTAGAATGTTCGGAAATTGGCCAAATCCACGAACTAGTGGCAGTTTGCAACGGCCAACCATCGGACATCACGCAAAATCACGGAGGAACCATGGCAGCATCGGCGAAGAACGTTCGACGGGACCCCGTGCACGGAAGTTTTGCCCCAGAGCTGCTGGACGCAGTCGACCGCCAAATCATTGACACCCTGGTGGCCGATGCCCGCATCACCAACAGGGATCTTGCCGACGCGGTGGGCATAGCCCCTTCAACCGCGCTGATGCGCACCCGCTCACTGATGGAGCGTGGAGCCATTGAAGGGTTCGAGGCCAAACTGAACCTGGCCTCCATTGGCCGGGCGGTGCAGGCGCTCATTGCCGTGCGGCTGCGCGCGCACGACCGGGACCAAATCGACACCTTCACCTCCCGCGTCCCCCTGTTGCCGGAGGTGCTCTCCACCTTCCACACCTCCGGGTCGGTGGATTACCTGCTGCACATTGCGGTGCGTGACACCGATGCCCTGCGTGACTGGGTGCTGGACAATTTGACCACCGATCCGGTGGTGGGGCATACGGAAACCACCCTGGTGTTCAAGCACATTCCCGGGCACACGGGCCCGCTGGATTAAGCTGCGATTTTGGGCGCCGGGCACCATAATGGATCGGTGACCATCATTGATAACGCCGTATATGTGGACGGATTGCGCTTTGCCACTCCCCAAAACCTTGACCAGACTTTTGAGCTGAGGGACTCGTGCGACGGAATGGCGTGGATTGGCATGTTCCGGCCCGACGCCACTGAAATGAAGCAGTTGGCGGCGGAATTTTCCCTGCATGTGCTGGCGGTTGAGGACACCATCAAGGCGCACCAGCGGCCCAAGCTGGAAAGGTACGACGACGTCCTCTTCACAGTGCTGCGGCCGGCCAAATACCTCGACGAGAGCGAAAGCGTCGAGTTTGGGGAACTGCATGTTTTCACCGGCAGGGATTTTGTGATCACCATCCGGCACGCCGAGACCCCCGACCTTGCCCGGGTCCGTGCCCGCCTGGAAGGGGAACCCCAAATGCTGGCGTTGGGTCCGGAGGCGGTTTTGTACGCCATTTTGGACCAGGTGGTGGATGACTACCAGCCGGTGGTGAATGGACTGGAAAACGACATTGATGAAATTGAGGACCAACTGTTTGCCGGCGACCCGCATGTTTCCCGGCGCATTTATCAGCTGGCACGTGAGGTGATCCAGTTCCAGCGCGCCATCCACCCTTTGCAGGGCATGCTGGAACAACTCAAGGGCGGCTTTGAAAAGTACGGGGTGGACAAGGAGCAGCAGCGTTATTTGCGTGATGTGGAGGACCACGTCAACATTGTCACAGCCCGCGCCGATTCCTTCCGGCAGCTGCTGCAAAACGCCATGACGGTGGACGGCACCTTGACCTCGAACCGCCAAAACGAGGCAAATGTGGCAGAGAGCGAGCAAATGAAAAAGATCTCTTCCTGGGCCGCCATCTTGTTCGCACCCTCGTTCGTGGGCACCATCTACGGCATGAACTTTGAGCACATGCCTGAACTGCATTGGTCTTTTGGCTACCCTTTCGCGCTGGGCTTGATGGGCCTGGTGGGCCTGGGCATGTATTGGATCTTTAAGCGCAAGTCCTGGCTCTAGTACTACAGCCGCGTTTGTTTCTGGTCGTGTCGGCGGTTTAATCGGACTTGGGGCGAGAATCCTGTTAATCATGGTGGGTGAGTGATGATATTTGGGTGGCAGAGATACGGGAATGGGCTGATGGCCTGGAGGAAGTCCTGGAGTTGATTGGGGGGTGAGTTCGCCCGGACGGAGCCGCGGAACAACGCCGTGAACTATATTCGCGGGCTGCTTTCGAATGAGGAGCGGAAGAACTCTTGGACCCTTTCGGAGCGCGCTGGGCAGGGCACGCCGGATGGGATGCAGCGCTTGCTCTCGACGACCGATTGGGACCCGGACAAGGTCCGTGATGCTTTGTTCGTCTACGTGAAAAAGCACTTGGGCGACTCGAAGGGCATTTTGGCGATTGATGAGACCGGTTTCTTGAAAAAGGGAACCGCTTCGGCCGGGGTTGCGCGGCAGTACTCGGGCACCGCCGGGAGGGTGGAGAACTGCCAAATCGGGGTGTTCCTGTCCTACGTTTCACCGGCAGGGAGGACGTTTCTGGATCGGGAGCTGTACCTGCCCAAGGCCTGGATGGATGACGCGGCGCGTTGCAAGCGCGCGGGTATCCCGGAAGAGCGAGTCATGGCCACCAAGCCCGTCCTCGCCGCTGACATGATCGAGCGCGCCCTAGATGCTGGCATTGAGGCCGAATGGACCACCGGGGACGCTGTCTACGGCCAACATGCCGGGCTGCGCCGCCGCTTGGAAGCCCGGAGCATGCACTACGTCATGGCGGTACCTATGAACCAGCGTGTCATCGCCTGGGTGCGTGGTTCAGTGGGCGGGGACGACCGTGCCGATGAGTTCTTCGCCGCCCTGGACAGGCGTGCCTGGCGCACCCGCACCGCCGGCATCGGAACCAAGGACGAACGGCTCTACGCCTGGGCCAGGATCCGCATCAACGGTCCCGCCGAAACGGGCGAGCACTGGCTGCTGGCACGCCGCTCCCTAAAAGACCCGACCGACCTGGCCTACTTCATCTGCCACACCCCAGAAAACGTCACCGTGATCGAGTTGGCCCGCGTCACCGGAGCCCGGTAGGCCATCGAGGAAACTTTCCAAACCTCCAAAGGAGAAACCGGCCTTGACCACTACCAGGTGCGCCAATACACGCAGCTGGTATCGGCATATCACCCTTTCCATGTTCGCCCACGCATTCCTGAGCGTCATCCGCTCTAAAAAGGGGGCCCGCACCCAGACTCCAAGCACCTGGTAAGACTGTCGCTGCCCGAAATTAGGCGCCTCATCACCCGGAATCATCTGGCACCGGGAACCGGACCCACACCACGCGATCCGCTGGTCACTTTGGCTACGACGACACCAATACCCCGCCCAACAATGCCATTACAAAGCCCGCGGCCACACCCTACAAACACGACTGTAGTACTAGGCATTGGCGCGCGCCGCCCACCGGGGCAAAGGCCACAGCTTGGCCAATGTGGTCAAAATCACCATCAGCGGGGAAACATAGTGCCCGGCACGGACGCTGTGACCTGTGGAAGGTCTCCACACTGCCAACAGAAAGCCGTGCCCATGAGCATTGACATTGCCCCCGAAGACACCCTCAACGACGCCTTGGTGCTGGATGGCGAGGCCGCCAACGCCCTGTTCCTGCAGGCACGCACAGCCAACAGCTGGTCCGCGGAGGAAATTGCCGACGGCACCTTGGAAGCCATTTACACGCTGACCAAGATGGGCCCCACGGCCATGAACATCCAGCCCCTGCGCATCACCTGGGTCCGCTCGCCCGAGGCCCGGGAGCGCCTGGTAAAGCACATGAACGACGGCAACAAGGACAAGACCCTCACGGCCCCCCTGGTGGCGGTGCTCAGCTACACCAACGAATGGCACCAGCTGCTGGAAACCACCACCCCACACATGAGTGGCCTGGCCCCGGTCTTTGAAGCCGATCCCGACACCCGCAACCACATGGCCTTGACCAACGCCCATTTGCAGGCCGGCTACTTCATTCTGGCCGCCCGTGCGGCAGGACTGGCCGCCGGACCCATGACAGGCTTCGATGCCCCGGCCCTCACCGCTGAATTCCACGCCGGCACGCCCCTGACGGCTTTCATGGTGGTCAACTTGGGCAAGCCCGACGGCGAAAGCGGCCGCGCGCGCCTCCCGCGCCTGGACTTCGACGCCGCCACCGCAACCCTGTAACGTTCCGGCCCCCGCCTGGGCAGGAAAAGACGCTCCCCGGGCGGCGGCCGCCGTGGCTAGACTGGCACCATGAACGCACATGCGCGCACCCCCGTCACTGTCACGGTCACCGGGGCCGCCGGCCAAATTGGCTACGCCCTGCTGTTCCGCATCGCTTCCGGCGCCCTGTTGGGTCCGGAGGTGCCCATCAAGTTGCGGCTGCTGGAAATCCCGCAGGCGGCCCAGGCGGCTGAGGGCACCGTCATGGAGCTGTTGGACTGTGCCTTCCCGCTTGTGGCAGGCATTGAGGTCTTTGACAATCCCCTGCCGGCGTTCGACGGCGCCAACATTGCCATGCTGGTGGGCGCACGCCCCCGCGGGCCGGGAATGGAGCGGGCCGATCTGCTCAACGCCAACGGCAGCATCTTCTCTGCCCAGGGCCAGGCCCTGAACAACGGCGCGGCCGACGACGTCAAGGTGGTGGTGGTGGGCAACCCGGCCAACACCAACGCCCTCATTGCCGCCTCGCATGCCCCCGACATCCCGGCCTCCCGCTTCACGGCCATGACCCGGCTGGACCATGACAGGGCCGTGGCCCAGCTGGCCGCCAAGACCGCCAGCCCCGTCACGGACATCAGGCGCATGGCCATTTGGGGCAACCACTCCGCCTCCCAATACCCGGATCTGACCCATGCAACGGTGGGCGGGGCACCTGCCACCTCCCTCGTGGATCACAGCTGGGTGGCGGAGGACTTCATTCCCGCCGTGGCCAACCGTGGCGCCCGGATCATTGCCGTGCGGGGCGGCTCCTCCGCGGCGTCGGCCGCCAATGCCGCCGTCGAACATGTCCGCCTGTGGGTCCAGGGCACCCCGGAGGGCGACTGGACCAGCATGGCGGTGCCCTCCGACGGTTCCTACGGCGTGCCGGCCGGATTGGTCAGCTCCTTCCCCGTGTCCACCCATGCTGGGAACTACACCATTGTTCCGGGCCTGGAGCTTGATGCGTTCTCACGCAGCCGCATTGACGCCTCGGTGGCCGAACTGCTCGCCGAACGCGACGCCGTCGCCGCCCTGGGCCTGCTCTGAAATGCCGGCCATTGACCTCAATGCCGACGTTGGCGAGTCTTTTGGCCAGTGGCGGCTCGGGGACGATCCAGCCCTCATGGAGCACCTGAGCAGCGCCAATATTGCCTGCGGTTTTCATGCCGGCGACCCCGCCGCCATGGCGCGCAGCTGCGCCGCCGCAGCAGCGGCAGGGGTCAGTGTTGGCGCGCACCCCGGGTACCGGGACTTGGCCGGTTTTGGCCGCCGCTTCCTCGATGTGGATCCCGCCGAGCTGCGGCACGAGATCATTTACCAGGTGGGCGCCTTGCAGGCCATGGCCCGGGCGTACGGCACCGGCGTGCGCTACGTCAAGCCGCACGGCGCCCTGTACAACGCCATGGCGCACCACACGGGGCAGGCGCAGGCGGTGGTGGACGCCGTGCTTGCCCTGGACCCCGCCTTGGCGCTGCTGGTGGCGCCGGGGTCGGAAGTGATGCGTCTGGGTCTGGCCGCCGGACTGAAGGTGGTGGGCGAAGCCTTCGCCGACCGTGCCTACAACCCGGACGGCACGCTGGTTCCCCGCAGCCGGCCCGGGGCGGTGCTGCATGATCCCGGCGCCGTCGTGGCGCAGGCCCTGGACCTCGCCGTGGAGCACCGGGTCACCGCCGTTGACGGCAGCCGCATTCCCCTGACGGCGCAAAGCCTGTGCCTGCACGGGGACACGCCCGGCGCCCTCGCCCTGGCTGCAGCTGTCCGCAAAGCGTTGGAGGATGCCGGCGTGTCCATCAACAGTTTTGCCTGAATGGGCCGGCATGGGCGTTTCCATCCCCTGGGTGGCTGCTCCTTTCTAATGGAACTGGATTCCCTGGCAGCGGTCATGGACAGTGCCTCCCTGCTGCGGGAACGGCGCCTGCCCGGGGTGCTGGACGTGGTGGCCGCGGCACGCACCGTTTTGGTCCGCTGCGACTCGCCGGCCTCGGCGCAACAGGCCCGGGCGGTTCTGTCCCGCCCCGGGCCCGTCCGAGGTGCACCCGTCAGGGGCGCCCGGCACAGCCTCGACACCGTGTACGACGGCGCCGACCTTGCCCATGCGGCGCAGCTGGCCGGCCTCGGTGCCGATGCCCTGGTCCGTTGGCATGCCGGGCAGGAGTGGGTGGCGGCCTTTGGCGGCTTCGCGCCGGGCTTCATGTACCTCGCACCGTCGGAGCGGGCCTTGAACATTCCCCGCCAGGCCGTCCCGCGCACGGTGGTGCCGGCCGGGTCCGTGGCGGTGGGCGGCGAATTTTCCGCCATTTATCCCAGTTCCACCCCCGGCGGCTGGCAGCTGCTGGGACGCTGCGCCGACCCGCTCTGGGACCCTGGCCGGGCACAGCCGGCCCTGATCCAGCCCGGGGACAAGGTACGCTTCAAGGCCGTCCGGGAACTAGTGCACCTTGGTGCGGCTTCGAAGGAATCTTGCGCCGGGGGCACAGCGGCCGCACCGGGCACCTCCGGAACGCAGAACCGCTCCGGGCTGGAAATCCTGGCGCCGGGGGTCTTTAGCACCGTGCAGGATCTGGGCCGTCCCGGCCATGCCCACCTGGGGGTGACGGGATCGGGGGCCCTGGACCGGCCGGCGCTGCGCCGCGCGAACAGGATGGTGGGCAATGCGCCCGCACGGGGCCGCAGCCCCGGTGCGGCCGGGCTGGAACTTGTGCTGGGCGGGCTGCGGGTGCGGGCGCGGGGCACCCAGTTGCTCGCCGTCGCCGGAACTTCACTGCGCTTGATCATTGACCGCGGCACCACGGAGCCCTACGGCGCGCCCCTCAATGCCCCCTTCCTGCTGCCGGACGGGGCGGTCCTCAGCGTTGAGGCATTGCCGCCGCATCCCGGACTGCGCAGCATCGTGGCAGTGCGCGGAGGTGTGGCCGTGCCCCCGGTGTTGGGCAGCCGTGCCACGGATGTGCTGTCCGGGCTGGGTCCGCCGGTTGTGGGCGCGGGAACGTTCCTGCCCACCGGAGGCACCACAGCCGTGGGGCCGGTGGGGTTCCCGGAACCAGCCCCGGCCGCTGCCGCGTCCCTGGCGGAAGCAACTCTTTTAAGGTTCACCTCCGGGCCCCGCGGCGACTGGTTCACTGCGGGGTCGTTGTCCGCTTTTGGGCAGCAAAACTGGCACGTGGGTGTGCAGTCGAACCGCATTGGGCTGCGCCTGCAACTGCCCGGTCCTGCAGGCAGGAGCCCCGCAGGCGGGAGCGGGCAGCCCTTGGCCCGGACCGCCGCGCACCGGGGCCTGGAACTTCCCAGCGAAGGGATCCTCGAGGGCTCCATTCAGGTGCCGCCGTCGGGCCTGCCGGTGGTGTTCCTGGCAGATCATCCCGTGACCGGCGGCTACCCGGTGCTGGGGGTGGTGGTTGCCGAGGACCTGGCCAAGGCCGCTGCCCTGGCCCCTGGCGCAGCCGTCCGCTTTGCAGCGCTGGGCTAAAAACCGGTGGACTCAAACACCCACGGCAGCGTGGCGGTGAGCAGGCGATGGCGGGCACCGTTCCCGGCAGCCCCCGCAGGGTCCGGGTAGGCCTCGTCCCCGCGCCAGATGAGCCCGCGGTCCCCCAGCAGCCGGGTCTGGTAGCTGAAGGGCGTGGCCGCACGCGCCCTGGCCAGCGCCTGGGCCGTGGAATCCATGGCGGCCAGATGATGCAGGGTGACCCAGGTGGGCGGGATCAGCGTCAACCCGCCCCGGGCGTGGCGGGCCAGTGCCTGCGCGGGGGTGATCCAGAGCAGGCCCACATGTTCGGCCGGGTTCAGCACCACCTCCCCGGTGGTGGCGGCGGCCAGCATGTGCCAGGTGCGGAAGCGGCGCGGAATGTCCTGCAGCGGCGTCCACTGGGACAGGAACACCAGCTCCCCCGGTTCCAGGCGCTGCCCGGTTTCCTCAAAAAGTTCCCGCAGTCCGGCCCGCTGCGCCGCGGCCAGGTCATCCAGCCCGGTCCCGTCGGCAGCCGTCCGGTCCGCAGGATCCACCTTTCCGCCGGGAAACACCCACGCGCCGGCGAAGGCGCGGCTGAAATGGGGGCGTTCCAGCAGCAGCGTTTCCAGCCCGGCGCTCCCGTCGCGCAGCAGGACCACCGTGCAGGCGTCCTCCAACGGAGCCAGCACGGCCTAACCCGCGGCGGCCGTCAGCACGGCCTTGGCGATGGGGCCCGCCGTCACAGCACCCAGGTCGCCGTCTTCAACAAAGACGGCCACGGCCAGGTCGCCCTGGGCGGCAATGACCCATGAGTGGGTGCGGGGCGGGGTCTCATTGCCGTATTCGGCGGTGCCGGTCTTGCCCAGGGAACCGGGCAGCCCGGCCAGGGTGGTCAGATAGCCGTCGGTGACCACTGCCCGCATCATGGTGGTTAAATCTGCGGATTCCTTGGCCGTGAGGGGGGCGCCGGCGGCAGCTTTGGCTTTGCCGTCGCGGTCCTTGATGAGCACCGGTGCCGCCGGGGAACCCTTCACCACGGTGGACATCAAGGTGGCCATGGCCAGGGGCGAGACCTGGACCTTGCCCTGTCCAATCATGGAGGCGGCATGTTCGGTGCCTGCCGAATTACGCGGCACCTGGCCCATGTAGGCATCAAGTCCCAGATCGTTTTCCATGCCAATGCCCAGGGCAGCTGCGGCGTCGGCCAGCTGCTCCTGCGGCAGTTTTTCAAACTGTGAGACGAAGGCGGTGTTGCAGGACTTTGCAACGGCGGTGGTCAGCGGCACATCCCCGGTGGCCTCGGCCGGGTAGCCCGGTGCGTTGAGGAACTTCTTCCCGGCGGCAATGACTTCAGTGGTGCAGGGGACGGGGGTATGCGGTGTCATCCCCAGCCGCAGCAGAGCCAGGGAGGTGGCGACCTTAAAGGTGGACCCGGGCGCATACTGGCCCAGGAAGGCCGTGTTGTACCCGGCACTGCCGGGCCCGTTGGCGGCGGCCAGAATGGCCCCGCTGGAGGGGCGCATGAGAACAATTGAACTGGGCGGGTCCACCTGGGACAGGGCCTGTTCGGCGGCGTCCTGCAGCCCCTGGTCCAGCGTGGTGGTGACATCCTTGCCGTCCACGGGGTCGACTTCAAAAAGCACCCGCGCCGGTGTTGGTGCCTCGGCTGCTTGGGATGCGGCCGTGGCGCCGGGGGTGGGTGCAGCGGTGGTGGTGCCGGTCTCCTCTGCGGCGACGGCGCTCACCGTCAGCCCCGGGGTGCCGGCCAGCTGCCCGTCCATAGCTGCCTGCAGTCCCCCGGCGGGCACCATTTGGCCGGCACTGATTTTTCCGTCCGACTTTTCAATGTCTTCGGCCGTCGCCTCGCGCACATCACCCAGAATGGCCTGGGCAAAGGTGCGGGAAGGTGCCAAAGAAAGCGTGTCCGCCGTGGCCAGCACACCCTGGATGGGAGCAATCCTTGTCTGGTCCAGGGCCGCGAAGACCTCCTCACGCAAGGTGATGGCGTCGACGAATGCCACCGGACCGTAAGCTTTGACCTTGGCCAGGTATGCGGCTTCATCGAGCTCCAGCACCGCTGCCAGGGCTTTGGCGGAGGCCTCCACTTCCGCTTCGCTGAGCCCTTCCTTGTTGATCCCCACCACCCGCACGGGCCGGTCCTTGACAATGGCCGCACCGTCGGCGGACAGGATGTCGGCGCGTTTGGCCGGTGTGGTGCTGATGTTCAGCCGTTCGCCCGCCGCCAATTGCGGCTGGATCATTTGGGGTGACCAGGCTACTGTCCAGCTGTTCCCGGTGCGCTGCATGTCAGCTCCCGTGGCGTAGCTCCACGGCTGTGCCTGGTCGGGGAGGTTCCAGGAGTAGTTCAGGGAAACCCTGGCGCTGTCTTCGGCCAGCTCGACGCCGGTGACGCTTACGGTGGGCCAGAGCGGATCAATGCCCTGGGCCAGCTCCGTCAGTTCCCTTTGCACCTCCTGCGCGGGGACGTCGAAGACCACATCCCCCACGGTGTGGGTGCTCAAGGCGGTGGCGAGGGCATTCGCGGTGGAGGTGCCGTCGTCGGGCGCTGAACAGCCGGCCCCTCCCACGGCAAGGCAGCAGACGAGCAGCAGGGCGGCAAGGCGACGGAGCATGGAATTCCTGACGTTGGGTTGCCCCTCAGACTACCTGCGCCGCATGCACCGGCAAGCAAATCACGCCGGTGTGGCGCACCCTTGACCCAAGGGTGCGCCAGCGCCCTTACGCCCCGTGCACGCTTATCCGGCCGGGCGTCCCGGGGTTGAAGACCAGCTTGCGGTTGGCGATCTTGTCGGTGAAGAACCTGTCGTGGCTGACCACCAGAACCGCGCCGGGGAAGTGCAGCAGGGCCCGTTCCATGACCTGGGTGCTGGACATGTCCAGGTGGTTGGTGGGCTCATCCAACACCAGCACGGAGGCCCCGGACAGCAGGCACTGCGCCATGGCCACGCGGGCCCGTTGGCCACCGGAGAGCGCACCGATGCGCTGCTTCAGCTCGGCCTCGGAGAACTGGAACATGGCCAGGAAGCGGTTGACGGATTTTTTGGTGGCGGTCAGGGCCAGGCTGTCGGGCATGGCGTTGACGGCGTGGGTGACGGTGTCCTCGGGATCCAACTCGGCCAGCACCTGGTTGTAGGAAATCAGCCCACCGCCCTTGGCCCAGGTGACGTAGCCGGAATCCGCCGGCTCCTCCCCGGTCAGGGCGCGCAGCAGTGTGGACTTGCCGGAGCCGTTGGAGCCCAGCACCACAATCCGGTTTCCCCGGCGGATCTCAAAGCTGAGGTCACTGAACAGGGTCCGGTCCCCGTAGGACTTGCCCAGCGATTCCACCCGGCACAGCACGTCCTTGACATGCAGGCCGGCATAAATTTCGGTGATGATCTTATCCACCGGACGCGGTGCACGGGATTTTTTGATCTTGGAAAGTTTCGCATCCAGTCCCTTGGAGGCCGCCTTGGCAGCGGCGCGGCGGTCCGAGATGCCTTCGGCCTCGAAGGCCAGGAGTTCGGACTCATGCACGAACTGGCTTTCCAGGGTTTTAAGCCGGAACGCCTTGGCATTCACGTAGTCGGCAAAATTGCCGGGGTACTCATGCAGGTGGTAGTTCTCCAGCTCCACAATGCGGGTGACCACTGCGTCCAGGAACCTGCGGTCGTGGGAGACGATGATGGCTGCGCCGCGGAAGTTCTTAAACCAGCCCTCCAACCATTCGACGCCGGCCACGTCAAGATAGTTGGTGGGCTCATCCAGCAGCAGCACGTCCGGGGCTTGAAGCAGGATTTTGGCCAGCGCGGCCCGGTTGCGCCAACCGCCGGAGAGGTCATCGATGGGGCACACCCGGTGGGCCGCATTGAAGCCCAGCGTGGTGAGGACCTTGTCAATGGAGCGCTGGTAGTCCCAGCCATCCAGGCGGTCCATGTCCGCGAAAAGCTCCGACTGCCGGTGGATCATGGTGTCCATTTGGGATGCAGTTGGATCCGCGGCCAGGGCGGCATCGATGTCCGCCAGTTCCTTCTCCAGCTCCTGCACGTGCGCAAAGACGCCCTGCAGCACGTCCATGATGGTGGCGGCGCCATTGAGTTCGGAAAACTGGGAAAAATAGCCGATCCTGGTGCCCAGCTCCACCGCCACGGTGCCGGCGTCAGGCTCAATTTGGTCCATCACCAGCTTCAGCAGGGTGGACTTTCCGGAGCCGTTGCGGCCAATCATGCCCACCCGGTCCCCTGCCTCGAGCTTGAAAAAGACTTCCCGCAGCACCTGGGCCTTCTCAAAGCGCACGGAAACATCATTGAGGCGGATCAAACTCATGGCGGGGTGGTCCTTTGCAGCTGGGAACGGGCACGCAAAGCACCCACCACCACTGTAGTCGGCGGGCTCCTGCCCTCAGGCCAGGGAGTTTGCGGCGGTGGTCCGGGGGCCCGCCATGTGGTGGCGGCCCAGCGGCAGCATCAGGGGCTTGTTGGTGGTGGGGTCGGTGATGACTTTCGATTCCAAGCCAAAGACATCACGAATCACCGCTTCGCTGAGAATGTCCTCAGGCGTCCCTTCGGCCCGGATCTGCCCGTCACGCATGGCCACCAGATGATCGGCGTAGCGGGCTGCCATGTTCAGATCATGAAGCACCATCACAATGGTGGTCTCCGCGCGGCGGTTGAGGTCCGTCAGCAAATCCAGCACCTCCACCTGATGGCTGACGTCCAAAAAGGTGGTGGGTTCATCAAGGAGCAAAATGTCGGTCTGCTGGGCCAGGGCCATGGCTATCCAGACCCGCTGACGCTGCCCGCCGGACAGTTCATCAATGGCCCGGTCCGCCAGTTGGGCCGTGTCCGTGTCATCGAGTGCGGCGGCAACGGCCAGGTCATCGGCGGCGGACCAACGGGAAAAGATGCCTTGATGGGGTTGACGGCCTCTGCCCACCAGGTCCGCCACCGTGATGCCCTCCGGTGCAATGGGTGACTGCGGCAGCAGGCCCAGAACCTTGGCCAGTTCCTTGGCCGGTGTCTTGTGCACTTGCTTGCCATCGAGCAGGACCTGCCCCGACCGTGGCGTGAGCAAACGCGAAATTGAGCGCAGCAGGGTGGATTTGCCGCAGGCGTTGGGGCCCACGATGGTGGTGATTTTGCCATGGGGAATCACCAGATCCAGCTTTTCAATGACGGCGCGTTCGCCGTAGCCGGCCGAAAGCTGGTGGGTGGCGAAAGTGTGGGTGGCCATTACAGGGCGCCTCCGGTGCGGTTGCTACGAATGATGAGATACAGCAAAAAGGGAGCGCCCAGCACGCCCGTGACCACGCCTACCGGAAAGCGGGTGCCGAAAAGGTATTGCCCACTGAAATCCGCCAACAACACCAGCAAGGCACCCACCAGTGCCGCCGGGATCTGCAGGGAACCGCGCGGGCCCAGGATCCTGGCGGCAATGGGCCCGGAGAGGAAGGCGACGAAGGCAATGGGCCCCACGGCGGCGGTGCTGAAGGCAATCAACGCCACCGCTGCAATGATCATGGTCAGCCTGGCCCGGTCAACCCTGACCCCCAAGGCTGCGGCGGTGTCATCGCCAAGCTGCAGGCTGGCCAGGTTTTTGCCCTGGGCCAGCAGGAGCGGGGCGAAGACGGCCAGGGCAAGCACCGCCGGCACCACCTGGGTCCACGTGGTGCCGTTGAGGCTTCCCGTCAACCACCGCATGGCTTCCTGCAGATCCCACTGCCCGGCCCGTGAGAGGACGTAGTTGATCATGGACTCCAGCATGGCGGAAATGCCAATGCCGATCAGGATGAGCCGGATGCCCGCCGCCCCGCCCTTGTAGGAGAGGGCGTAAACCAGGAACGCCACCACCAATCCGGCCACAATGGCGAAGATGGAGACCATGGTGGCGCTCAATGACAGCATCACAATGGCGAAGGCGGCCGCTGCGCTGGCTCCGGAGCTGATGCCGATGATGTCCGGACTGGCCAGGGGGTTGCGGAGCATGGTTTGGAAGGTGACACCTGCCATCCCGAAGCTCAGTCCCGCCACCAGGGCCATGACTGTGCGTGGGAGGCGGAGCCGGCCCACGGTGAAGGAGGCACCGGGCACATCCTGGCCCTGCATGACCTGCCACACCTCGGCGGCGGAGTATGTTGTTTGCCCCACCATGAGGGAGACGGCACAGCTGGCAATGATCAGCAGCACCAGCACAGCCAGGAGCAGCCGCCGTTCCCGCAGGCGCCGGGTCCGGGAACGGGTGATGCCCGCAATGGTGGCGCCATGATCCATGCCCCCGTTCTTGGGTGCCGTCAATTCCTGGTCAACGCTCACAGTTCACGGACTTTCGCTCGCCGGACAATGGCTATGAAGACGGGCGCCCCAATGACGGCCGTGATGATGCCGACGTCGAGCTCTGCCGGGCGTGCCAGGACCCGCCCCACAATGTCCGAGGCCAACAGCAGCGCCGAGCCGGTCAGCGCGGAAAAGGGCAGCAGCCACCGCTGATCCACCCCCACCAGCAGCCTGCAGACGTGTGGCACCACCAGACCCACAAATGCAATGGGTCCGGCCACGGCAACGGCGGCCCCGCACAACGTCACGGCGCCGAGGGCGGCGGTGAGCCTGATGGCTGCAACGTTCTCCCCCAAACCAGCAGCCACGTCATCACCCAGGGCCAGCGAATTCAGGCTGCGGGCCGAGAGCAGGCAAATCAAGGTGCCCACCGCGAAGAAGGGCAGCATGGGTCCAATGGCTTCGAAGGTGGTTCCCCCCACCCCGCCAATCTGCCACGACCTGATGTTGGCGGAAATGTCGCCGCGGGGAAGGGCAATGGCCGTCAAGAAAGATCCCAAGGCGGCGGACATGGCAGCTCCTGCCAGTGCGAGCTTCAGCGGGGTGGCGCCACCGCGTCCCAGCGAGCCCACGGCGTAGACCAGCACTGCGGCTACGGCGGCGCCGGCAATGGCTGCCCAGATAAAACCATTGGCGGTGCTCAGCCCAAACCAGGCCATGCCCGCCACCACTGCCAGCGAGGCCCCCATGTTGACGCCCAAAATGGAGGGGTCGGCGAGCGGGTTCCGGGTCACGGCCTGCATGACGGCGCCGGCCAGGCCCAGTGCCGCGCCCACCAGGAGCGCCAGGACCGTGCGGGGCACGCGTTTGACCACGGCCGCCTGCGCCACATTGTCCACTGCCCCGCCCAGGCCCGCCATCAGGTCCTGAAGCGTCACACTGCGGGAGCCTATGTACAGCGAAAGGGCGCAGAGGATGAGCAGCGTTGCCAACAGTGCCAGCAGCGCCGGCAGACGCCTGTGGCGCGGGCGCCGGGTTGTCCCGGTGTCCGCGCCATCAGTTGTGGTGCCGGTGGCCATTTTTGAAGTGATGATTGAACTACTTGCCGGCCGCTGTGCCGAGCAGATCCAGGTAGTCGTTCAAGACCCAGGACAGGGCCAGGGGTGTGGGGTTTGCCGCTGTCCCCTGCGGCCCGGTGCCATCAAGGGCCACAATGGCGCCGTTGGCCACGGCGGGCATCTTGGAGAGCAGGGGGTCATTTTTCAAGGTCTGCACCAGCGCGCCATCGCCGTAGGTGACAATGATGTCCACATCGTCAAAGTCATCCACGCGCTCGGCGCTGATGGTTCCGGAGAAGGAAACTTCACCTTCAGAGGCTTTGGCCACGGATTTTGGCGCTGTCAGGCCCAGATCTTCAAAGAAGGCGGTGCGGGTGTCGTGGGTGGTGTAGAAGCTGACCTCGCTGAGGTCGGCCGGATCCACGTGGGTCAGGAACATCACTGATTTCCCTTCCAGCTCAGGGTGCTTGGCGACGCCGTCGGCAATGTCCTTATCCAGTGTGGCAATGAGCTCTTCGCCTGCGGTGGCCATGCCCATTGCCTGGGAGTTGAGTTTGATGCTGTCACGCCATGAGGTGGCCCAGGCGGCTTCCGGGTAGGCGACCACCGGGGCAATTTCACTCAGGGTGTCATAGTCTTCCTGGGTCAGCCCCGAGTAGGCCGCCAGGATGACGTCGGGGGCAGTGTCGGCCACCGCTTCAAAATCAATGCCGTCGGTTTCATCAAAAAGCACCGGAGCTTCGCCGCCAAGCTCCTGGAGCTTTTCCTCGACCCACGGAAGGATGCCGTCGCCGTCGTCGTCGCCGAAGTTGGCAGCTGCCATACCCACCGGAACCACGCCCAACGCCAGCGGAACTTCCTGGTTGGACCAGTTGACGGTGGCTATGCGGGTGGGCTTGGCCTCCAGGACGGTGGTGCCCAGGGCATGTTCGATGCTCAACGGGTAGCTGGCGGCATCTGCGGCGGGCACGCTTTGCGCGCCCTGGACATCGCCGGGGCCGCTGGCGCAGGATGCCACGGTAAACATGGCGGCGGCCGCAACGGCAACGGTTTTTGCCAGCATGAAACGATGCTTGCGCATAAGGGTCTCCACTCAAAGGTCATAGGACACGGCTGTGTCATTAAGTTGCCAGGGGCAAGGCTTGGATGCGGGCTGAAGCAGCACCATCTGCGGGACTCACCTGTCCCCGCCATCACTTAGGTTAGCCTTGCCTATTCATCGTAAAGTGGCGTGGGACGGGACGCAAACACACGAATACGACGGCAATATCGCCAAAGTGACAGCATGCTTTTTGGTGTGGAGCTAATTAGGCCAGAAAAACATTCAGTATTAGGGCCGAAATGAGGACGGAATGAATCCGGTGGTGCGCTTGAAGGCTGCCCCAAAGGCGCTTGAGGAGCTGTAGCCCAGGAGGGCGGCCACCTCCTCGAGGTCTTCTCCCCGCGCCAGCAGGGAAATGGCGCGCTGGGCCCGCACCTTGGCCACCCACTGCAGGAAACCGGCCCCCGTTTCGGCTTGAAACGCCCGGGTTATGGTCCGCGGGCTGACCTGCAGCTCCCGGGCCCACTCCGCGGCCGAACGTTGCTGGCCGGGGTCCCGGGACACCGATTCCACTATGGGACGCAGCAGCCTGGACTGCGGAATATGCAGGGACACCTCATGGGGTGCCGGTCTCAGGACGTCCAAGACGGCCGCTTCCGCAATGGCCCTGGAACCTGCAGGCAAGGTGGCGCCGGCAAGGCGCTCCAACAACAGCCGCAGCAGCGGCGTGAGCTCCACCGCAACGGGCACCGCAGAAATGCTGGGGACGGAACGGACCCCAAAATGGGAAAAATTGCAGCGGGTCCCCGCCGGAGCGGATCCCGCATGCAAAAAGCCGGCCGGCATCCACAAACCCAGGACGGGAGTGATGAGCCAGGTCCTGGCGGCGGCAGTGACGCGGGACACGCCAGAGTCGTTCCACAAGAGTTCATGGGTGGGGTGGGAATGGTCATCCCACTGCGTGTCTTGCTGGATGTGCTCATGAAAACGCGAAATGACAAAGGGCACGGCCATGGAATCCGCCGCATAGCTGGGCAGGATCCGGCGATCCACGCCCGTCACCGGCGGGCCCACCCGCCCGGGGCGTTGAAAAGGTCCATGGCGTCATTGTTCCACGCGGTTTGCCCCTGCCGGGAGGCGGCCCCATGGGATTCCGGCCGGATTTTTATGCAGCCGCCCTTTGCACTCTTAGAGCCGAGGCCTGGGGAAGACGGGTTTTCAAGCAGGTCACGATGTATGGAACCGGCCAAATTTTAGGGCCCCGGGAGGCTACCGCTGGGCGGCGGGACTGATTATCCTCAAGCTACGGAAGGGGCGTTCGACGAGGTGGCCTGGCCAACCGCCGATCCACTAAAATCAAGCTGCGCAGTGAGGGACGTCAAGACCATGAAACCACTTCGATACTCAATCAATGTCACACTGGACGGTTGCTGCCACCACGAGGCAGGGCTCCCCCCGGACGAGGAGTCGATGCGCTACTGGACCGCTGAGATGGAGCGGGCCGATGCCCTGCTCTTTGGCCGGGTGACGTACCAGATGATGGAGTCTGCATGGCAAAAGCCGGCCATCGGCACCTGGCCTGACTGGATGGACCCGTGGAAGATCCCGTTCGCCGAGGCCATCGACCAGGCGAAGAAGTACGTCGTGTCGGGCACGCTTTCCAAGGTTGTTTGGAATGCCGAGCTGGTGCGCGACGACTTGGGAGAGGCGGTTCAACGGCTCAAGCAGGAGCCCGGGGAGGGACTGTGGGTTGGTGGTGTGACGCTGCCGTTGGCACTGGCTGATTTGGGTTTGATCGACGAGTACGAGTTTCTGGTGCAGCCGGTACTCGCCGGGCACGGCCCCACCTTGCTGGCCGGTCTGCACGAACGCATCCAACTCAAGCTCGTGGATCGGCGTGAGTTCCGCTCAGGCGCTGTTGCCCTAAGCTACCGCCCCGTGCGGGCGGCGGATTGATATGCGGTCCCATGACCTCAACAACGGGAAAGTTCCAGCCAGGGCACGCCGGACAACCCAATTTCCACGTGGCACGGGTGACAGCAGGCTGTGGCGGGAAGCCCCTGCCGGCGCCGTCGGCATCACAGCACCACCACCCTATTCTGGGCCCGGCCTCTAAAGAGGGAGCTCTGAATGACTGTCCGCTGTGAAACCTTCCTGGCTACTTTCGCCCGATCCTGGGCTAAGGAGCCAGTTGCGCAGCAAGCTGCTGCGCAACTGGAACTGGTGCCGCCAACGCCACTATTCCACGACACAACGAGCCCCAAATCCCATCGTGTTTTGGCCTAAAGCATGTCGTTTCCGTGTCGTTGGGGCATTTTGGGGCAAACAAAAACCCCTCCAACCCAGCGTTTCCGCAGCCCAGAGGGGTATTTTGGTGGAGCTAAGGAGATTCGAACTCCTGACCTCTTCGATGCGAACGAAGCGCGCTACCAACTGCGCCATAGCCCCGGGCGTAAAACTTGACCCACCTTCAACAATAATGCGCCGCTGCCTGCAATGCCACTTGGCAAACAAAAGGCCGGGCCCAAGGGACCCGGCCACTGCAAAAAATCTAGGCCCTGCGGCGTTGCAGCACATCATCAAGATTGCTCAGCGCCAAGGTGCCGCGCTCCGAAGCTGCAGTTTGCTCCTTCTTGGCGGCCTTTTCGGCGGCAATGACCGGAGTGTCAACCACGGCAACAATGCCTTCCTGCTCTCCTGCAACCCCAACGCCGGCCTGATCGGCCTTAATGGAGGTTCCGGCCGACTTCGGCGCTTCCGGCAGAACCAACGGCTTCTCCAAACTCAGGGCGCGGTTGGCAGTCACATAGCCGGGAACGGGCACTTCCACGGGCAGCCAAGGCTCCAGGCCCAAATCGCCCTCCGCCAAGGTTTGCGTGTGGGCAATTTTTGCCTCGGCAGTGCCCTTCGCCGCAACGCGCAGCGCAGCGGCACGCAGCTCGGCGGCCGTCAACGGCTTTTGAGCAGGTGCCGGCTCGGCGCCTTCGGCCCGGTCAAAGAGCGCCGTCTCCTTCGGTTCCACCCGGTTCACAGCCACATCACGGCCCGCCTGCCGGGCAGCAGCCCGTTGTTGGCTGCGCTTGGCGTTTCTGGCAGCCTGTTCCCTCATTGCCATGGTTCGCAGCCCCAGAACCACTGCAACAAACACTGCCAAAGCGGTCCAGGCCACGGTCGCCGAGCCTAGGGAAAAGACGCTGAGGGCCCCGGAGATCCCCGCTGTCAGCAGGGCCAGTAAACCGGCCAGGGCAATGAATGTCCGGCCCCAGCGGATGACCAGGGTTTTCTCAGTTGCCGAGGGCACGGCCGTTGAAGGTCCCGGCTCCACGGGCTCGTGGGCGTCGGAGGTGCTGCTATCCATTGACGTCTCCTGCAACTGCTGAATTTGGCGGAACTGGCAACTGTCGTCCTGCCACGTTTCAACCCTAAAGGGGAAACATTCCTTGTGCGGCATTACTGCCGGTGTGTCGTTGAGCAAGGGGATAATTACCTCCCATGACAGCCGTCTTGCAGTGGGCTTGAACTACCGGCGGGCAAGCCAGCGCGGCAGCAGACCTTCGGGAACTTCCTCGGCGGTCAAAGCAAAGCTGCGATGGTCGGCCCAGGCTCCATTGATGTGCAAAAAGCGTTGCCGCAGGCCTTCATCCCGGAACCCCAGTTTTTCCACCACGCGCAGGCTGGGAGAATTTTCGGGCCTGACATTGATTTCCATCCGGTGCAAACCCAGCCGACTGAAGCACAAATCAGTCGCCATGGCCACCGCTGTGGGCGCAATGCCACGCCCGGCCCGACTTTGATCCACCCAATAGCCCAGTGTGGCTGACATGGAGGAGCCCCAAGTGATGGAGGAAACCGTCAGCTGACCCACAATGGCGGGTTTCGCTTCCGACGCCACACGTTCGGTGATGATGAACGGCAGCGCCGAACCGTCCCGGGCCTGTTGGTGCAGGGCCCGCACCATGCCGCCAAAGCTGGGCAAGTCCCCTTGCCCAGCAGGGTTGCTGGCCTCCCAAGGCTGCAACCACTGAGCATTCCGGGCCCGCACCTGCGTCCACTGTCCCTTGTCCCGCATTTTGATGGGACGCAGGGCCAAATCACCGCACTCCAGGCTCACCGGCCAGATGGTTTGCCCCCACACAGCTTTAGACCTTGAAGTCGTGGGTGAATTCGCCCAACCATTCCCGCAGGTCCGGGCCCAGCTCCTCGTTTTCGCATGCCAAGGTGACGACTGCCTTGAGGTAGCTGAGCTTGTCACCGGTGTCGTAACGGCGGCCGCGGAACACCACGCCGTAGACCCCGCCGCCTTCGCCTTCGCGCGTGGCCAGTGTCTGCAGGGCATCCGTGAGCTGAATTTCATCGCCCCGGCCCGGAGGGGTGTTTTCCAAGACCTCAAAAACCGCCGGGTGCAACACGTAGCGGCCAATGACAGCCAGGTTCGACGGCGCATCCGCCACCGCGGGCTTCTCCACCAAGTGGTTCACCCGCACATAGTTCTCACCCTCGATGACATTCATGTCCGCGCAGCCGTAGGCGGAGATTTTGTCTTCGGGAACCTCAATCAGCGCCACCACGGAGCCACCGGTGCGTTCCTGCACCTCAATCATGGTGGTCAGGAGTTCATCACGCTCGTCAATCAAGTCGTCACCGAGCAATACGGCGAAGGGCTCGTCACCCACGTGGGTCTTGGCACGGAGCACCGCGTGGCCCAGTCCCTTCGGATCCCCCTGGCGAACATAGTGGATCTCACCCAAGGCGGTGGCATGCTGGACTGCTGCCAGGCGATCGACGTCGCCCTTGTCCTCCAACAGCTGCTCGGTGACGGGAACACGGTCAAAGTGATCCTCAAGGGCACGCTTGTTGCGGCCCGTGATCATCAGCACGTCTGTCAGGCCGGCCCCGACGGCTTCCTGGACCACGTACTGGATGGCGGGCTTGTCCACCACGGGCAACATTTCCTTGGGCATCGCCTTCGTGGCGGGAAGGAAACGGGTTCCCAAACCAGCTGCGGGTATAACCGCCTTACGTACACGCTTTTCAGAAGTCATTCACCTAGGCTAACTGAACCGAAGGTAAAACGTTGGATATCGTGGCCTGGACCCCGTAATGACCCTTGATAGGACCCTGTGAGCCCCCTGAACAAAGCTGCCTGGCGGAGACAAATTCGTGCTGCCCGGGTGGCAGCCTTGACGGCACAGCCACACACGGATGCAGCCGTGAACCTGGCCCGGGCGGCCATCGCCTGGCTGGAGACGTGCTGCCCTGGCACGGGAGCGGTTTGTGCCTACATTTCAGTGGGCGCGGAACCCCCCACCCAGCTGCTGCTTGAAGCTTTGCTGCGTTCGGGCCGCAAGGTCTATGTGCCGGTTTGTGAACCGGGACATCACTTGAGTTGGGTGTCGTGGCACCGCGGCGTGCCATTGGCACCGAGCGCGCTGGCCCCGGTGATGGAACCGGTGGGACAGCGGCTTGGTTTTACTGAATTAGGGCCCGTGGCTGCCCTTTTCATCCCGGCGTTGGCAGTTGATTGCAGTGGCGTGCGTTTGGGGCAGGGCGGCGGCTACTACGACAGGTTCCTCGCCCACCGCACGGAAGCCATCGCAGCGCTGGTGTATGCCCACGAGGTGCTGCCGGCGGGCACGCTGCCCCATGATGCCTTGGACATTCCCCTCGCCTTCACAGTGACGCCCGCCGGCCACCGGAAGCTGGGCCTGCTAGCTGACCGGCGCTAAAGGACCAGGGGCGGTTTGCAGGCTGGCCCGCTCCCGGGTGGCACCGGGGCGGATGCTAGAATTGGCACTCGGGGCCATGGACTGCCAATGCTGTATCCGGCAGGAATGGGGCCCCAACGCATGCACTCAAAAGGAGAATCAGTGCCCACGTACGCTTATGCTTGCAAGAATTGCGGCCATGCCTTTGACATCCAGCAGTCGTTTAGTGACGATTCCCTGACGGTTTGCCCTGAATGCAGCGGCACCCTGCGGAAGAAATTCAATTCAGTGGGTGTGGTCTTCAAGGGCAGCGGTTTCTACCGCACCGATTCCAGGAGCTCCTCCAGCTCCGTTCCAGCCGCTCCCACCGCCACGGGCAGTTCCGATGCCGCGGCCTCCCCCGCAGGCAGCAAGGCTCCGGCCCCGGCAAAGTCCAGCACCTCCAGCACCCCCGCCTCCTCAGCCGCTTAAGACCGACCGGCCGCCCTGGCAGCCCCACGGCAGTCCTCCACAACGCCTGCGCTGGCCCCGGCGCGGCACAGCCGGGACATTTGTGCCGGAGCAGGCGCCGGAGCAGCACTAGTGTGGGCCCATGAGTCGGTCCGGCAGGAAATTCCAAGGACAGCGCGGCCCCGCCGCGTATCCCGGTCCTGCCTGGAATGCCCGGCCGTGGCCCGGGGTGTCGGAACTGTCCTGGGCGGGCCGTCTGCACCATCTGGCGCTGCGCCGCCGTCGGCTCATTGCCGCATTGTTCCTCTGCGCAGCGGCGGCCATTGCGGTGGAGCAGCTCACCCCCGCAAGCGCCCCGACCACGGCCGTCCTGGTCGCCAGCCGGGACCTGCCGGCGGGGCATCCACTCACGGCCACCGACTACCGCATCCAGGCCCTGGACCCGGCCATGGTTCCGGACGGGCTTCTGGACCCCCACAACCCAGCTCCCCGGGATGGCCGGCTCTCCGGGCCGGTGCGGCGCGGAGAGGTTTTGACTGACGCGGCCCTTTTAGGCAGCGGTCTGCTGACGGGCGCGCCGGCAGGCAGCCAGGCAGTGCCCTTGCGGCTCAGTGATCCTTCAACACTGCCCCTGTTGCGCCAGGGCCAGTTGGTGACAGTGGTGCTCAGCAGCGCCGAGGGGCTTGAGGCTGCTGCCACCACGGTGGTGCTGGCCGAGAAGGTGCCTGTGTTGTGGACCCCCGGCGACGCCGACGCGGGGGAAGGGCTGCTCCCGGGCGCTTCAGACACCGAGCCGGTGGTGGTGGTGGCGGCGTCGCCGGAGCAGGCGGTGCAACTCGCCGGCGCCATCAATCGTGGAAAGGTGTTCCTGATTTTGCTGAACTGAAAAGCCCATGGCTGCAACAAGCCGCCGCGGATGGGCCAGTTGTCACTTCCGTGCCGCTTTGACGGCGAGAAAGTACCTTGTCCCGGCCGGGAGGTGGCACAGGGCCACCGCCACGGCTCCCAGGGAAAGTTGCGCCACGGTGGTCAGGCCCAGGGGAAAGGTGATTCCCAACAGCTGCACCAGCGTCAGGGTGAGCAACACCGCCGCCCCCGTCCGGGCCCACATGCGGCCCTTGCGGAGGAAAAACGCCAACAGGAGATAGGCGGCCACTGTCCCCAGCCCGGCCACAACCACAGTGATGACGCCCATGTTCCGGAAGGATTCCACACTGGGGACGCTGCCGGTCATGGCGTTGATTTGTTCCTCGATGGCCTTGGTCCGCTCCGGGGAGAGAGCATGAATGACGGCGGTGACGGAGGCAACCACCTGGGCCACGGCCGCCAGGACCAGCAGGACCGCCGCCGCGCCCACGCCCGGTGGCGCCTGAACCGGCTGGCGGCTTTGCTTCCCGGGGGCATCCGTGCCAGGCGTTGATGTTTCAGCCACCGTGTCCACCCCTATCCCCAATGCGGGGGCTTGTTTTCACGCAGCCACTCATCGTGGCCGCTGTTCCTTGGCCCGTCCCCCCAGGTGTGGTCGGCGTCGCCCGGGGCTTCCTTGGGCAGCAGCGGGGAGTCGCTGGACGGTGCCGCTGCCACAGGCTGCTGTTCCTTCACTGATGCCCCCTCCTCCGGCTGGCGGTCATCCTGACTGTTCCCTGCACTGCTGGGGCTCACGGTGCCACCACCTTCCTCAACTTCTTCCTGCACCTCAACGGCGCTGTCCCCGCCTTGATTGCCGCGGCGGCGGACCCGCGGAGCGTCAACCACAGCCGCCATCAAACCGTCCTGGGTTGATCCCAGCAATGACGCCAGATCGGCTTCACCGGTTGCGGACGACAGGCCCAGATGGTGGGCAATTTGGTCGGCGCAGCTGGAGGGGTCCGTGAACACTTCAATGGTCCACAGTGACACGTAGCGCCAGCCAAGGCGTTCCAGCATTTGCGGGCGGAGACGGCTGCGTTCACGCACGCTCATGTTCTTGTACTTCGCGGTTCCGTCGGACTCCACCGCCACCGGCGCCGGGATTTCATGATCCTCCCGGCCCAGCAGGGACATTGGATCCGGTGCTGCGGCCATGTCCAGGGCACCGTCATAGTGGTGCCATACCCGGGCTCCCCGGGCCCGCAGGCGATCGGCAAGATCGGCCACCAGCGGGTCCTCACCGGTTTCCTTCTCACTGTCCATGGCCCGCGTGGCAGGTGTGCCCAACAGGGAGTTCCCAGCCAGTTCCCGGTCCAGCAACTCGAAGAAGTCAACGGCGCCGTAGCTCAGGCGGGCCGCGTCCAGATCTTCCGGACGGAAGCACGTGACAATGTGGATGTGGGTGCGGGCACGGGTCATGGCCAAGGCAAATTTGGCGCGGCCATCGGGTTCGGACAGGGGGCCGAAACCATGCAGGGCGCGCCCGTGCGGGGTGCGGCCAAAGCCCAGGGAGAACACAATGCGATCGCGGACCAGTCCGGCGGCCCGGTCCACCGTCACCACCCGGAAGGACTCCGGCCCGGAGGCAAAGAACTCATTGAGCAGCGGATGGTTGGCCATCTGCAGACGGATGGCCTGGGCCACCCGCACCGCATGGCGGTCGCTGGCGGTGATGACGGCCAGCGATTCCCGTGGATGGACCCGGGCGTGCTCAAACACCAAATCGACCACCCGGTTGACCTCGGCCACCACCGACTCCACGCCCCCGTCACCGGCACCCGGCAGTCCCTTGCCTTCGGGCAGGTAGTCCACGGTGATGGCACGGTCCAAGCCGGTGACGGTGCGGCCGTCGGGAAGGCGCTGCAGTTGGGAGTCATAAAAGCCGTTGCTGAGCTGGCGGACCAGGTCCTCATCGACGTCCCGGTAGGAAATGGTCAGACGGTGCCGCGGCAGCATCCGTGAAAGCGCTCCAAAGACGCTCTCCAAGGGATGCTGGTCGGTTGCTGCCGTGCCCGGCCGGGTGACAGCCACGGTGAAACTCTTCGGGCATGCGGTCTGTTCATCGCCAAAGGCCACGACTTGATCGGCGCGGGCCAGCGCGGGCAGGGCAGACTGCAGGGAGGTGGATTCCGCATCCAGGATCACCACTGTGTCAAAGCGATATCCGCTGGGAATGGCCGAGGGCACCACCAAGGGGCTCAATACAAACACCGGCGCCAGGTTGCGCAGCAGATCCGGTGCCTGCGCACTCAAGGTGGCCAGGGACACCCTGCCGTCAGTCAACACATTGCGAAGCATTTCCCCCTGACGGTTCCGCCCGGACAAAATGCTGGACCACTGCTGGGACAGCCGCCAACGGATCCGGGCCGGCCCCGACGCCACGTGCGCCTGGTCCGCGAGACGGAACTCCGCCTCCAGCCGGCGCAGGTTGTCGCCGTCGGACATGGCCAGGTACTCATCGCCGCTGATCATGGCTTCCAGTGCCGACTGCCACCATGCCAGCTCCAGCTCGGCACCGGTCTGGGCAGCGGGAACTTCACGACGGGCCAAGTCATCGAGCAGCTCCCCCAAGCCCTGCTCACGCATGCCCTCCAGCAGCAAGGTGCGCTCGGGCAGGGTCTCCAGGGACTCCCTGGACTGAACCAGCGCTTCCAGCCGGCCAATGAGCTCGCCGGCGTTGAAGTTCATGAGGTCGCCGCCGTCGACTGTCCGATCCAAAATGGCGCCCAGGGCCAGCAGCTTTTCCCGCAAAGCCATGTAGCTGCGGCTCAGCTCCGCCAGCCCCGAGGGCACCGTGGGGTGGCGCTTGCTTGTGGCAGCTTCCGCCCAGAGGGCACTTTGTTCATTGACCAGCAGCAGGGAGGCATGCAGATCGGCAATATGGACCCCGGGGCGCACCAAATCCTTGGCATTGCGGCGGAAACGGGCGCGCTGCAGGGCAGGCATTTCAATGCCCCGCTCGCGCCGCCAGGCAGCCGTGGCGGTGGCGGCAATCATGTCGTCGGTGGGCCAGTCGAAAATGTCGGCGTTGAACTTGTCCAGGCTTTCACGGATCGCCACCAGCATGGTCAGCTGCCGTCCCCACTCGGCGAAGGAATGCCCCTGGCGGATCTGCCCAAATTCGGCCACCTGGTACATTTTGTCGGCAAAACCGGGAACCTGCTCGTGCAGCTGCTCAGCCAAGGTGTAGGCGGACTCGGTTTCCTTGCGGGTCACCATCCGGGCGCCATGCCAGGCACTGCTCACAGCCACCTGGCTGAAGGCACCCAGCTCGGCGGCACGCCGCAGCCGCGCAGTAAGTTCCTTGCGGTCCTGAATGCTGTCCAGAACGCTGCGCTTGAGCCGGACGGTGGTGGAGGGCGCGGGATGGATCGAGGTCAACTCGGCCAGTGACTGCATGGCCTGGTACGGCGAGCAGCCCCAACGGTCGCGCACATTGTGCAGGCTTGCCACATGATCCACCAGCTGGTGGCGGTGGTCCACCAGGGTTTCATGCAGCGTGCCCAGCTTGGGCTCATCGGCTTTTTCATTGCGGGTGATGGCACGCACCAGCTGGGACTTGATCTGCTGCGGACCTGACTGGGCGCTGAGCTGGAGCAGCAGCGAATCCAGGCCCAGGGCTGTGAAGTTCTGCGCCAGTTCATTGAGCGTGCCGCGGCGTTCGCCCACCACCAACACGCTTTTGCCGTCGTGGACCAGCTGCGCAATGGCATTGACGGCTGTTTGTGTCTGCCCGGTGCCGGGGGGCGTGGAGACCAGCACCGATCCGCCGTCGCGAATCAGATCCAGCACGTATTGCTGCTGCGGGTCCGCGTCCCGGACCAGGATTTCCTCCTCCGGATCACGCTCATCCAAGGGGGTGAAGCGGGAGGTGTCGGCTTCCAACTCCACCGGCAGGACGTCGTCGTTGCTGTGGCGCTGCAGCGATTCGAGCAATTCGCTGCCGCCACTCAGCGCCGGATCGTTCAAGTTATCTGCCAGGAAGGCGAAGGTGGACATCACCAGATCGTGTTCCACCACGGCTTGGGGGATCGGAGTCAACAAGGCGCGCACACGTTCCAGCACAGGGGCCGGATCGAAGCGGGCGGTGCTGTAGGCCAGGCGGCCCAAAGCTGCTGCATCAAGATGGATGCCGGCATTTTGGGACAGGTGCTTGACCAGGGCGGGGTTCACCTGCGCCTGCTCCATCAACTGGAGCTCATAATCATCCTGACCTGAGCGGACAGTCAGTGCGACGGCGGCCAGCAGCACCGGGGCGCACACCGGCGTGCCCGTGAGGCCGCCGTCGAGCTCCGTGCCGGGCCAGCGGGCAATGCCGGCAGCCAAATAGCCCACATCAATCCCGCGGTCGGTGCTGAGCTCAAAAATCTTCGCCCGCAAGGCGGCGGCGGCGCGCTTGGCCGCGGCATAGTGCTCAGGTTCCCGCACCAGGGTGGAGAGGCGGGTCTTGCGGCCCGCCAGCAGTTGGGCCAGCCCCGAAGGGTGCGCATGGGTGAGGTCAATGCTGCCGTAGCTGGTCTTCGAGAAGGCCAGGGCCGTGTCCGTGCCGGAGTACGAATCCAACCCGGCAAGCCAGCTGCGCAGTTCCCAGGAACTCTCGTTGGGGCTTGCAACTGCGGACACGGGTGCCTTCTTCTCTGCACTTGAGCGAAACGATCTTGACCATACTGACATGCAATTCAGGCTATCCCCCTCAGCTGGATTTAGCCTGCTAGGCACACGGAAGGGCGCCAAATTAAGCCTGAACCCACAGCTCTTTGGCGCCCTTTTCGTGGCTAACGGGAGGTTACTCCCACTCGATGGTTCCCGGCGGCTTGGAGGTGACGTCCAAAACGACGCGGTTGACGCCCTCGACTTCATTGGTGATGCGGTTGGAGATTTTGGCCAGCAGATCGTATGGCAGCCGGGACCAGTCGGCCGTCATGGCGTCCTCGGAGGACACCGGACGCAACACAATGGGGTGTCCGTAGGTGCGTCCGTCACCCATCACGCCCACGCTGCGGACATCGGCGAGCAACACCACCGGCATCTGCCATACTTCATTGTCCAGACCGGCCGCGGTGAGCTCGGCACGGGCAATGGCATCGGCCTTGCGCAGCAGTTCCAGACGCTCTCCGGTGATTTCACCGACGATGCGAATGCCCAGGCCGGGGCCGGGGAAGGGCTGGCGGCCCACAATTTCCGGCGGCAGCCCAAGCTCGGCGCCCACTGCACGCACCTCATCCTTGAACAATGCCCGCAGCGGCTCCACGAGCTCAAAGCGCAGGTCCTCAGGCAAACCACCCACATTGTGGTGGCTCTTGATGTTCGCCGCGCCTTCACCGCCGCCGGACTCAACCACGTCCGGGTACAGGGTGCCCTGGACCAGGAACTTGATTTCCCCGCCCTCGGAGGCAGCCTCGGCCATGATGGCACGTTCGGCTTCCTCAAAGGCGCGGATGAACTCGCGGCCAATGATCTTGCGTTTGCTTTCCGGATCCGAGACGCCGGCCAGGGCGTTCAGGAAGCGGTCCTGCTCATTGGCAACGTACAGCTTGGCGCCGGTGGATGCCACGAAGTCCAGCTCCACCTGCTCGGCTTCTCCCTGGCGCAGCAATCCATGGTTGACGAACACGCAGGTGAGCTGCTCGCCCACGGCGCGTTGCACCAGTGCGGCGGCCACTGCGGAGTCCACGCCGCCGGAGAGGCCGCAGATCACGCGGGCATCACCGATCTGCTTGCGGATCAGTTCAACCTGCTCATCCAGGATGGACGTTGCGGTCCAGTTCTTTTCCAGCTTGGCACCGTTGAACAAAAAGTTCTCCAACACCTGCTGGCCGAACTCGGAATGCTTCACCTCAGGGTGCCACTGCACGCCGAACAGGCACTTTTCCTCGTTCGCGAAGGCTGCAACGGGTGCCCCGTCGGAGGTGGCGAGCACGTCAAACCCTTCGGGGGCCTGCTGCACGCTGTCCCCGTGGCTCATCCACGTGGTCTGGTTTGCGTCCAGGGAGTCGAGGATGGAGCGGCCTTCGCCCACGAGGCGCACCTGCGTGGAGCCATACTCGCGCAGCCCCGTTTCCGCAACGGTTCCGCCCAAGGCCGCGGCCATGGCCTGGAAGCCATAGCAAATGCCCAGGACCGGAATGCCAGCTTCAAAAAGGTCTGCACCAACGTCAGGTGCACCCTGCGCATAGACGCTGGAGGGCCCCCCGGAAAGGATGATGGCAGCTGGGTTCTTAGCCAACAACTGCGCAGTGGTATAGGTATGCGGCACGATTTCCGAGTACACATTGGCCTCACGCACGCGGCGTGCAATCAACTGGGCGTACTGGGCTCCGTAGTCCACAACCAGGACGGGCTTCTGGGCGGTCTGGACCGCAGCGGGAGTAGTCACCCACCAATCTTAACCCACGTCCATGCCCCCGCACCGCGGGCATGCCCCCTACGTGATGCAACACGCACGGAGGGGGCGCTGCAAATCAGTAGCGCTTGGTGGCCCCGGGGTTTGCCGCCACTTCAGCCAGGACTTCCTTGTGCACCTTGGCCTCGACGAAGAAGGACAGGAACGGCACCACACCACCCAAGGCGATGAGGACCAGTTTGCCAAAGGGCCAGCGCA
This sequence comes from Specibacter sp. NPDC057265, assembly GCF_042668835.1. Lineage (NCBI taxonomy): Bacteria > Bacillati > Actinomycetota > Actinomycetes > Micrococcales > Micrococcaceae > Specibacter > Specibacter sp. NPDC057265. The sequence goes on from NZ_JBHUYE010000008.1 coordinate 113,506, forward strand.
TGAGCGTCCACAACCGGAAATCGGCAATCAAGTACACCACGTACATCCAGCCGTGGGCGATGAGAACCAAGGTGGAGAGATTCACGCCGCCGGTGACGGCCATTGCGTCACCATCAATGTTCACCAGACCAAAGCTGTGGGCCTGGCCGGTCAGGACATTGGTGCCGCCGGCCACCAGCACGCTGCCGAAGACGTAACGGAGCACCAGTTCAACCACGAGCAACAGCAGCATGATGCCGGTGGCGTAGGCCAGGACCTTGTAGAACTTCAAGGCGCTGAGGATTTGGGCCGCGGTGCCGCCAAAACGCCGCTTGGGCACGGGCCTGTTCAGGGGCTGCGCCTTCGCTGCCGGGGTTTGGCTGGAATGTGCGTTCGTGGGCTCGGTCACGGTGCCGGCTCTCCTCAGGTAGTTGGATCTGTGCGGTTGCAGAATTTAGTGGGCGGCAGTGACAGGGGGCGGCCCGTCGTCAAAGTCGGCGTCAATGTCAAAGAGTGCGTCTTGTTCGCGGCGGTGGTCGTCAGCCACCAAGCGCCACCAGAGGAAGACCGCAAAGCCGGCAAAGAGAACCCACTCGATGGAATAGAAGATGTTCAACCAGTTGATCTTGTTGTTTTGGTCGGTGGCGGTGACCGTGATGGGGGTCAACGCCCCTTCCTGGGCGCCTGCGCCCACCTCTTTGCCGTCAACCACCTCATTGAAGGAGACAATAAAGGCAGCGTAGGTGCTCACGTCCCACACATTGGTGAGCTCGGCGGAGGAGAGGGTTTGCACCTGACCCTCGGGCAGCCCGCGGTTCAGCTCCGGCCCTTCCGAGTTCAACAACCTGCCTTCCAGGGAAACCAAGCCCTGGGGGGCCTGGGGAATGTCCTGCGTCGCAGCCACCCAGCCGCGGGCCACGGGAATCACCACGTCCTGACTGGCCGCAACGCCGGTCAGTGGGGCCACATCTTTGACCTTCAGCGCCGTGACCACCCAGTGGCCTTCCTGGCCGTCCTGCACCCGGGCGGGAACCAGGACCTGCCTGTCGGCGTCGAACTCGCCGGCAACGGAGACAAGCTGACCCTCCATGGAGCCCAGCATGGTCTGCCCCGGGGCCAGGACCTCAAGCAAAGGCGTGACCTGCTCGGTGGCCGATGGCGGGGCCACATCCTTTTGCAGGGAGCGGGAAAACTGCCACTGACCCAGCAGGGCGAAGGCAGCGGCCACGATGAGGGCGAAGACCAGCGCGGCAATCCATTTGGGCTTAAGGGCAGTTTTCAACACCCTTCAACGGTACTTCGTACTCTTGTAGAACAACGAATGCGCGGGGGCGGACGCTAGTGGTCGAAGAACACCAGGGTGGAGTTGATCAGTTCCGTGATGACTTCAGTGTCATGGGCGCGGCGCAGGGATTCCCGGAAGTTTTCCTTAAACAGGGAGCGGGCCAAGGTGGCCAACACCTCCAGGTGCGCGGAGAAGGAGTCCGTGGGCGTGGCAATGAGCAAAATCACTGTGGCAGGTCCGTCCACGGCGCCAAAGTCAAGGCTGTTCCCAAACTTTGTGATCCCCACGGCAATGGAGATGTCCTTGACGAAGGCGCTGCGGGCATGTGGCAGGCCAATCCCGCCGGGCAGCCCCGTGGCCATCTGGTGCTCGCGGGCATTGACGTCGCGCAGGAAGCCGGCCAGATCCGTGATGCGGCCCTGCTCAAAGAGTTTGGCTGCAAGCTGGGCAGCGGCGTCCTCCTTGGACGCGGCCACCATCTCCAGGATGACCAGGCCCGGGTTGGTCAGTTCCAGCTCGTAGCGTTCCAACGAATTGCTTGTCATGGCTGCCTTTTCCGCTGTGGCCTTTGATGAACAGTTCCCCCCCACCAGTCTATCTAGGGGGCGACTATTACCTCCACGCGCTGGAATTCCTTCAGATCCGAGTAGCCGGTGGTGGCCATGGAGCGGCGCAGGGCGCCAATGAGGTTCGATGACCCTCCGGCCTGATGGGCGGGGCCGTACAGCACCTCTTCCAAGGTCCCCACCGTGCCCATGTGCACGCGGTGGCCACGCGGCAGCTCGTGGTGATGGGCTTCCGCACCCCAGTGCCAGCCCTGCCCGGGGGCCTCGGCTGCGCGGGACAGTGCCGTGCCGAGCATGACGGCGTCGGCGCCCATGGCAATGGCTTTGACGATGTCGCCGCTGGATCCCATGCCGCCGTCGGCAATGACATGCACGTAACGTCCACCGGACTCATCCATGTAGTCCCGGCGGGCCGCAGCCACGTCGGAGATGGCGCTGGCCATGGGTGAACGGATCCCGAGGGCACGGCTGGTGGTGGAGGAGGCACCCCCGCCAAAGCCCACCAGCACCCCGGCCGCACCGGTGCGCATCAAGTGCAGGGCAGGGGTGTAGCCGGCGGCGCCGCCCACAATGACGGGAACGTCGAGTTCGTAAATGAACTGCTTGAGGTTCAGCGGCTCACTGGATTTGGCGACGTGCTCGGCTGAGACGGTGGTGCCGCGGATGACGAAGATGTCCACCCCGGCGGCCACCACGGTCTTGTAAAATTCCTGCGTGCGCTGCGGGGTCAGGGACCCTGCCACCGTGACGCCGGCGGCCCTGATCTGGGCCAAGCGTGCGGTGATGAGTTCGGCCTTGATGGGTTCACTGTAGATCTGCTGCAGCCGCACCGTGGTCTCGGGGTCAATGACCGAAGCCTGCAGCAAGGCAATTTCATCCAGCACGGGCTGCGGGTCCTCGTAGCGCGTCCAGAGCCCTTCCAGGTCCAGCACGCCCAGGCCGCCGAGCTTGCCCAGGGCAATGACCGTCTCCGGCGACATGACCGAGTCCATGGGCGCACCAATCACGGGGGCGGCAAACTGGTAGGCGTCAATCTGCCATTTCACCGACACGTCCTGCGGGTCCCTGGTGCGCCGGGAGGGCACAATGGCGATTTCATCCAACGAGTATGCGCGGCGTCCACGCTTTCCACGGCCAATCTCAATCTCATAAGTCACGCCTCCTAGCCTATCCCAGCGAGCGCCGGAGACCTTAAAGCCGCTCCCCCGCCGCTCCCCCGCCGTCAGGAGGGCCTGCGTGGCGGTGGTTTTCAACTCCGCAATGGCCCGAACCTTTTGTCATGGCCAAAACAGCCCCCGGCTTCCACAGCCCCCACCAGCCCGGCCAACCCGTCCCGGCTCGTTTTCGGGGCCGCGCATTCTGTGACGGTCCCGCCAGGGCTGCAAGGTCGACGCCGGGCACCGCCTGTGCATTCAGCGCCAGCTTCTGCCACAACTGCGAACACAACGGACGCAGGGCGCGGGAATTACTGAAGTGCTTCCCTGCCGGCAGCTGGTGCAGCATTCCCAAAGCGGCGCCGCCACGTTGGGGATCGGCGACGACCTGCGTCCAGCCATGCAGGCCGCCGATGGTGAGTTCAACCCATCGCAGCCCAGCAGCGGCTGATCTAGGGTAAACCATGGGATTGTTCAAGTTCCCCCATCCCTTATTGACCACACATCATTGACGACGAAGGCAGGCGGACCCATGGCAGATGGCATGATCGGCGCGGACCCGGAGCAGCTGCGTGACCTGGCCAAGATCATGGAATCCTCCGGCAGCCAGCTAAAGCAGGTGTCCGGCTCGCTCAACGGCGTCATCGCGCGGGTCCGCTGGGTTGGACCGGACAGCGAGAAGTTCCGCGGACAGTGGAACAACGGAATGCGCAAAACCCTGCACTCCACGGCTCTGATGTTGGCCGAGCATTCCAGCCTCCTCAAGAACCAGGCCGATGAACAAGTCCGGGCAAGCGCCGTCGATGGCGGCTCCCCCGGTGGCGGGTCCGGCTCCCCCGGTGGCGGGTCCGGGGGAGCCGGCGGCGGGTCCGGGGGTTCCGGCGGCTCGGACTCGCCCTTGCAGAACCTTGTTGATGCCAATGGCAACCCCATCTATCAAGCGGGCAACTTCCTCGCCTCCCTTGGCGGCACTGTTGCCAGCGGGCTGCTCGACAAGATGGTCAAGGCAGGCCTGCTCAGTAAAGCGCCGTGGAGCCTGCTCAGCGCCCAGGCCAGCCAGTTGGGACAGTACGTCAAGGGCACCCAGCTGCTCAATGGCCTCTCCGCCGTGGGCCGTGCAGCAGGAGTCCTTAGCGTCATTGGTGGAGGTGCGCAGCTGGCCAATGGCATCATCAACGGCGACGTCAACCAGATGCTCGACGGCGGCATCACCACGGTTCTGGGCGTCGGTTCCTTCATTCCAGTTGTGGGACCCGCCTTTGCGGTTGCCGGTGTGGCCTGGGCCGGTTTGGGGCTGCTGTCCAATTCGCTGGGCTATGGATCGACGAGTGAAATGGTGGGTGCCGGCGCGAAATGGGTGGCTGATACGGTCTCCGACGGCGCGAAATGGTTGGGCGAAGAGACGGCCAACGTGGCCAAGAAGGCCTGGGGCTGGCTTTCCGGTGGATAGAGTTGAGGCCTGCCCCCGCATCCATGTGGACCCATTTGAGAAGGAACAATGACCGACGAATCAGATCTTCTGCTGACCGACCATGAACTTCTGGCACTGTTGGCGATGAATCCAACGGAAGCCTCCACCGCCACCCGTGATCTGTTCCGGCTCGGCGCCGTCGCCCACCAGGAAATCTTGGAACGCGCCGGCATCACCACCTTGCTGGCCCGGGGCATGGCGGAACCGGACGGCGATGACATTGTCCCCGTCGATCGCGGTGCACTCATTGCAGCCGTCTTGACCACTGCCACCGCTTGGCTGGAAGTGGCTTTTGTCACGCCGTCGGCCGAACACGTCATGTTCGTCGCTGCCTCCGAGCACGGATCCCTGCTGCTGTCCCTCAACCGTCTGGGTGCACATCAGGTGCGCCCCGTTGATACGGCGGAGGGTTTGGCCCATCTTGGGGTCCTGCTCTCGCGCGCTTATCTCGAGGACGCCGGGGAGGGGCTTCCGGCCGCAGCCATGGTGACCCGGCACGCCGTCTCGGAGACTTCACGCACCGCCCATCTCAAGCGTGGGGAAACCGAGCTTTGGACCTTGCAAACAGGCCATGGCGCGTCTGCCCGGACAAGCACTGTTGCCGCCGCGGACGCCTTCGATCTCTTCAGCGCCGCGCTGGCCTGATGAGCGAACCAGCGTCCCCGCTCAGCGCCAGCCGGCGGGGCCGGTTGACGGCACTCATGCTCGCCACGGGAACGGTTGCCGCGGCCTTCGCGCTGCTGGCTTTGCTCAACCCGCACCTGGGCGGTCAACCCCAGGGCCCGGTGGCAGGGCTGGGGGCAGCGATCTTCGCCGTCGTGCTTTTGGGCCTCTGGCTTCGGCAGGGCACCATTGCCTCAACGCAGGTGACCGCGGTGCCGCCACGGCCGCCCAGCACCCCGGGACTGGGAAAGAAGCTCGCGGCCTTGCTGGTCATTGCCGTGCTGCTCTGGCTTATGGCGGGGCTTTTTTGGTATTTTGCCCTTTCCGGCAGCAATCTTCGTTACGGCATGGATCCGCTCCTGCTGGCCGTACCGTTGACCATCTACCCGGTATTGATCCTTACCACCGGGAACCATCTGCGCAAGGCGTCAAGGACAATGCAATGAACTACAACCATCCCTTCCCCGCCACGCCCGGGCAGCCACTGGCGTACTGGTTGGAATCGGACATGGCCCGGCTGGCCCCCGTAACCTCAAACTCGGTGCTGCGGGACATGGCGTGGACCTACGGCCAGTGGAGCGGCTTCGCAGCGGCCATGGCAGGACTGGGTGCCGCCGTGTTGGGCGGCGGGCTGCTGGCTTTGGTCATGATGCCCGGCACGCCGGGGCTGTGGATCAGCCTGCTGCTGGCGGGAATGGGCATGCTTGGCGTTTGTGCCTACATCCGCCGCGTGAAATTGCCCGGGATTGTCCGGGCAAAACAACCCTTGACCTCACGCGCGCCGGGAAAGACGAGTTCCGGTGTGGGCCTGGCGGCGCTGATCGTGGTGGCGGTGGGCGCCCCCATGTCATTGGCCCTGGGCGGCTGGTGGTCCCAGGGGCCGGGGCCGGCAGTGTCTTTGGTGTTGGTGGCGCTGTTGTTCCTGCTGGGCACTGCCAGCGTCTTCGTGGCCCCTGCCTGGTGCGCACAACATGCCCGGCAAGGCTTTCTACGCTACCTTGGCAAAAATGCCGCGGTCCGCCAGGAACTTGAAGCGTTGTCCCTCAGTTGGTACGACCCCAGCGGCAGCAGAAACTTCGGGCCCCTGTAGCCAGCCGCCGGCCCCCGCCGCGTAGGCTTGGTGCCATGACTGACACGCAATTGCGCATGACCGACCATGAACTGCTGGCACTGCTCTCCATGACCCGCACGGAGTCGGCAGCCACCACCTTGAAGTTGCTGCGCTTGGACCGGCACGGGGACAACCAGCTCTTTCACAGTGCCGGGCTCACCACTTTGCTGGTGCGCGGACTGGCCACGCAGCAGGGCGAAAAAATTGTCCCCGTGGACAAGTGCGCGGTGGTGGGATCAGTGTTGTCCCAGGCCCAGGAATGGCTGGAAATTGAACTCACAACCCCCAGCAGCACGCATGTGCTCTTTGCCGTCGGCTCCAATGTTGGCGCGCTGCTGCTGAGCATCAGCCCCTACGGCGTCCACGAGGTGCAGCCCATTGAATCCGGGCCGGCACTGCTGGAGCTGGGCCTGCATCTGGCCCAGGAATACCTCACCGGCACTGCCGAGGGTTTGCCGGCCACCGCCGCCATGCGCCGCCTGCGCGTGGCCCGTGAAAGCACACAGGCCCACTTGACGGCAACGGAGACCGGCAAGTGGGCCTTGGGGCTTGCGCCCGGGACCGGCGAAAAGGCGTACCCCCAGGCTGAAGCCATGGAGCTGTTCCAGGCGGCCCTGGCGGCCTGAGCCGGGCCCTGGCGGCCTGAGCCGCCAGAGCCCGCAGCCGTGCGTTGTTACTTGTAGTTCGGTGCTTCCGCCGTGATGGTGATGTCATGCGGATGGGATTCCTTCAAGCCGGCAGCTGTGATGCGGACAAACTTGCCGCGGGCCTTGAGCTCCGGGATGGTGGGGGAACCTACATAGAACATGGTTTGGCGCAGGCCACCCACCAGCTGGTAGGCCACCGAGGCGAGCGGTCCGCGGTAGGCGACGCGGCCCTCAATGCCCTCGGGAATGAGCTTTTCATCCCCTGACACGTCGGCCTGGAAGTACCTGTCCTTGGAGTAGGAGGTGTTTTGGCCGCGGGTCTGCATGGCGCCCAGGGAACCCATGCCGCGGTAGGCCTTGAACTGCTTGCCGTTGATGAAGACAGTCTCACCCGGGGACTCCTCGGTCCCGGCCAGAAGCGAACCAATCATGACGGTGTCGGCGCCGGCCACCAGGGCCTTGCCAATGTCGCCCGAATACTGCAGGCCGCCGTCGGCAATCAAGGGCACGCCGGCCGGAATGGCGGCCTTGGCGGATTCGTAAATGGCGGTGATCTGGGGAACTCCCACACCGGCCACCACCCGGGTGGTGCAGATGGAGCCCGGCCCCACGCCCACCTTGATGGCGTCGGCCCCGGCGTCGATCAGGGCCTGGGCGCCTTCACGGGTCGCTGCCTGGCCACCAATGATGTCAACGTGCGCAGCCGACTTCTCGCTCTTGAGGCGCGCAATCATTTCCAGCACGCCCTGGCTGTGCCCGTTGGCGGTGTCGACGAACAAGGCATCAACCCCCGCTTCCACAAGCGTCATGGCACGCTCGTAGCCGTCGCCAAAGAAGCCAATGGCGGCACCGACACGCAGGCGTCCCCCGTCATCCTTGGTGGCCAAGGGGTACTGCTCGGCCTTGGCGAAGTCCTTCACCGTGATCAAGCCACGCAGCACGCCGGCGTCGTCAACCAGGGGCAGCTTTTCAATCTTGTTCTTGGCCAACAGGCCTGAAGCGTCCTCGCGGCTGATGCCCACCTTGCCCGTGATCAGCGGCATGTGGGTCATGACATCGCGGACCAGGCGCATGGAGTATTCGCTTTCCGGGATGAAGACAATGTCGCGGTTGGTGACAATGCCCACCAGCCGTCCGCCTTCATCCACCACCGGCAGGCCGGAGACGCGGAAGCGGGCGCACAGTTCATCCAGGTCGGCCAAGGTGGCGTCCGGGGAAACGGTCACGGGGTTGGTGATCATGCCGGATTCGCTGCGCTTGACCAGATCAACCTCCTGCGCCTGGCGCTCAATGGACAGGTTGCGGTGCACCACGCCCAGTCCGCCCTGGCGGGCCATGGCAATGGCCATGCGGGACTCGGTGACGGTGTCCATGGCCGCGGACAGCAGCGGGGTCTGCACTGTGATGCGCTTGGAGACCCGCGAACTGGTGTCAGCTTCGGAAGGGATGACGTTGGTGTGCCCGGGCAGGAGCAGAACATCGTCGTAGGTCAGGCCAACAAAGGCAAAGGGATCATGAATTTCAGGCTGGGACACGAAGGCTCCTTGACGGGGAAAAACCGGTGGGGTGCGCATCCTATGGCCTGGTCCGTCATTACGAAGCTGGCCCGTGCGTTGGTATTAGTCTAAAACGAAAGCAGCCCGCACCCTATTCCAGAGGGACACATCACAGCCCGGACAGCAAAATGCCGCCGCCCCCGGCAAGGGGCGGCGGCGTTTTGCTGCCGGTCTGCAGCCGGCACCGCGGTAAAGGACTAGTGGCTGTGGGCCGCTTCGTCATCCTCTGCCGGCTTGTCAGTGACCAGCACCTCGGTGGTGAGCACCAGGGCTGCAATGGACGCTGCGTTGCGAAGGGCAGAACGGGTGACCTTCACGGGGTCAATGACGCCGTCAGAGATCAAGTTGCCGTATTCGCCGGTGGCTGCGTTGAAGCCCGAACCGGGTTCCAGCTCACCCACCTTGTGCACCACAACGTAGCCGTCGTGGCCCGCGTTCTGGGCAATCCAGCGCAGCGGCTGCGCCACGGCGTTGCGGACCAGCTCGATTGCTGTAGCCGCATCGCCCGTCAAAGCCGTCACCTTGGGGTCTTCGTCAAGGGCCTTGGCGGCCTGGACCAGTGCGGAACCGCCACCGGCCACAATGCCTTCCTCCAGGGCTGCACGTGTTGCGGACACGGCGTCCTCAATACGGTGCTTCTTTTCCTTCAGCTCAACCTCGGTGGCTGCGCCAACCTTGATCACGCCAATGCCGCCGGCCAGCTTGGCCAGACGCTCCTGCAGCTTTTCCTTGTCCCAGTCCGAATCCGTGCGTGAAAGCTCCGCACGCAGCTGGGCAACGCGGGCTGCCACGTCGTCGGCCGTGCCGGCACCGTCAACAATGGTGGTGTTGTCCTTGGTGACAGTGATGCGGCGGGCCGTACCCAGCACTTCAAGGCCAACCTGGTCCAGGGACAGGCCAATCTCCGGGGAGACAACCTGGGCGCCGGTCAGGATCGCAATGTCCTGCAGCATGGCCTTGCGGCGGTCGCCGAAGCCCGGAGCCTTGACGGCAACAACGTTCAGCGTGCCGCGCAGACGGTTGACGATCAAGGTGGAGAGCGCCTCGCCGTCAACATCCTCGGCAATGATGAACAAGGGCTTGTTGGCGGCAAGCGCCTTTTCCAGCAACGGCAGGAATTCCTGCAGGTTGGAGATTTTGCCCTGGTTGATCAGAACCAGCGCGTCTTCCATGACGGCTTCCTGGCGTTCCGCGTCGGTGACGAAGTACGGGGACAGGTAGCCCTTGTCGAACTGCATGCCCTCGGTCAGGACCAGTTCGGTGGAGGTGGTGGAGGACTCTTCAATGGTGATCACACCATCCTTGCCCACCTTGTCGAACGCCTCGGCGAGCAGGTCGCCAATTTCCTGGCTCTGCGCCGAGATGGCGGCAACTTCCGCCACCTGGCCACCGGCCACCGGGCGGGCGTTTTCCAGCAGGCGGGCAGCAACGGCCTCCACTGCAATCTGGATGCCGCGCTTGAGCTCGCCGGGGGCGGCACCGGCGGCAACGTTGCGCAGGCCCTCCTTGACCAGTGCCTGTGCCAGGACGGTGGCCGTGGTGGTGCCGTCACCGGCAACATCGTTGGTCTTCGTGGCAACTTCCTTGGCCAGCTGGGCGCCAAGGTTCTCGTAGGGGTCTTCCAGCTCCACCTCACGGGCAATGGTCACGCCGTCGTTGGTGATGGTGGGGGCGCCCCACTTCTTGTCGAGCACCACGTTGCGGCCGCGCGGGCCGAGGGTCACCTTGACGGTGTCCGCCAACTTGTTGATGCCGGCCTCGAGGGACTTGCGGGCATCATCGTTGAATATAAGCTGCTTTGCCATTCAAATTGTCCTTTCACGCAAAGGCCCCGCGCCGGATCCCAAGAATCCTGGGCAACTGTTCAGTGCCGAACCATGGCTCGGTGACAGGTGTCGGCGCGGGTGCCCTTACAGACGTGTTGTAGTGACGAAAAAGGATTCGTTACTTGACGACGATGGCGAGTACGTCGCGGGCCGAGAGGACCAGGAGCTCTTCGCCACCGGTCTTCACCTCGGTTCCACCGTACTTGGAGTAAATGACGACGTCGCCCACGGCAACATCGATCGGGACGCGGTTGCCGTTGTCATCAACACGGCCCGGTCCAACTGCCACAACTTCGCCCTCCTGGGGCTTTTCCTTGGCAGTGTCCGGGATCACCAGACCGGAGGCGGTGGTCAGCTCTGCTTCGAGCTGGCGAACAACAATACGATCCTCAAGAGGCTTAATAGAGACCGACACTCGGACCTCTCCTTCACACGTAAATTCTATGGATGGCTGGCAGTCCCCTGGGCCACGCGCGAAGGCCGCCCACCGTCGTCGCGGTGCCGGTGGTGCCTTCATGGCCCAAAGGATAAACAGTTGGCACCCTCAGGGTGGGAGTGCTAACTCCGACTCTAGGGAATGGATTAGCACTCGGTCAAGGCGAGTGCCAGATTGGCTGTGGAATGTGCCGTGGCGCCGGGGCCGGTTTCGCTGCCAGCGCAGCCGTCACATTGGCTGCCGGCTCCTTTGGACAGTGCCCGGATGGCGGCAGACTGCGACAATATGCCTATGACTACAAGCCTGGTCCATGTGCGCGATCTGAAGAAGTCCTATGGCGCCATGCTGGCCGTCGACGGCGTCAGCTTCGACATTGAAGCCGGGGAAACCTTTGCGCTCCTGGGTCCCAATGGTGCAGGCAAAAGCACCACCATTGAAATTTTGGAAGGCTACCGTGACCGCAGCGGCGGCGAGGTGAGCGTGCTGGGCAGCGACCCGGCACATGGCGGCCTGGCCTGGAAGTCCCAATTGGGCATTGTGCTGCAGTCTTCGGGTGCGAGCGACAACGTCACAGTGCTGGAACAGCTCAAACACTTTGCCGGCTACTACCCCCGGCCGCGGGACGTGGGGGCAGTCATTGAAGCCGTGGGCCTGGGGGCGAAGGCCAACACCCGCCTCAGCAAACTCTCCGGCGGGCAGCGGCGCCGGGCCGATGTGGCCCTGGGCATCATTGGCAGACCCAAGCTTTTGTTCCTGGATGAACCCACCACGGGTTTTGACCCAGAAGCCAGACGGCAGTTTTGGGATTTGGTGAACCAGCTCAAAGCCGAGGGCACCACGATTTTGCTCACCACGCATTATTTGGACGAGGCGGCCACCTTGGCGGACCGGGCAGGGATCATTGTGGGCGGCAAGCTGGTGGACATTGGGGCCATTGCGGACATTGGCGGCGCCGAGGCAAAGGTTCCCTTGGTGCGGTGGCGCCAGGACGGGGTGACGCACGTGGAACGCACCGTGGAACCGGCGGCGCTCGCCGCCCGGCTCCATGCCCAGCACGGCGGCGAAGTGGAGGCATTGGAAATCACCCGGCCCACCCTGGAGGACATCTACCTGGACATGGTGGGCAGCAGCCGGGCGGGACAAGGCACGGTTTCCGGGCCGCTGGCAGGAAGGCAGGCATGAGAACCCTGCGGTTGGGTGCCTCCCGCACCGCCTTGGAATTGAAGCTGTATTTCCGGCGGGGGACTCGGTGTTCTTCACCTTCCTGTTTCCCATCATGATGCTCTCCATCTTTGCCGTGGCCTTCAGCAACAGCGGCAATGTTGGCACCAGCCCGGATGGCAGCGGCGGAATTTCGCTGGCGGCCTTCTATGTGCCCGGGATGGTGGCGGCCGGCATGCTGCTCAGTGGTGTGCAAAACCTTGCCGTGGACATTGCCGCGGAAAAAAGCGACGGCACCCTCAAACGGCTCGGCGGCACGCCTTTGCCGGTCTTTTCCTACTTCATGGGCAAGATTGGGATGGTGTTCATCAGCGCCACCTTCCAGGTGGCGCTGCTCCTGCTGGTGGCAAAAGTGGTTTTCAATGTGGACTTTCCCACCGAAGCCGGCAAATGGGCCACCTTTGCCTGGGTGTTTGTGCTTGGCGTCATCACCAGCTGCGTGTTGGGCATTGCACTCTCCGCACTCCCCCGCACAGGCAAAAGCGCAACTGCCGTGGTGATCCCCATTGTGCTGCTGCTGCAGTTCATCTCAGGGGTCTATTTGGATTTCTCGCAACTGCCGTCATGGCTGCAGAATTTTGCCAGCATCTTCCCACTCAAATGGATGGCCCAGGGCATGCGCTCGGTGTTCCTGCCGGAGGGTTTTCAATCTCTGGAGCCAGGTGGCGCCTGGAACTTGGAACTGATGGCGGCTGTCTTGGCCGGGTGGCTGGTGGTGGGATTGATCCTGTGCCGGCTTTCGTTCCGCTGGATCCGCAAGGACAGCTAAGGGGTCAGTAGTAGACGGCCAGCGGCCCGCGGGGGCCGTCGATGACCTGCACGGGGGTGTCAAAGACCCGGCTGAGCACCTCGTCGTTCATGATTTGCGCCGGAGTGCCAAATTCCACCACCAAACCGTCCTTGACGGCGCAAATGTGGTCGGCGTAGTGCCCGGCAAAATTAATGTCGTGCAAAACTATGACCACCGTGCGGCCCAGTTCCTGGGCGGCCCTTTGCAGCATTTGCATCATTTGAGCCGAATGCTTCATGTCCAGGTTGTTGAGCGGTTCATCCAGCAGCACATGGTCGGTCTCCTGTGCCAACACCATGGCCACGTAGGCGCGCTGGCGCTGGCCGCCGGAGAGCTGGTCCAGGTAGCGGTTCTCCAGCTCGTTCAGGTTCAAAAAGTCGATGGAGCGGCTGATGATTTCCTCATCTGCGCGGTTCAACCGGCCGCGGGAGTGTGGAAAGCGGCCAAAACCCACCAGTTGGCGAACCGTCAGCCTCGCCACAAAGTGGTTTTCCTGGCGCAGGATGGCCACAATTTTGGCCAGGTCCTTGGATGAGGTGCTGGAAACGTCATAGCCGGCAATTTCAATGGCACCGGCGTCCAGGCCCAGAAGCCGGCCAATCATGGTCAGCAGGGTGGACTTGCCGGCCCCGTTGGGACCCACCAGGGCTGTGATGCCGCCGGAGGGGATCTGCAAGGTCACCGGGCCAATGGAGACTTCACTGCTGTAGCTTTTGGAAACATCGGTCAGCGTGATCACAGGCGTCCCTTTCGGAGTATGAAGAACAGGAAGAGCGTTCCGCCCACGGCCTCAATGAGGATGGAGACCACACCCTGGGCATAGAAGATGTTTTTCATGACGAAGTAGGCCCCGGAGAGCACCACAAAGCCCACCAGCACCGCCACGGGGAAAACATATTTGTGGTCGTAGCTGTCCGCCAGCTGGTACGCCAGGGTGGCCACCAGGAAGCCCAGGAAGGTCATGGGCCCCACCAGGGCCGTGGAGGTGGCCATCAGGATCGAGACCAGGAACAACACCCGCATCACCTCGGCGCGGTGGTTCAGTCCCAGGTTGTTGGCCGTGTCCGCACCCAGGGCAATGACGTTCAGCCGCTTGGCGTTGAGCAGCAGCAGGATGCCGGCTCCCAGGCACAGGGGGATGGCAATGGGCAGGTAACTGACGTCGGCATTGGAGACGGACCCAAAGAGGCGGGCAGCGAGGATGTCAAAGTCGCTGGGGCTGAGCAGGCGCTTCATGAACGCGGAAATGGAGCCCAGCCCGCCACCAATGATGATGCCCACCAGCAGCATGATCTGCAGGTTCCCGTACCGGCCCGAGAGCAGCCAGCCATAGAGGGCCATGGACAGTCCCACCATGATGACAATCTGCAAAATGAACTGCGGCACGCCCGCCATCATGACCAGCCCGCCGGCGCCGAGCAGGAAGATTGCCCCGGTCTGCACAGCCACGAACAGGGATTCAAAACCCATGATGGAGGGCGTGATGATGCGGTTGTTGGTGGCAGTCTGGAAGCTCACGGTGGCCATGGCCTGGCAAATGGCCACAATGGCCATGACCAGAATGTTGGTGGCGCGCAGTTCCGCAATACGCCAAAATCCCACGGATCCCACGGGCATGGGGTTTTCCCAGGCGAGCAGGCCAAAGGCGAAACCCACTGCCAGGAGAATCAAAATGCTCAAAATGACCCAGTACCGCCGGCGCACCCCGGAGGTGGGCAGCGGGCCTGACTGGCGGCCGGCGTGATGTTTTGCAGCCCCCGGCGCCTCGGGGCCGCGCATCAAGGTGCCCTCAGCCACGACGACGCTGCTTCAACAGCAGTGAAATAAAGACCACTGCACCAACAATTCCCAAAATCAAGGACACTGGAACCTCAAACGGCATGATGATGGTGCGCCCCACCAGGTCACAGACGGTGACGGTGGCAATGCCCAGCAGGCACACCCAGGGCAGGTTCCCGCGGAGGTCGTCCCCGCGGAACATGGAGACAATGTTGGGCACTATCAGGCCCAAAAACGGCAGGTTGCCCACCACCACCGTGACCACGCCGGTGGCGATGGCAATGAGCCCGGTGCCCAGCAACATGATCTGGTTGTAGTTCAAACCAACATTTGTGGCCACTTCCTCGCCCAGGCCGGCCACGGTGAACCTATCGGCCACGAAAAACACCGCAACACCCACCAGTGCCACTATCCACAACACCTCATACTGTCCGCGGAGCACCGAGGTGAAGCTGCCGGCAAACCAAATTCCCAGGCTTTGGAGCATGTTGGTCTGCAGGGCCACGAAGGTGGAGACGGCGCCCACCACGGCACCGAGCATGATTCCCACAATGGGCACCGTCAATGATGCCTTCAATGAGACCCGGCGCAGGAACAGGAAGAAGATCATGGTGCCAATGAAGGCAGCCACCACCGCCCCCGTCATCTTGACCAGGATGCTCGCATTGGGGTTGATGATCATGACTGCCAACAGGCCCAGGCCGGCCCACTCGGTGGTGCCCGTGGTGGTGGGTTCCACAAAACGGTTTTGTGTCAGCAACTGCATGACCAGCCCGGACATGGCCATGGCGGCCCCGGCCAGAACCAGCGCAATGGTGCGTGGAATCCGGGTGACTGCAAACATTTCCCCGCCGTCCTTGCCGCCAAAGATGTCATAGACACCTGTGAACAGGGACAACACCAACAGGGCGCCCACAAGGGCAACACCTATCAGCAGGCTGGGTTGAAAGAGTTTGCCTTTGGTGGCAACGCCCGTGGTGGTCATCGTGCAGCAGTCCTTTCAGAACGTGCCTGGACACAGTACAGTGGCAGACCCGTCCACAGAGGAAGGATCTGCCACTGGGCAAAAGTGCGTGGAGCCTACTTTGCCTCGAGGGCGTCGGCGAAGCTGTTCAGGAATTCGGTGTAGGTCTGGATGCCTTCATTGGTGTAGGTGTCTGCCGGCATGAACACAATGTTGCCATCCTTGCTCGCCGTGACGTTTTTCAGGGCGGCGGAGCTTTGCAGAACCTCATTGGCCGGCTTGTAATCGGCGTTTTTGGCGGAGATGGCCGCGTCGCGGTCCATCACCAGCATCCAGTCAGGATTGGACTCGGCAATGGCTTCCACGGAAATGTCATCGCCCTTGTGGTCCGTGCTGGACTTCTCGACCTCCAGCGCCGGGGTCAGTTCCAGGAAATCAAAGAGCGGGCCCAAGGTGCGTCCCGTAACGGGGGCTGCGTAGTTGATCTTGCCGCCCGAGGCGATCAAGCCCATGACGGTGTCTTCCTTGTTGTAGGCGGCCTTGACCCGGGCCACGGCAGCATCAAAGTCGTCATTGATGGCCTTGGCTTCGGCCTGCTTGCCAAAAACCTCGCCCAAGACGGTGGTCTGGCGTTTGAGCTCGGCGTCAAAGGGCTCGCCTTCGCGCGGGTCCAGGGAAAGCACTGTGGCGTTGGGGGCCAGCTTGGTGAAGTCGTCCTGGAACTGTGTGAAACGCTGTCCGTTGACAATGACGTCAGGATCCACGGCAACGATGGCTTCAAGGTCCGGCTCGTTGTGGGTGCCCAGGTCAATGATGGAAGTGTCGGTCTTGTACGGGCTGGTGGCAGGCATCAGGGCCACGGCCCCCGCTGCCAGCTTGATGTCCCATGCGGCCAGGGTTTCAAAGGTCCTGTTGTCGGTGGCAACCACGGACTTGGCCGGAGTGGAAATGGTGTGCGAACCGTTGTTGTCCTCAATGGTGACCGACGTTGAGGCATCGGCGACCTCCGTCGTGGCGTCCGTGGAAGCACCGCAGGCAGTCAAGGCAAGTACAGCGGTGGTGGCGGCGAACGTCATCAGGCGCGTCTTCAACATCGTTTTCTCCAAGTTATTAGCTTAGGCAATCCTTATAAGTGCCTCCAATGAAACTAGTCCACGGAGAAATAATTGCGCAAGTTATGTGTAGCGTAATGCCTGTGACGCTGCTCACCATGGACTGCGGCGATAGTCTTGACACATGGTCACCGATGCAATCTCTGCGCTGCTTACTCCTGCCGGCTGGGAGCTTTTGGCTTCCTTGGGGCCCTACCGCGAGGCGGATTCACTCAAACTCAATGAGTCCCTGCGCAAGGCCGGACACTCTCCCGAGCTGGTGGCGGCGGCACTGACCCAGGCGCGGCTGCGCGCCAAGGCGCAGAGCAAATTTGGTGAGTTTGCCCAGCAAATGCTGTTTACTGCCCCGGGCCTGGAACAGGCCACCCGGCTCAGCATTGCCGCGCTGCATGCCCAGAGGTTCACGACGGCGGCCATCACCTCCGTGGCGGACCTGGGCTGCGGCATTGGCGCGGATTCACTGGCCATGGCCAGCCTGGACATTGACGTCACGGCCGTGGAAATGGATGAGGTCACCGCCGCCTGCGCCACCGTGAACCTCATGCCCTTCCCCCATGCCCGCGTGGTGTGCGGGCGCGCGGAGGAGATTGATTTATCCCATGTTGAGGGCGTTTGGCTGGACCCGGCCCGGCGCACCACCAGCACCAGCGGGACCACCCGCCTCTTCGATCCCGAAGCTTTCTCCCCGCCCCTGTCCTTTGTGGAGGAATTGGCGGATTCCGGCAAGGCAGTGGGCGTCAAAATGGGCCCGGGCATTCCGCATGAAGCCCTCCCGGCCACCGCCGAGGCCCAGTGGGTGTCCCTGGACGGGGACGTGGTGGAGGCCGGGCTGTACTTCAACGCCCTGGCCCGCCCGGGCGTTTGCCGCGCGGCATTGGTCATGGGCAGCAGGGGCGCCCATGAGCTGAGCAGCGCCGTCCCTTACGAACCGGGCAAGCAGGACGCCGAAGTGGGAGCCGTTGCCGCCTACCTCTATGAACCTGACGGCGCCGTCATTCGTGCCGGACTGGTGGCGGACCTGGCCCGCAGCATGGGTGCACACTTGATCGATCCGCACATTGCCTACCTCAGCTCCGACGCCCACGTGGACACCCCCTTTGCGCGCGCCTACAAGGTCCTTGAGGTCAAAGCCCTCAACGTCAAGGCGCTCAAGGCCTGGGTCAAGGCCAACCGCATTGGCGTGCTGGAAATTAAGAAACGTGGCATTTCCATCACTCCGGAGGAGCTGCGCCGCCAATTGCTCACGGGTTCCGGCAAGGGTCCCAACAAGGCCACCTTGGTGTTGACCCGCCTGGGGGATGAGCGGGTGGCCATTGTGGTGGAACCCCACTAGCCGCCGGCTATTGGCGGCGGGAAAATTCCGAAGCCGCACGCACCAGTTCGGCGTTGGGGCGGACCCCGGTGTAGAGCACGAACTGCTCTTCCGCCTGGAGGGCAATGACCTCGGCGCCTGTAATGAGGTGCTTGCCGGCCGCCTGCGCGGCCTTGACCAGTGGAGTTTGCGCCGGCAGTGCCACCACGTCAAAGATGAATTGGGCGTGGGCAATGGCCCCATCACTGAAGGACTGCACCATTTCGTCCTTGCCGGCCATCCCCAGCGGGGTGGCATTGATCAGCATGCCGGCGGTGGCCCCGGCCACCTCGGGCAGCCAGTCGAACCCATACAGCGCGGCCAGCGCCCGGCCCCGCTTTCCATTGCGGGCCACAATGCGCACCTGCGTGAATCCGGCGTCGTGAAGTGCGGCCGCAACGGCTTTTGCCATGCCGCCGGAGCCGCGCAACAGGACAGTGGAGTCCGGATCAATGGCGTTCCCGGCCAACAGGCGGGCAATGGCGAGGTAGTCGGTGTTGTAGGCAGTGAGCACACCGTGGTCATTGACGATGGTGTTCACGGAGTCGATGGCCAAGGCGGAGGCGTCCATGACGTCCACCAAGTCAATGACGTCCTCCTTGTACGGCATGGACACGGCCGCGCCGCGGATGCCCAGCCCACGGATTCCCGCCACCGCCTGGGTCAGGTCCGTCGGGGCGAAGGCCTTGTACATGAAGTTCAGGCCCAGGGCATCGTAAAGGTAATTGTGGAAGCGGGTGCCAATATTGCTGGGGCGCGCAGCCAGGGAAATACACACTGTCATGTCTTTATTCAGGATCGGCATGCTTTCATTGTGCCCGGTGTTCCTGAACTACAATCAAGAAGCAGCCGGCGCCTTGCCGTGTTGCGCCAAGCTTTACACCATTGCCAAAGGGGCGTTGCAGTGCAGATTGATTTCGCGAAATCCGAGCGGTCAACGCTGGGATTGGAATGGGAAATTGCGCTTGTTGACACCGAAAGCGGTGAACTTGCCGCCCGGGCCGACGATGTCTTCAAGAACATTTCCGCCGCGGACCCCGAGGCCATGGCCGACGGCGAACACCCCCACATCAAGGGTGAAATGCTGCAGAACACTGTGGAATTGGTCACCGGCGTCAATCACACCGTGTCCGAGGGCACCGAGGATTTGCGGCGCAGCTTGAACATTGTGCGTGCGGCCTCCAAGCCGCTGGGCCTTGATCTGCTCTGCGCCGGAACGCATCCGTTCAGCAATTCCCGCACCCAGGCCGTCACCGACAAGGCCCGCTATGCCAAGCTGGTGGACAGGACCCAGTGGTGGGGCAGCCAAATGCTCATTTATGGGGTGCATGTCCATGTGGGTTTGGATCATGTCTCCAAGGCGATGCCGGTATTGGATGGCCTGGTCAATTACTTCCCGCATTTTCAAACCCTTTCGGCCTCCTCCCCCTACTGGAATGGGGAGGACACCGGCTACGCCTCACAACGGGCCCTGATGTTCCAACAGCTTCCCACTGCGGGCCTGCCGTTCCAGTTCCCCGACTGGGCCGCGTACGAGTCCTATGTGCAGGACATGTTCACCACCGGCGTCATTGATGCCACCAATGAAATACGCTGGGACATCCGCCCGGTGGCCAACCTTGGCACCATTGAAATGCGCATTTGCGACGGCATGTCGTCCCTGAAGGAAATTGGCGCTGTTGCGGCCTTGACGCAGTGCCTGGTGGAGGACTTTTCCAACACGCTCGACGCCGGCGGCACCATCCCCACCATGCCCCCCTGGCACATTCAGGAAAACAAGTGGCGTGCCGCCCGGTATGGCCTGGATGCCATCATCATTCAAAACGCCGCCGGCAAGGAGCGCCTGGTCACCGAGGATCTGATGGAACTGTTGAACAAGCTTGAGCCCGTGGCCGCGAAGCTGGGCTGCGCCACGGAGCTGGCGAGCGTGGCGGACATCATTGACAATGGTGCCGGCTACCAGCGCCAGCGCCGCGTGGCCGCAGCCCACCATGGTGAGCTGCGGGCCGTGGTCCGTGAATTGGTCGCCGAGATGGCCGCCAACTAGGCGTTGTTGCCGCCGGCCGGGGCCGTGCGGACCACCATCTTGCCGGTGTTGGCTCCGCGCATCATGTCCAGCAGGGCGTCCACGGCGTGGTCAATGCCGTCAACGACCGTTTCGTCATAGGCGATCCTGCCCTCGGTGAACCAGCCCGTCATGAGCTGGTTGAACTCCGGGGCCAGGTCCAGGTGTCCACCCAGGGTGAATCCCTGCAGCTTCAGGCTGCGGGTGATGATGTTGGCCATGTTGTCAGG
Organism: Specibacter sp. NPDC057265; assembly: GCF_042668835.1. NCBI lineage: Bacteria > Bacillati > Actinomycetota > Actinomycetes > Micrococcales > Micrococcaceae > Specibacter > Specibacter sp. NPDC057265. Next base: position 133,712 of record NZ_JBHUYE010000008.1, read on the forward strand.
CCCCAGCTTGCGCCCGGTGGTGTTGTACCCGGCGATGGCCCCGCACAGCGCGGCCCGGCCGCCGGGGTTGAGCACGTCCAGGGCCGCTTCCAGGTGGTCTCCGCCCACATTGTCAAAGAAGACGTCGATGCCTTCGGGTGCGGCAGCCGCCAGCATTTCCCGCACGGAACCGGTCTTGTAGTTGAATGCCGCGTCGTAGCCGTACTTCCCGGTCAGGAGCGCAACCTTCTCATCGCTGCCCGCCGAGCCAATCACACGCTTGGCGCCCAGCAGCCGGGCAATCTGTCCGGCAGCGGTGCCCACGGCCCCGGCCGCGCCGGAAATGAAGACGGTGTCCCCCGCCTGCAGGCCTGCGATCCTGCTCAGGCCCACGTAGCCGGTAAGCCCGGTCATGCCGAGGATGCCCAGGTACAGCGACAGCGGCACCCCGGGCAGTTCCGGAACGATTTTGAAGGCTGCCGCGTCTTCCTGGACCACGTCACGCCAGCCAAATTGATGCAGCACCACGGAGCCGGCGGGAATGTCCGCGCTGGCGGATTCCACCACCCTGCCAATGGCGCCCCCGGTCATGGTCTCACCCAGGCCATAGGGCGCGGCGTAGCTTTTGGCGTCGCTCATGCGTCCGCGCATGTACGGGTCCACGGACATGAACTCGTTGGCCACGCGGATCTGCCCGGGCGCCAGGGGCGCCAGCTCCACCTGGACAGTGCTGAAGTCATTGGCTGTGGGCCATCCCACCGGACGTGAAGAGAGCTGGATTTGGGTGCTGACAGAGTGGGTCATGGTTTGTGCTTTCTCTCGGGGGCAGGGGGTGCGTGGACAGTTTCAACGGCTAGTCAAGGGCGCCGGGTCCTGATTTCCAGCACCCATGGTTTATTATGGACTGACCAGTTCACTATATATTGAATCAATCGATCCACAAAATGGGGGGACCATGGGACGTGTGCAGTCCTTTGAGACCCAGGACGTCATCCGTGCTGCGCGGACGGTGTTTTGGGAGCACGGCTACGAGGATGCCTCGCTGCCCGATTTGGAACGTGCCACCGGGCTGAGCCGCTCCAGCATTTACCATGCCTTTGGCAGCAAGCGTGGTTTGTTCGATGCGGCACTGAGCAGCTATCTGGGCGAGGTCATCCGGCCCAGGCTCCTGCCGCTGAATGCGCCGGCCGTTGCCCCGGAAGCCATTGTGGAGTATTTCACGGGCCTGCGGGCGGCGCTGGCGCGGCGCGGAACATTGTCAGCGGAGAATGGCTGCCTGCTGTTGAATGTGGCGGGGGCGCCCATTTCCAACGAAGCCGCCGTCGGCGCCGTCATTGCCACGTACCGGCAGGAACTGGGCGAGGCGCTGCTGCGCGGAATCACCGCACACCGCAGCGAACTCGATGTTGCCGGCGCACAGCAGCTGGCCTTGATCCTGAGCTCCCTGGTCATCGCGGCCATGACGCTTGCCCGCGTGGACAATCCACAGTCGCTGGCCACCTTGGACGCGGCGCTGATCCTGCTGGAGCGCTAGAAACCGGCGGCTGCCGGCTACAGGCTGATGCTTGTCACCGGCAGGGAGGAATCCGGGGCAAAATCCAAGGCACTCGGGGCCACCTTATGAATGACCAGCTGGGCCCCGAGGGCCGCCGCCATGGCGCCGTTGTCGGTGCACAGTGACATTTTGGGCACCAGCAAGGTGATGCCGGCCGCCTCGCAGCGCTGCCGCGCCAGCTCGCGGAGCCGGGAATTGGCAGCCACTCCCCCGCCCAGCAGCAGCGTGGTGATCCCCTGCTCCCGGCACGCCAGCACGGTCTTGGCAGTGATGACATCCAACACCGCTTCCTGAAAGGAGGCGGCAATGTCAGCGGCGGGGACCTCTTCACCGCGGGCCTCGAAACCCTCAACGCAGCGCGCCACGGCAGTCTTCAGTCCCGAGAATGAGAAGTCGTAGCGGTGCGGACCGGGTTTTTCCGCCGTGCCCATGTACTTGGGCATGGTCAGCCCGCGGGGAAAACGGAAGGCCTTGGCGTTGCCGGTGCAAGCGAGTTTGTCGATCGCCGGCCCGCCCGGATAGCTCAGGCCCAGCACGCGCGCCACCTTGTCAAAGGCTTCGCCCGCGGCGTCGTCAATGGTGGCTCCCAGCAACTGCACATCCGCGGCAATGTTGTGCACCCGCAGGATCTCCGTGTGCCCCCCTGACACCAGCAGCGCCCCGAGGTTCTGGGGCAGGGCCCCGTCGCTGTACCGGGCCGCGATGGATTCATCCAGCAGCCCCACACCCACATGGGCCACCAGATGGTTGATGGCATACAAGGGCTTCCCGGTGGCCAGGGCCAGCGCCTTCGCCGCACTCACGCCCACCATCAACGCTCCGGCGAGGCCCGGCCCGCTGGTGACGGCAATCGCGTCGATGTCATTGAGCGCCACCCCGGCCTCGGCGAGCGCCTGCTGGAGCGTGGGGACAAAGGCGTCCAGATGGGCCCGGGAGGCAATTTCCGGGATGACCCCGCCAAAGCGCACATGCTCGGCCATGGAGGAGGAGACGGTGTTGGTGAGCAAGGTGGTGCCACGCACCAGCCCCACGCCCGTCTCATCACAGGATGACTCAATGCCTAACACCAGCGGTTGGCTCATGACGGGTCCTCCAAAATGGGGTGTGTGGGCGACGGATCCAGACGCAGACGCATGATGAAGCCGTCGGAGCCGTCGCGGTAGTAGCGGGGCCGGGTGTGGATGTGTTCAAAACCGAAGCGGCGGTACAGTTCCTGGGCCCGCGGGTTGATGGAACTGACTTCCAGCATCACGTCTTCGGCGCCGCGCCGGGCGGCTTCGGCAATGAGTTCGCCCAGCATGGCCCGGGCGTAGCCGCGGCCCTCATAGGCGGGCAGGACACCGAGGGTTTGAATGTCGCCAAGGGGCGGCAGGCACATGAGCCCGGCATAGCCCACCGTCTGGGCCACGCCGCCGCTGCCGGGAATTTCCGCCACAATGTAGCGGCGGCTTTGTGGCTGGGCCAGCTCGTCCTCGAACATTTGCCGGGGCCAGCTGTCGACGCCGAAGAGCTCGCGGTCCAGCACGGCCACCAAATCCAAATCGGCGGGTGTCATGTCCCGCAACGTCATCGCCCCGGCGGCGCCCGTGCTGCCTGTGGTGTCTGTGCTGCCTGTGGTGTCAGGGCTGCCTGTGGTGTCAGGGCTGCCTGTGGTGTCAGCCATGGTTACAGTGCCCGCTTCCTGGGTCCGGGCACTTTGGCGTCCGATTCGCGCAGGTACAGCGGGGTGGAGTCAAGCAGCCCCGCCTGCTCCAGGGAGCCCGCAGCCCTGATTTTGCGTGCTGCCGCGCGCCCCAGTTCCACCGCCGTGGGTTGTGCGGTGGCGAAGGCTTCATGCACCTGGCAGCCGTTGGCCGCCAGCACTTCACGGTACAGCCCGGCACCGGCGCCAAACACGGGAAGGTCCCGGAGCTCATGGGCAGGACCCACATGGGGGCCGTCAAGCAATTGTGCATTGGCGCTGTACCTGGCCCAGTACACTTCCTTGCGGCGCGCGTCGGTGGCAATGATGAAGTCGCCCGTTGCCAGCGGCCCCACGGCGCGGCCGTTGTGCTTCGCGGCGGTGTCAAAGACCTGCTGGGCCAGGGCGTCAAGGCTCATCATGGCGTACAGCGGCACGTTCCAGGCAAAGCTCAGTGCACGGGCCATGGCAATTCCGGAGCGCAGGCCAGTGAACGGTCCAGGTCCCGTTCCCACCACCACGCCCGCCAGCTGGGGGCCTTCGCTGACGGCGTCAGTGAACAGTGAGCTGATGCCCGGTGCCAGCACCTCTGCGTGGCTGCGGGTGTCGGCGACCGCAAAGTTCGCCACCACCGTGCTGGGACGCACCGGATCCAGCAGGTCAAGGTCCAACAGCGCTGCGCTGGCAACGGCTGAGGTGTCAATGGTCAAAAGCCTCACGTTGTGCCCTTCTCCTGGCTTGCTGTCTGCCCCAACACCGCAAAATCGACTCCGTGCCAGCGGGGGCCGCAGGCACTCAGTCGCAGGGTGCGCGGTTCGTCGTCGTCGCCTTCGACATCAAAGCTTGAATCCCCGCCCGTCCCGTCCACCGGATCGTGGCCGGGACCGGCGGAGGCACTGCCGCTGGCGCGCAGCAACTCAATGTCCAGCCGGCTTTCGGCCAGGTGTTCCACGCGGTCCACCCCCCATTCCACTACCGTGACGGAGCTGTCCAAGGTGTTTTCCAGGTCAATGTCATCAATTTCACCGCTGCTGGACAGCCGGTAGGCATCCACATGGACCAGGTCCGGGCCGCCCGGATTTGGTCCATCGGGGAGATTGGGATGGATGCGCACCAGGACAAAGGTGGGTGAAATGATGCCTTCCCGGACCCCCAGACCACGGCCAAGGCCTTGGGTGAAGGTGGTTTTGCCGGCCCCCAGCCCGCCGCTGAGAATGATCAAATCACCTGCCCGCAGCAGCTGCGCCAATTGGCCCGCCAGCTCCTGCGTCTGCGCAGCTGTGCCGGTGGCGAATTCCCACGTCCTCACTGCAGTCCCCAATCGTAGCTGCGCGGCACCCGGGAGCTGATGCGGGTGACAATTTCATAATTGATGGTTCCCGCGGCCGCAGCCCACTCTTCCACGACGGGCCCGCCGTCGAGCCCGTTGCCAAACAGTTTGGCGGTGGCCCCGAGTGCCGTGCCGGCGGCCACCCCGGCCCCGGTGAAGGCCGTGCGGGCCTGGGGACCCAAGTCAATCACCATCTGGTCCATGGCTATCCGGCCCACCACGGGATAGGTGGTGCCATTGACGCGCACTGGACCGCCGCTGGCGATGCGGGGAATGCCGTCGGCATAACCCAGCGGCACCAGCGCCAGGGTGGTGTTGTTGGTGCTGGTGTAGTTCAGCCCGTAGGAGACCCCCTGCCCGGGCGGCACATCCTTGCACAGCGCTATTCTGGTCTGCAGCGTCATGGCCGGGACCAGTCCCAGCTGGGCCGAGGTGCGGTCGGCGAAAGGGGACAGCCCGTACACGCCCAACCCCACCCGCACCATGTCAAAGTGGGTGTCGGGCCGGGACAGGGTGGCGGGGGTATTGGCAATGTGCCGCAGTTCAATGGCGGCACCGAGTTCCTCGGCGAGCGCCACGGCGTCCCGGAAACGTGCCAGCTGTTCATCGGTTTCGGGCCGCTGCGGCTCATCGGCCACGGCGAGGTGGCTGAAGACGCCCACTATCCGCAGCAGGCCCTGGTTTTGGTAGGCCACGGCGGCCGCCACAAAGGCCGGCCAGTCCTCCCGGGAGCAGCCATTGCGGCCCAGGCCGGTGTCAATCTTTAGGTGCACGCCTGCCGGGTGTTGCAGTTCCCGGGCTGCGGCGGCAATTTCATCCAGTTCCCAGCCGGAGCAGCCCAAATCGACGCCCTGGGCCACGGCGGCGTGAAAGTCGGTGCCGGGGGTGTGCAGCCATGCCAAAATGGGTGCCTCCACGCCTGCCGCGCGCAGTTCCAACGCCTCGCTGACATGCGCGGTGCCGAGCCAGCTGGCACCTGCCTCCACGGCGGTGCGGGCCACTTGGAGCATGCCGTGGCCGTAGGCGTCGGCCTTGACCACGGCCATGACCTGGGCAGGCGCGGCAAGGTTGCGCAGATGCCGGATGTTGTTGGCTATGGCGGACAGGTCAATGATGGCTTGGCGTTCCGGACCGGAGGCGGCTTCGGGAACTGGCGCAACTAAGTGGCTCACCCAGCCATTTTAGGGCACTTTCCGCGCCGTCCCCTAAAAGCCGGTGCGTCCTGGGCCCCGGCGGCATGCGCGGGTAGGCCAGTTGCCGCGTCAGTGGCAAGATTGATTCAAGCGTGCGCATCGGCCTTCGGCAGCTGCGTCAAGTCATCAGGAAAGGGAAGCCATGCATCAGGTCCGGCGGGTTGCCATGCTCTCCCTGCACACCTCCCCCTTGGAACAGCCCGGCGGTGGGGATGCCGGCGGCATGAACGTCTACGTGCGTGCGCTGGCGTTGAAGCTGGCCGCCGCGGGCGTCCTGGTGGACATCTACACCCGCCGCACCAGCGCCGGGCAGCCCGCCACGGTGGCAGTGGCCCCGCACGTTGCAGTCCACCACATTGCGGCCGGGCCCTACGGCGAGGTCTCCAAGGAGTCGCTGCCGGAACTGATCCATGAAATGGCCGACGCCGTTGCCGCCCACATTTCATCCCTCACCACGGCCCCGGCCCCGGCCGGGGCGCAGGAGGTCAATGTGCTGCACTCCCATTACTGGGTTTCCGGGATGGCAGGGCTGCTGGTGGCCAAAATGCTGGACCTGCCGCTGGTGCACACCATGCACACCATGGCACGGGTGAAGAACCACCATCTGCAGCCCGGGCAGAGCGCGGAGCCGGGCATCCGCGAAGACGGGGAGCAGCATATTGTTGCCGGTGCCACACGGCTCATCGCCAACACCACCGCCGAGGCGGCCGAGTTGGAACGGCACTACGACGGCTGCGAACAGCGCATTGACGTGGTCTCGCCCGGGGTGGATTTGAACGTTTTCAAACCCGCCTTCCGGGACAGGTCGCGGAAGGAGCTGGGCGTGGCGCCGCAGCGCTTCCATGTGGTGTTCGCCGGCCGCCTGCAGCGGCTCAAGGGCCCGCATGTGCTCATCAAGGCCGCTGCCCTGCTGCGGCGCGAACGCCCCGACATTGATCTGCAGCTGACGTTTCTGGGGGCCCGCAGCGGCAGTGACAAGTATGACCTCCCCGCCATGATCGCCGATGCCGGCCTGACCGGCAGCGCCACTGTCCACCCGCCCGTCGGCCCGGAACAGCTGGCCCACTGGTACCGCAGCGCGGATGTGGTGGCGGTGCCTTCCGCCAGCGAATCCTTTGGCCTGGTGGCCTTGGAGGCGCAGGCCTGCGGCACGGCCGTGCTGGCCACCAACGTGGGCGGCCTGCCGTGTGCTGTCAGCGATGGCCGGACGGGCCTGTTGGTAAAGGGCCGCTCGGCCGGAGCGTGGGCGCAGGCCATTGCCTCCCTGCATGACTTCCCACAGACCCGGGCGGACATGGGCCGGGCAGCGTCGGTGTATGCGCAGTCCTTTGGCTGGGAGCGGACCGCCGCAGACACCATGGCCAGCTACGACTACGCCCTGAAGTACCAGCACCTCACGCCGCCGGGCTGCTAAACGGCAAAGCGGCGCCGTCCTTTTGGCCCAGCCCCCGTGCCCCGGGCTGTCTTTTTGACTAGTTTTCCCGCCCGGGATTGTGAAACAGCTCACAAATTGTGCCCCGGTGGGTAGCATCAGGCTGGTGACGACGGCTGCTGCCATGCACCCCTTGCTGCAGGCCCCCGCGGACGCCACATGCATGTCCTGCGGGCAAAGACGCCCGGAGGGATCCTGCTGAAAGGTTCAACGCACCATGAAACGAACGGGGAAAACCCTTTTCCGCGGCCGCAGCTGGCTCAAGGCCGCCGCCTTTGGCGCCGGCGTGCCGCTGCTGCTGGTTTCCACAGCCGTCCTGCCGGCGGCTGCCCAGCCCGCACCTCTGACCGGGACGGTGCCGGCCCAGCCCGCACCCTCCGCCCTTGACCCCCTGCTGTACCAGGCCGGCCGCTACATTGTGGTCATGGCCGAGCAGCCCATTGCCATGTACGACGGCGGAACGCCGGGGCTTGCCCCCACCAAACCGCAGCCCGGCCAGAAGCTCGATGCCGCACGCCCGGAGGTCCAAAAGTATCAGGCACATTTGGAGACCGAGCAGAGGAAGGTGGCCCAGGCTGGGAATGTGAAAGTCAAACGGACCTTTACCGCAGCCCTCAACGGCTTCTCCGCGGATTTGTCCGCCGGGCAGGCGCTGGCCCTGGCCAAGGATCCGAAGGTTCTTGCCGTGGCCGCCGACACTGAAAACACCCCTGATTACTCAAGCACCGACTTCCTGGGCCTCAGCGGCCCCCAAGGCAGCTGGAACAGCTCCTTTGGTGGCGTGGAGAAGGCCGGAGAGGGCGTGGTGGTGGGTGTCATTGACAGCGGCTACACGCCGTCGAGCCCGTTCTTTGCCGGTTCTCAAGTGGCACCGCTGACAGGTGATCCCCAAGTTGGCGTCCCGTACCGCACCGGGGACGGCAAAATTGCCATGCTCAAGGCCAACGGTGAAACTTTTGCCGGGGAATGCCCGGCCGGGGTTGGCAGCGGCGCGGACTTTGACGGCACTGCGTGCAATTCCAAAGTGCTCAGCGCACACTATTTTGCCGATGACTTCACCCGCTATGTGGCTGAGGAGGACCGCTCGCCCCTGGAAGTGCTCTCCCCGGTGGATGTTTCCAGCCACGGTACACACACCGCCAGCACGGCTGCCGGCAACGCCAATGTGGAAGCCAGCATTGGTGGGCGCAACCTGGGCATCACCGGCGGTGTGGCGCCCGCGGCCAAGCTCGCCGTTTACAAGATCTGTTGGGAGGACAACGACCCGGGCACGGGAGGCTGCTACTCCTCCTCCGCCGTGGCCGCCATCAACCAGGCCATCCTGGACGGCGTGGATGTGCTGAACTATTCAATTTCCGGCAGCACCTCCTCCACCACGGATCCAGTGTCGCTGGCCTTCCTCTCTGCGACTTCGGCAGGCATTTTCGTTGCCGCCTCGGCCGGCAACTCCGGACCCGCGTCCGGCACCGTCAATCACGGTGCGCCCTGGGTGACCACGGTGGCCGCCACCTCCTTCTCCTCCGAGCTGCAGGGCACGGCGGAGTTCTCCGATGGCAGCAAGTTCCGCGGCGCCAGCATGATGACCGCCAGCCTGCCGCCGCGCCCGGTGGTTCTTGCCGCGGCGGCAGCCGCGGCCGGGGCCGTGGACGCGGAACTTTGCGGACCCAACACCCTGGACCCTGCCAAGGCCACCGGCAGGGTGGTGGTGTGTGACCGCGGCGTCATTGACAGGACCGCCAAGAGCGCCGAGGTCAAGCGCGCCGGCGGGGTGGGCATGATCCTCACCAACGTCACAGCTTCCTCTGAAGACGTGGATCTGCATGCTGTGCCCACGGTCCACGTGAACCCGCCGGCCTCCCAGCAAATCAAGGACAAGGTCACGGCGGACCCCGCCATCCTGGTCGCCCTGGTCGATTCAGACACCACCGGGCTGCCCGCGGCACCGCAACCACAAATTGCCGGTTTCTCCTCCCGCGGACCGCTGGGCGCCGCCGGATCCGATCTGCTCAAGCCCGACCTCGCCGCCCCCGGCGTGGCAGTGCTGGCAGGTGTTGCCCCGCTTGCCGCCAATGGTGAACAGTTTGGCATGATGTCGGGCACGTCCATGGCATCCCCGCATGTTGCCGGCTTCGCGGCCCTGCTGCGGGCCAAGAACCCCACATGGTCCCCCGCTGCCGTGAAATCGGCCATGATGACCACCACCAATTCCGTGGTCAATGCCGACGGCAGCAGGAACACCGACGTCTTTGCCACCGGTGCCGGGCAGACCGCCGTCGTCAAGGCCCTGACCCCGGGCCTGGTCTATGACGCCGGTGACACCGAGTATCTGCAGTTCATTCAAGGCACAGGCATTGACCTGGGCATGGGCGACCTGGGCAGCACCGCGCCCCGGGACATGAACCTGGCCTCGATGGCGGTGGCGTCCCTGGCCGGGAAGGTTACCGTCACCCGCACCGTGACGGCACTGAAGGCGGGCCTGTACCGGGCCACGGCCGCCGTGCCCGGCGTCAATGTCAAGGTCACCCCGTCAGTGCTGAACTTCCCGGCAGCGGGTGAAAAACGCACCTTCAAGGTGACTTTTGAAAACTCGACGGCGGCCCTGGGCAAGTTCGCCATGGGCTCGCTGACCTGGCAGGGCGCCGGCAGCACCGTCACCTCACCCGTGGCCGTGCGGCCGCTGCCGGTGCTGGTGGATCCGGAGGTGGCCTTGACCTCAACTCAGGCCACCGGCACCGGCACCATCCCCGTGGTCTCGGGGACCAACGCTCCGGTGAATTTGACCCTGGATGGTTTGTCCAAGGCCGATTCCACAGCCATTGAACTGGTTCCCGGACCGCTGGTGGTGGGAAGCGATGAATCCAACTTCATCAAGGAGGTCGTCGTCCCCGAAGGCACCACCTTGGCAAAGTTTCAGGTGCTTTCCGCTGACCCCAACGTTGATTTTGACATGATAGTTTTCAATCCCGACGGTGGTTTCAGTGATGTCCGCACTGCCTCGGCCAGCGAGACGCTCACCGTGAAAAACCCTGCGCCGGGTACGTACACGGTGCTGGCCAACCTCTACCCGGGCGGTGGCGACGGCCCGGCCAAGGCCACTGTTGACGCCGCGGTCCTGGGCGCCAATGTTGGCAACGCCACCGTCACACCGAACCCACTGAAGCTGGCCAACGGCAAATCCGGCACGGTCACCCTCAGTTGGCTGGGATTGGAGCCCGGCGCCTATCTGGGCCGCATCTCCTTCGGCAAGGCAGGCACCGAGACCTTTGTGTCCCTCATCATTGCCCCGAACGGGGATGTGGTGGCGCCGGGCCAGGACGGGCCCAACAAGGACAAGCCGGTCAAGGACAAAAAGGCCCTGACGATCTTCCCCGACGCCGGGCCCCCAACAGGGCAACTGCGCTGACGTGCCTTCCCACCCTCCCAGGGAAAGGCACGGCGCCGGCCCGGCAGATTGTTGCCGGGCCGGCGCCG